>CBDVDV010000341.1:0-1624 GCA_965372835.1 uncultured bacterium | reverse complement strand
CCCCTCTTGTCCAGGAGTTCCTGGGCTTCCTTCAAACTGATCCACACGGTGATGTCGTCCTTGCTGCCCCGTTCGCCGTGGCACCTGGCCACCGTGAACTCCCGACCAAGGAGTGTGACCGTGTCGCCCTCTTTGAGGCCCAGGCTTTGATGCAGTTCATAGCCGACCACCGCCGTCCCCTCGGGCACCGGCTCCACCAGGGGCTTGCTGGGATCCTTGTGCAGGCTGGGCACCTCCCCCCGGGTGCCGACCAGAATGATGGTTCTCTTCCGTTCGGGCCACTTGACCTTCTGCTGGAGGCTGGGCAGCAAGTGGCGAATGGTGATGATGTCGGCCTGGGCAAGCCGATGCACGTATTCTTCCGGCATGTACTTCGAGGCGTAGTCCTCCGCGTACCAGTCGGCCAGGTTCAGGTCGCGGGGGAGTATGACGACGTTGAAGCCCAGTTTGAGCATGGCCTTTCGCACGTCGTCGCTCAGGGTCGCCAGCCTGGCCCTGGTTTCCGCCTCCTTGCGCTCCAGCACCCACCGGGTGCGAACGTCGTGCACCTTGAGCAGCGTGAGGGCACCCACCAGGCAGCCAACCGCAACGACGACCGAGAGCAGCCCCAAGACGAAGTTGAGCCTGCGGTGGAGGATCTCTTTCACCACCAGGCGCCAGAGCGTCATCCGAGTTGCTCCTTTGCGGGCTCAAGACCGGTCGTGCGACTCGTATGAGCGGGAAAAGGAAATCCTGGCAGGGCTCAGTTGGGCCTCCGACCTCTCCGGTCGCTCCGCTCCCTGCGAGTGCCTGCCCTTCGCCGGCGGAGACGGAGGACAATCGCAGCCGCCAGCACAACACAGGCAACCGCGGCGACGGCGATCACCACGTTTCTCACCAGACTGCCGGCCGGGGTCGGCTCATAAGCATCGGCTGCTCCCGACACGGCGGCGTCCGCGGGCGAGTCGACGCGCTCTTGCGTCACCGCAGCCGGCAGAACGCCCACGAGCGGCGGCAGCGCCTCGTCGATTACCTGCGCCCCTCTTAGAAAAGCGTCCCAGTTGGCGGCCATCAGCAGGTCTGTGCCCGGGCTCTGCGCCTTGATCACGCAGGCGCACGGGCCGGAAAGAAAGGCGCACGCCTCCCGGATCGTGTTCCTGTTGATCCCCTTTCCCACCAGGGCATAGAGTACGCGGCCACGACCAAAGACGGCAAAGGCGATGGGCTGGTCAGCGTACTCTCCCAGGTCAGGCTCGCTGCCCAGAAGCATGCTCACCAGCACCCGCTCAGCGGGGTCGGAGCGGGAGACGCGCAGCAGAGAAAAGGACGGCCGGAAAACCCCCTCGGGAGTGGGCGTATCCCCCGGTCCGTAGGACTGCATTGCCACAGCGCCCTCGCCGGGGTCAGGGCGCGCGAGCGTTCTTCCCAGGCTCTCCAGTTCGCTCTCGAGCACTCTCGCCGCGGCCTCGTCCCTTTCCCGTTGGCCGCTCTCCACGAGTATCCAGACGGCGGCCTCGCCGCCGAGAAGCTGCCTGGTGACCTGCCGACGAATCGGCGAGTCCACCACCGCCGCCACGGACGCAGAACTCAAAGGCCCCGACCAGACCACACCACGGTGGGAAGCCGTACGCGGGTACCTCAACAC
>CBDVDV010000340.1:0-1660 GCA_965372835.1 uncultured bacterium | reverse complement strand
ACCCTCGACCTGCGGGGCCGTCTGGTGGGGGGAGCCTCGCGTGCCCGGGAGTTCTACCGTATCTTCGGCCGCGACTTCACCTTCCCTGAGGAGGGCTTGAGGAGAGGCGTGGCGGCGTCGAGCAAGACCGAATCCCGGCTGGGCCAAGGGGGCTCTACCCTCCTGGTGCGTGGGCAGACCTGGGTGCGGACGGTCAGGCGGAACGGCTATCCCTGCCTGAGAATCGAAGCCGAGACGAGTCATCAGACCGCCTCCCCAACCCGGGCAGGATACCAGGCCGTCACCGAGAGTACCTCGAGGAGCGTCTACCACTTCGCCTATGACCGGGGGTTCATCGTGGATCTGACACTGGAGCAGGTGGTGCTCCTCACCTCCTCGTCCCGTGGCTCCGCCAGCGTCTTGGCCGGTACCACGCGGGTGTATCAGGAGGCGTCGCTGAGACTCCTGGAGGTGCGCCCACAGGACCCCGCGTCGGAGGGTCCAACTGCCCTGGAGAGTTCGCCGACCCGAGGGAGTGACTGAGAGTGACTCGCGAGTCGACGGGGCCGGCCCGGGTGAGGTCTCCGACCTCTCCGGTCGCTTCGCTCCCTCCGATTCATCCCGAGTCTCTCCCCTCTGCGGACGGGGGGGAGGGTGACACCGAGGTCCTTCCGCACCGGGGTCTCTTGGCCCGGCTCGTCGGGCTGTTGCTCATCGTGGCCTGCTGCATCGGTGTGCTCCAGTTCTTCCGGGAAATGGCCGCCTGGGCCAACCGGGTACGGGTGCTGACGGCGAAGAGCGAAGTCGAGAAACGGGAAGCCATCCTGGGCGACCTCGCTCCTTTCCTGGGGGAGGCAGCGCGCCAAATCCCCGAAGCAGCCTCCGTGCTCCTGGTGACCAACGAGTTGCCCTGGCGGGCGCGGTATCTGCTCCTTCCCCGGACGGTCTACACCTACGAAGGGCCGGTGCCCGAATCGGCGGGGCTGGAAGCCCGCATCCTCACGCAGGAGGGGGCCCTGCTCCGGGAGCGAGGCATCTCCTGGGTGCTCTATTACACCCGCACCACTTCGGGGCAGTACCGAATCGTCGACTCGCGCATCCTCCCCGTCCCCCAGGACGAGCCGGCAGTCGTGCGACCCGTAGGGGCGGAGGACTAACAGATGGTGGGAACGGTCGTCTGCCTGCTCCTCGCGCTCATTCCCGGCTGGCTTGCGCTCAGGTGTATTGGCCCGGAGAGAAGGTCCTCCCGGTTTGAGACCCTTTCCTTGGCCTATGGACTCGGCATCGGCGCCGTCGCCATCACCCTCTTTCTGCTGAGTTTGATCTCCTCGGTGTGGGCGGGACCGCAGCTGAGCCGGGGCTTGATTCTTTTCGTGGTGCTGGTCCTCGTTGCCGTCCTCTTCGTGCTTTGGCGAAGGCTCCGCCGACAGAGCGCGGCTCCCGGAAGTGCAGAGCCACCCGGCGCAGGTTTCTCGCTCTTTGGTGTGCTCCTCGTGGCGGTGCTCGTCCTTCTCTTTCTCTCGCAGGCCTACTATGCAGCGAACACGCCGCTGAGCGCCATGGACGCCATGGGGTTCTGGGGCTACTCAGCCAAGGCCATCTTTTTTGACGGTACGGTCAGGACCCCGGCGGTGGTCGAGCCGCTTCGCGGCCATCCCCATCCACGCTATCCCCTGCTCGT
>CBDVDV010000339.1:0-1693 GCA_965372835.1 uncultured bacterium | reverse complement strand
GCGGTAGTCGCCGGTGATGAAGCCGCCGTACATGATGCAACTTTCGGGGTTGGTCATGCGGGCGATGATGCTTCCGGTCCTGGCGTGGAACCGGGCCCGGTTGAAGGCGAAGACGTCGGTGTAGGTAGCGGGGTGGCTGCTGAGGTACCACTCCAGGAAAGGAAAAAAGCGCAGTCGGCGTTTCCTCGAAGACCGGTTTTCGAAGGTGACCTGCCAGAGTTCCACCGGGTCGTCAGTCTGGTCCTGCGACTCGCATGAGGGAACGAAGACGTGAAAGGTGGTGCGTATCCCGTTGCGCGAGGCTTCCAACTGCCATTCGCCCAGGCCCTCTCGGCAGACGTAGTCGCGGTACTTGCCGAACTCCGAGTTGGCCAGGGGCGTCGCCGGCCAGGCCCGCTTCGTGTCCCGGTCGTGAAGGTAGATGAATCGGCCGGTGTGGGGGTCGACGGGCACGTAAGTATCGACGGTCATCGCCGTCACCCGCAGCGCGATCTCCGCCCGGTAGTAACTGTAGCCGTAGCCCAACTGGCTCAGGCACACGCCGTAAACCTGGTTGGAGAGGTGATTGAGCCAGGGGCGGGGGGTGTCGGGCCGGGTGATGAGGAACTCAGTCCCGTCGTCGGTGAAGTGTCCGTAGGTGTAGCCCATCGCGGGAGCCCTTTCTGCCAACGAGACGTGTCGCTCTCCGTGTGCCTGGGCAGGCTATCAGAGGCGGTCGACGCTGTCAACCGCAGGGGGCCGATGGGGCGTACTGCCTCGCTGGCGAACCACTGCCCGTGCCACCCGTCGTCATGGACCAACACCTGGGTGGCACGGGCATCGCCCCGCAGGGGCAGTGCCCGTGGTGTTCGCCCTTCTCTTCTTGCCTACGCTGTCGTTGTTCTCTGCGCCTCTGCGGTGAAAGGGCAGGCGTGGGCTGAGCCGGTCCTCGGCGTTCGGGGAAACGGCTTGGGCCGAGACGGATTTGCTGCTACACTCCAGACCACCGACCGTATACTGTTCGGGGGAGGGTGACGCTCACTTCGTGGAGGGCGGACCGGTGCTCAGGTACGCAAAAAAACTGCTCATCGCCGACGAGGAGTTCAAGTGCTACACCAAGCGACACGAGATCGTCTCCTTCTATAAGCCGGTGCTGGTGCACCTGGGGCTGCTCACCGTCGCCGTGGGCATTTGGCAGTTAGCGGAGGTGCCGGGGGGCTGGTGGCTGGTGCTGCTGGCGCTGGTGCTTCCGCTCCCCTACACCTTCTACATCTGGCTCTGGTGGGCCAACAAGTACTACATCGTGACCAACTTCCGGGTGATCAAGGTGGAGGGCATCCTCAATAAGAGCCACCGCGACGCCTCGCTGGACCAGGTCAACGACCTCATCCTCACCGCGCCCCTCATCGGCCGAATCCTCGGTTACGGCCACCTGACGGTGATGACGGCCAACGAGCGGAGCATCACCTACCACTACATCAAAGATCCGGTCACCTTCAAAAAGACGCTCACCGGCTGGAAGGAGCACGCCGAGCGCTACGGCATCGGCCCACCGAAGGAGGGCGACGGCCGCTTCCCCAAACGCGAGCAAGAGGAGCCCCCCGAGGACCCCATCAGCCAGATCGAACGCCTGGGCGAACTGGTCAAGAAGGGCCTCCTCACCCAGGAGGAGTTCGAAGCCAAGAAGAAAGAACTCCTGGAGCAGATAGAGTAG
>CBDVDV010000338.1:0-1697 GCA_965372835.1 uncultured bacterium | reverse complement strand
CCTTGAGCTTGCTCAAGGTGTGGGCGAAGCCCCGGAAATCGCAAGTTGTTTAGTAAGCAAAGCTTACGCTATCGCTGGTGGGAGACTCAAACAATGTTTCCCGCGCTCCGCACCCACCCGCCCGCCAGCGGGTGGGCCACCCCTGACAACTGTACTCTTTGCTACTAAATGAGTTATGAAAACTGGGGATGAGTCAAGCCGAGATAGGTATTGACACGAGCAAGTCCGTGCGCCCCAATGGCGAGACCGTAGCGAGTTTGCGGCAGGGCGACCACCAAAGCGTACGCGCCGCCACGAGTTTTATCGCGGACAAGTTAGGAGAGACTTCCGATGCAACTGAAGGTCCGGCTCAAGGAATCGACAGCGTTTCTGCTCAACCCCCACAAGGGCTGCGCCACCTTCCAGCACTTCAACGGCGACCCGCTCTTCGCCGGGACGAGGTGGTCCGAATCGGGGCCGACGGAGTTTCCGCCTCGCGAGCACGAGGGTGTGACGCCGGGGTACCTGCCCACCACCATCGCCTACTGCCGATGGTTCTGGGACCTCTTCCAACCCGAGCCTGACCGCTTCGACTGGACGGTGATTGAGAGGTCGCTGGAGACCGCCCACGAGCGTGGGCAGACCCTCCAGGTCCGCCTGATGCCCCACGGCTCCCACAACCAGCCCCAACTCCCCCAGTGGTATCAGGACCGTTACCCCACCGGGACGGGGGACAAGAAAACCAAGTCCTACATCGCTGCCGTCTACGACGGCCCCGAGTTCATCGAGCAGTGGGGGAACGTCGTTCGCGAGTTCGGTCGGCTCTTCGACGGCCACCCCGACCTGGAGTCGGTGGACATGTCCTACATCGGCCCCTGGGGTGAGGGCGCCGGTGACTGCTCCGAAGAGGCCATCGACACCATAACCTCCATCTACGCCGAAGCGCATCCCAAGACGCCCTTGGTGGCCATGATCTCAGGCCACAAGATGACCGCGGGCGTGCGAGCGGGGGCGGGCTGGCGCTGCGACTGCCTGGGTGACCTGGGCCTCTGGAAGACGCCCGGGCTCCCGGACCACCTGAGTTGGAACCACCATTACGATTGCTACTCCAAGGAGGTCTGCGAGTGCAGCGCCCAGGACGCCTGGAAGCACGGGCCGGTGGTCTTTGAGAGTTGTGGCGTCCCCATGACCTGGTACAAAAAGGGCTTCGACCTCGAGTTCATCCTGCAGCAAGGGCTGAAGTTCCACGGCTCGGTCCTGATGCCCAAATCGGCGGCCATGCCTGAGGAGTGGATGGACCGGCTGGCCAGGTTCTGTAACGACCTGGGCTACCGCTTTGTCCTTCGCCAGTTCGACTGTCGGACACGCAAGGCCGACGGCGCGTCCTTCGAGTTCACCTGCTGGGTCGAGAACGTGGGCGTGGCTCCCATCTACCGACACTACCCCTTCGTGCTCAGGCTCTCGCAGGGGACGCTGACCCAAATCGTCGAGGTGCCGACCGACATCCGTGAATGGCTTCCCGCTGACGTCTGGCTCAAGGGACAGGTCCAGGTGCCCGAGGCATTCAACTCCGGCGAAGTGATGCTCCACGCCGGCATCATCGACCCGGAGACTCAAGAACCGAAGGTGAGGTTCGCCGTCGTAGAGACGGACGAAGAGGGCTGGGTGCCCCTGGGCACCATCCAGACGGCCTGAGCCGCTTCGACTCCTGGCAAGAC
>CBDVDV010000337.1:0-1787 GCA_965372835.1 uncultured bacterium | reverse complement strand
AAGTCCAGGATAACCGTCCGCCACTTAGCCACGCACTCCTCGGGAATAGAAGATGCTGAAGAGCATCCTCCCGGCGGCCGAGAGAATCGAAGAGGTCGGAGACCCCACCGACTCACGAACCTGACCAAGCACCACATGGACTTGCCCGGCTGGAAGGGGGAGTTCTGGCGCCGGGACCCCAATCCCTTCCTGAACGCTCGGGACGATGCACCCGTCCTCTTTGAGCCCGGCTCCGACGTCGCTTACAGCAACCCCGGTATGGCCATGCTTGCCTACGTGGTGACGGCCGCCCTCAAGGACGCTCCCCACAAGGATATCAGGACCTTGCTGCGCGAGCGCATCATGCGCCCCATCGGCGTAGCCGATGAGGAGTGGTCCATCGGCTACGGCGAGACTCACGAGACCGACGGCGTGCCCCTGGTGGCCAACTGGGGTGGGGCGAACTTCACCGCCCGGGCCGTTGCCCGCGTCGGCAGGCTGATGCTCAACAAAGGTAACTGGCAGGGACGACTCCTCATCTCACCCGAGTGGGTCGAAAAAGTGACTGAGTACGCGGGGACGCCCGTGCCGGATAGGTCCACAGGCACCCCGGGCCCGGGGTCGGGGCTCTGCTGGTGGCTGAACTTCGACGGGGTCTTCCGGTCTCTGCCCCGCGATGCATTCTGGGGTTCGGGCGCGGGGAACCAGATCCTGCTGGTAAGCCCCATCCTGGAGTTGATCGTGGTGCGGAACGGCTCCCAACTGACGGACGACCACCTTCAGGGGATTGCCGAGTTCCTCTTCGAGCCGCTGGCCGGGGCCATCCTGCCCCCCTGCCCGCCGAGCCCGGTCATAGCCGGCATCGAGTGGGCCCCGTCGGCACGTATCATGCGCCAGTGCTACATGCGTGGTGCCGATGGGAGCGACAACTGGCCGCTGACCTGGGCCGACGACGATGCCCTCTACACCGCCTACGGCGACGGCTGGGGGTTTGAGCGCGGCGTCGTCCCGGAGAAGTTGAGCATGGGGGTGGCGAAAGTGGTGGGCAATCCCCCGGAGCACGTGGGTGAGAATGTCCGTTCGAACGCCGAGTTCGCAGGCATGGGCAGGGCCGGCAAGAAGGCCAGTGGCATGCTCATGGTGGAGGGCGTGCTCTACATGTGGGTCCGCAACGCCAACGGGGATGGTAAGCACTGCCAACTCGGCCGGTCGTCCGACCACGGCCAATCGTGGACCTGGGCCGACTGGAAGTTTGAGGAGTTGGGCTACTGCACGTTCCTCAACTTCGGCAAGAACTACGCCGGGGCGCGTGACGACTACGTGTACGTCTATTCCCACGACCATCCCTGCGCCTACGTGGCCGCCGACCGCATGATCCTCGCCCGGGTACCCGAGGACGCCGTCACCACACGCGACGCCTACGAATTCTTCACCGGCCTGGACCAGGAGGGGAGACCTTGCTGGAGCGCCGACATCGCTGACCGAGGTGCGGTCTTCACCCACAAGCACCGGTGTCTGCGGTCAGGTGTGAGTTACGACGCCGGGCTCGGTCGCTACCTCTGGTGGCACCAACTTCCCAACCACATGACGGACCCGCGGACGCGCTTCTACGGCGGCTTCGCCGTCTACGATGCACCGGAGCCGTGGGGGCCCTGGACCAACGTCTATTACACCGAGTTGTGGGACGTGGGTCCCGGCGAGACCGGCTGTTTCCCGACCAAATGGATGAGCGAAGACGGTACGAGCGTCCACCTGGTCTTCTCGGGGGACGACACCTTCGCGGTGCGCGAGGGGACTCTCATCCGGTC
>CBDVDV010000336.1:0-1795 GCA_965372835.1 uncultured bacterium | reverse complement strand
CCCGCCCAGAGGCCAGGGCGCAGCGAGCAGCGCCCCTACGCACCCACCTTGACGAGGTCAAGGTGGGACACCCGTGGGGTTTGCTGAGAGGCTGACGAGGTGCGGTGTCCAAAGTGCTTCTTTCTTGGTGGTGAGATAACCGAGGACGTCTGCGCCCGGTGCAGCCGGTCCCTGAGGCCGGGCATGGTGGTGGGGTTCGGGGTTCTGCTCCTCTGTGGCTGGCTGGCCGCGCACACGCTCTACTACTTCCTCGACGGGACCTTCTGGTACTGGTTGGCCCGGCACGGCCTCCACCTGCCCACAGACTACGAGTTCCCGGTGAGCCTGGCCGGGCGGCCGTTCTACGGGGTGGCGCTGGGCGTCCTTTACGGACTGGTGGCCGCGATACCAGCCCTGGGAGCCTGCATGGGGGGGCTGTGGTTGGGGGTGGTGCTGGCGGTGGTGGCCGGGCTGTCATTTCCCAGTCCGTGGTACGTGGTCGTCTTGTTAGCCGGCGGGGCGGTGGCCGGAGCGAGTTGGGGCGGTCCGCGGTGGTGGTGGCGCCGACTGCTGGTAGGGGTGGCAGGACCGGTGCTCCTGGTGGTCGCCGTCCACGTGGGCGGCGCCGTTGCCACCCGGCTGCTCGTCTTCCTGCTCCCCGCAGCGGTGGCGGTGGCCGTGGCCGGGGGGCTGGTGGCGCTTTGGCGGCGGGAGGTCCGCTGGCGGAGCCTTCGGCCCGCACCGGTCGTGGTAGCGGCGCTGCTGCTGATGGTGGCCTCACCGCTGCTTTTCTCGTTTGCCGTCACCTTTCCCTACCATCGCTATCGCCTGCTTTGGGGCAGGTACTCTGTGGGCGCGGGATTCCTTCCGGGCAAAGGAGACTTCAGCCCCAGCGCCTTCGGGGGCCGGCGCGGTGAGGCCGCAGCCCAATTTGCGGACTTCGCCCGCCGATACCCGGGCAGCCCCTTCGCCGCCGAGGCCCTCTGCCAGCAGGCCAGGCTGCTGAACCTGACTCAGGCCTTGGATTCAGCAGGGAACTCGGTTCTCTCCGAAGACAGGATTTCGGCCGAAGCCCTGCCGGTATACGATCGGCTCATCGAACGCTACCCGGCGTCGGTGTCGGCGGCACGCGCCCGGCTGGAGCGGGCCCACTGGTACCGGCAGACCGCCCGTTTCCAGGAGGCCCGGGGGCGCTACCGCGATATCCTCACCACCTACGAAACCAACATGCCGCCCGGGTACCGGCCTCCACCGGAACTGATCCTTGCGGGCGTCTGCCTGCAGGCCGGCTCCGGTCGCCTCTTCAGCCCTGACCAGAAGCAGGTGGCCTACTACGAGGCCTATCTGGCCGCCCAGGAGGCGCTCACCTTCCTCAGCGAGAACAGCCAGTTCGAGGCCGAGCCGCTCAGGCTGTTCCTGAGCCTGGACCCTCGGACCCCGGATTACCGCCCGCGGCTGCAGGAACTCCTGCTCCTCTACCCCGAGGACGTGTACCCGGAACTGGGTCTCCGGGACGACGTTCACCTCGCCCTGGCCCGGGGCCTGCCCGACGAGGCCGAGCGGCTGGAACGGCTCCTGGCTCGGTACCCTGGGGGTGACGCCCGCGGGCGCACCCTCTACCGGCTGGCGGAGTTGGCCTTCAGGCGCGGCGAGCCCGTGGTCGCTGAGCGGCGCCTCCGCCAACTGACGGGCGGACCCGATGAGCCCCCCACGGGCTTCGCCGTGCTGGAAGCCGAGTGGGCCAGGGCCCTCCTGGGCCGGGGGCTAACGGGCCTGGACCACTGGCCTCGTCCTTTTCCTGGTGCGCGTCCGTAGG
>CBDVDV010000335.1:0-1841 GCA_965372835.1 uncultured bacterium | reverse complement strand
CCCTGGGTGGCACGGGTGCCCCGCCGCGGCCGGAGCACCCGTGGGCCGTATTCCCTTGCTGGAAGAACACGGGCAGTGGTCCGCCTTTGGCGAACCCATGCCCGTGCCACCCGGCTGCCCTCCATACGGGCGGGTAGGGGGGGGCTTCAGACCCCTCCGCGGATGGAGCTGAACCCGCCGGCCGGCGGGCTACAGTGGAGGTGAAGTGTCAGCGCGCGGTATCCTCTGGGAGTTTTCTCTGTCGGGAGTCTCACGAGGTCAGGAGGGTTCGACGTCGTTCAGGACGATGGGGTCGGTGGACTGGTTTTGGAAGGTGAGGTGAACCTGGGTGTCGGCGCCGAGAGCGGAGAGGACTTCACCGGCCTTTCGGAGCGGGAGTTCGGGACGGTTGCACTCCCGGCTCAGGTGCATGAGCAGGAGGTGCTTCGGCGCCACCGACGACTCTTCCAACAGTTTCCAGAGGACACAGGCGGCCTGACAGTTGGAGAGGTGACCGAAGTTCCCGCCGATGCGGGCCTTGAGCGGCTCGGGCCGAGCCGAGTCCCTGAGCATTTCGGGGTCGTGGTTGTGTTCCAGGGCCAGCACGTCCAGGTCCCTCAGGCGCTCCAGGTGGCGGTCGGGCAGGTGTCCCAGGTCGGTGAGGTAGCCCATGCGGAACTTCCCGCGACCGTTGGGAAAGGCGAAGAGGAACCCGAAACATCCGCCCTCGTCGTCGTGGGGGAGCGCCAGGGGCTCCACCTCCACTTCACCCACCCGGAAGGGCTTCTCTTCAAAGGCCCACAGCAGGCCCGCCCGGGCCAGCCGCCTGGCCTGCTCGCCCCGACGGGCCAGCGGACGGACGTGGTCCTGATGGCAGCAGACGTTGACCTGGTGGGTGGCGAAGGGCTCCAGTGTGGGGGGGCGCAGGTGGTCGTGATGAAGGTGGGTAATGAGGACGGCGTCCAGGTCGCCGATGGTGAGGTGGAGGTGACGGAGACGACTGGCCAGCACCCGCGGCCCCACCCCGGCGTCAATCAGCACTTTCGTGGTCGGCGTGGCCAGCAGCGCCGCGTTACCGGCGCTGCCGCTGGCCAGCACGGAGACCGTAAGCGACATGGGCGCTCGTACTCCTCCTCGACTAACAGCTATGATAGCGCCCGGCGGTCACCGTTGCAAACCTTTTCTTGACTCGGTCCGCCCAAGCGGCGGGGCTGACGGGCGTCGGCGGCCTTACTCCTCTAACTGGTCTAAGGGGTGGAGGGGCACTTCCGGCACGGGAGCGGGTGGTTCGTCTTTCGGGGTGCTCGTTGCCGGCTCGGTGGCTTCCTCTTCTCGGACGGGTCTGGTCCATTCACCGGCAGCCCACTCACCCAGGGTAAGCCAACTGCCCGGGACGACGGCGGGATCGAGCGCTCGGCAGATCCGGTCCACCTGACCGTGACGGCGGAACTGGGTCTTGCGGTACTGGGCCAGCCAATCGGCCTCCGGGCCTCGGGCCCGGAAGTTGAAACTGTGGATCAGGATTCGGCCGGCTCGCCTGAAGTGAGCCACCTGCGAGACGAGCCGGAGCGAGGCCCCTTTCTTGCCGGCCGCCTGCGCGGCCAGCATCCGATCGTGGAGGAAAACCTCGAGTTGAAACTGGCGGCCCAGCAGCCAGGCTTCTTCATACACCGATGCGGAGATGTATGGCCGCGCCTGTTCCAGTCGGTCGCTGAAAACCTGGTACCAGACGTCGAGCGGCTCAGCCGTCTGCCAGCCCAGACCGCCACAGGGTGCACAGGGCACCCGCCGGGAACGGAGGGTCACCACCGGCCGCTTGTGCGGTTTGCGGAAGTCGATCTCGCGCGAGAGACCCGACCGGA
>CBDVDV010000334.1:0-1910 GCA_965372835.1 uncultured bacterium | reverse complement strand
TGTGCGACATCGTGGAGCCGGGCGCTGACGCTGAGGACGTCCGCCCGGCCGTAGTCTTCCACTGGCCCTCCCGGCCGGAGTGGGAGCCCTTCGACCAGGTGCTCACACTCACCACGGGAGCCACTCGGACCTTCTGTGTGCTGGAAGCGCCACTCAGGGCAGCCGTCGAAACGAAACCGGTGGGCGTCCGAGGGCTACCGACCAGGCTCTTTCGGACAGTAATCCGGGCTGAGGAGCCCAGCACAGCCGAACTGTTCCTGAGCATCTTCTGCATAACCGACAGTCGAGCCGAGGAAGTGCCCGTCAGAGTCTACTTGACGGACGGGGCGCTGGACCGGTTCGAGGTGCAGATGGACTGGGAGGCGCGCACTTGCCTGGTGGCCTTCGACCCCGATGGCTCCCCCGGAGGCTTCATCTACCTCGAGGACGTCGTCGCCGACGAAGTGATCCTGGAGCGCAGCCTCAGCAGCACGGTCCAGCCTCAGAGCGCTGAGAGCCTACTCGGCCAAAGCGACACCGGCCCTCGGGCCACCGGGGCCGACTAAGCCAGGCCCACCTGGCGGAGGGCTTCGGCCACCAGCCGGTCGTGGAGCGTGCCAGCGGGAAGGCGGTCGTGCGACTGGTATGAGAGCAGGGGCTCGAACTCCGAAAGCCCGCCTTCCCGGGCGCAGTGGACGACCATCTCGTTGTAGACGAAGGCGGCCAGGGGCTGGAGGTTGATGACGTCGGTGAGGTTGTAGGCGACGAGTCGGCGGAGGGCGTCAGGGTCGCCCGCTTCGTATCTTCGCCAGAGGATAACCGCATCGTAGCCGTCCAGCCCGGCCACCCAGGGGTCACGGGTGACGCCCAGCCGCTGCTCGATGGCCTTGAGCCCACCCGTGTATCCGAGTCGGGCCAGGGGGAAGCGCAGGTCCAGGTGGGCAGCGGGCAGCGCCACCCGAGGCAGCGCCCGGCGGATGAAGGGAAGGTCGAACTGGGCCCCGTTGTAGGTGACCACGAGAGAGTAGGGCCGAAGGGCCTCCGCCAGTCCGCCCAGGTTGATACCCCGGACGAAAACCTGCGGACGCCGACCGTCGTAGAGACCGACCACGGTGATGACGTCGCCGGGGCCGCCCAGCCCCGTGGTCTCGATGTCCAGGAAAACGGCCCGTCGGCAGAAGGCCCCGTAGAGTCGCCACATCTGGCGGCCGGGAAGCCAGCGGGCGAAAAAGCCGGCATCCTCCGCGGCCAGCGCCTCAAGCGATCGGCGCAGAAACTCAGCCAAGCCACGCTTGCGGGCCGGCCCGAAAGGTACTTCATCGATCCGGGCCAGACACGTCCGCCAGTCGGTGAACCCCGACCGCCAGAGCCGGCTCTCGGTCCTCGGTCCGATGCGGGGTATGTGTTGGAAGGTGTGGGTGAGCATACGTCCCTTTTCAGAGACCTGGAATCACAATCCCGGAGAGCGCCAGCGCGAAAATGGCGATGAAGAGCACCAAGGTGACCACCTGGAAGAAATAGGCCACGGCCTGCCCGCTGGTGCTCTTGAGGGCGTTGTTGAGGAAGAATCGACTGAACAGGAAGCCGGCCATGGCCAGGTAGGCCAGGTTAGCAAAGAGACCCGACTGTCCGCTCACCCGGACACGACCGGGCAGGAAAGGCAGTTTGGGCAGGTAGGCGACCCCCCAACCGATACACTTGATGGCAAGCGCGGCCACCAGTGTCGCGGCCACCACCCCCAGGCCGTACTTTTCCAAGGTTTCGCTCACCACCTCACCCCCTGAGCAAGCCCGAGGGGCGGGCGGAGCACCACCCGCCCCCTGAGTGTCCACCCACTCCGGTAGTTAGGGGCCAGCAGGCTACTCGCTCTCTTCCTCTTCTTTTTCTTTCTCGGGGGTAGTGCGTCGGCGCCCGGTCCCACGACGCCTGGG
>CBDVDV010000333.1:0-1932 GCA_965372835.1 uncultured bacterium | reverse complement strand
CCAGCAGTTCCTCGTAGCGTGACCAGGACCACCAGTGGGCGTAAGTCAGGTCAGGTGGGTAGGCTAACTCGAAGGGGTACACCTCGAACTCCATTGGTGCCGCGGCCTTGACCTCATTCCTGACAAGGACGTGCACCTCGCCACGGTAGGTGCTAGCCGGGGCGTCCTCAGGGACGTGAACCGTTATCCAGAAGGAGCGGTTCACCCCGGCCTGGGCGTCGATGCTCGTGCGCGGCACCAGGAACCAGGGTCTGCACTGGAAGGTGCCGCCCTTGGAGTGATGGAACCCGCTGGTGATGACGGCGTGGTACTGCACCATCTTGACGTCGATGTCATCCCCGGAAATGGCGGCTCCGCCCGGACCTCGCAGTTCATTCAGTCGCACCGAGAGTCCTGTCAGGTCCCGGAGCGGGTGAACCACGAGTACCATCGATTCGTACTCGCCCCGCGCCCCGGCCGCCCGCAGCGGGCCCCGCATCTGTTCGGCCTTCGGTTGTGTGTTGGCATAGATGAGTTGCTGACGGTTGGGGAAAAAGAGGACGAAGCCCCGCTTCCTGTCCTCTGCCGTTGGCGTCGGCGCCGGTGTCGTTTCGACGTGCTTCACCTCCCGCCACCAGTCGTCGTTGAACTGCTCCCTTCGCGCCTCGGCCAGTTGTGCAACCGCGCGGCGGAGCGCCTCGGCCCCAACCTTCGGCGCCACCACCAACCCGCACAGGCTCGCCGCCCGCCCGGGACGAAACGCGACTTTCAGTTGACCTTCAGTAACCTGGGCCTCAGCCCACACTTCCGTGAACCTGGGCGCGACGAACGTGTCGTAGACCGATTTGTGTTCGGTGCTTGGGAAATCCCGGTCCCGGTAGTTGATCTTCTCCACCGAAGCCCCGGGGCGCCTGAGGTGGGCAATCTCCTTTCCCTGCATGCTGATGGTCACGCTTCGATCATCCCGCCAGCCCGAGGCCGAAAGGTCGCCGGTGAGCAGCCAGACCACGTACGCTCCGTCGGCGAGGTCAACGGCGAACTCCAACTCGTCTGCTTGCGAAAAGACATAGTCGCGGGCTAAGTCGTCGGGCCGTTCCCGGTCACGGCGTTCCACGGACGCGGTGACCCATCCGAAGCCTTGCTCCTTGCTGTAGGTGCTCTCGCCCGTCACCTTGATGAAGCCCGGCCAGACGGGGGAAGTGGGCGTGCCGAAGTCGAAGGCTTTCGCCCCGGGGACGTCCAGTTTGCCTGCCAACTGGGTCAGTTTGATATCGTCGAAGTACAGCGTGGTTGCCTCGGACTGCTTGCCGGTGAAGAGGAGGAGCCTCTTGATGCTGGCCAGGTTGATGGGTCGGCGGCTGATGGCCCGGAGTTGTCCGAGGACGAAGCGGAACCGGTTCCAGCCGGGCGTGATGCGGACCGCTGAGTTGTACTGCGTCTGGTAGGCGCCCGTGGACTGGTCGTCATCGATGCGGACGTTCAGCCCGATGGTGCGCTCGGACGGGTTGTAGACCCGGAAGGTCAGCAGGTCGTACCCACGCCAGTCGCCCAGGAGTTGTTCGCTCGCTGAGATGCCCGGGTAGGAGACGTCCGCAGGAAGCACGACCTTGAGCGAATGACCGCCCGTGGCCGCATACTCCTGGGAGCGCGAGAGTCGGGCCGTCGAAGACTGCCACCGGCCGACGTCGTCCTCGACTTCGAAGTCCCCCAGGCTCCGTTCCCTGCCCTGGGCCGACGCTGCCACGGTGAGCACGGCGATGAGTCCCACGGCTGCAAGCAGCATTTTCCCCATCCTCGTTCTCTCCCTCACATGTGTATCCTGTGGCTTGTGTGGACGCTCAGTGTATGTCCACAGGTCGCCTGGTGCAAGCGAAGGCTGATCCATCCCCAGTTTGGCAGCTCCTTGGGTGGCACACCTTGAGCTTGCTCAAGGTGTGGGCGAAGCCCCGGCGT
>CBDVDV010000332.1:0-1932 GCA_965372835.1 uncultured bacterium | reverse complement strand
CCTTGGGAGCCGGAGGTCGCCCGTTCAAATCGGGTCACCCCGACCAGTTTTCGCCGCAGTCGAGAACTGGTCGAGCAGGTGAGCAGGTGAGAAGAAGGACGCGGTGATCCCCTGTGAAGCTCGGCCTCACTGCAAGCCCCTGCTCACCTGCGGTCTCCTGACCACCTGTTCAACTGTTCAGGAGCACAACCTGTGGCCTTCATGTTCGAGAAACTGAAGGTCTACCAGAAGGCCGTCCACCACACAGGGGCGCCTGTGCGGCTGTGGTCGGAAGGGAGGGACCATGCGGGTGGTGGTGAACCTCATCTATGATGAGGAGTACAAGGGCTACGTGGCGGACGTGCCGGAGTTGCCGGGCTGCATGAGCCAGGGCAAGACCGTCGAGAAGGCACTCGAAAACGTGAAGGAGGCCGTTTCCCTCTATCTGGAAGTGTCCCCGCGCAAGAAACGGCACCTGGCGGGTCGTGCGCTGACAACGACCATCGAGATATAGCATGGCCGGCTTGGCGGGCATTTCCGGGCGAAGGCGCACCAAGTGGCCCCAGGAACGGGTATCCTGAGGGGTGGCCTCGGGAGAAACACTGGTGTGTGCTTTCAGTAGCAGCTCAAACTCGGGACAGTCACCCCGACCAGCCTTCGCCAAGGCTCCGGCTGGCAAGCCAGTCTTTACCAAGTCGTCGACGCGCCAAAGCCGCTATCCGGCCGTCGTAGCCACTTTGGCGGAGTGGGCTGGCGACGGCGCGGCTTCGGCTGGCAAGCCAGTCTTTACCAAGCCGGCGGCTCTAACCGTAGATGAGCCAGAGGTTACGCAAGTAGATGAGGAGTCCTCCACCCTGACCGGCGGTGAAGACGGGGTCGCGGCGGTGGATGGCGTAGGCCAAGAGTGTGACTCCCCCCGCCACACTCAGAAACCAGAAGGCCAGTGGCACGTAACTCTCACCCCGCATCTCCGAAGCAATCCACTGCACGAGAAAGCGCGAGCCGAACAGGGCCTGGCCGATAAAGCCGATGACCGTCCAGGTGTTGAACTTGATACGCCAGTTACTGGCGAGTTTGCTGAGACCCATTGCTTTCCCTCACTCTGTAGGTGACCCACCGTCGTTTCATCCACCCCATGGCCAGGATATCGGGCAGCACCCGAAAGGCCCGGCGAAAGACCCCATACTTGGTGACGCCGAACCGGCGGGCCCGGTGCGAGACCGGAATCTCCAGCACCCGGAACCCCTGGAGTTCGAAGACGTTGTTGAGGAACCGGTGAAGCCCGTTGAAGATGGGCAGCCTCTCCACGCACTCCCGCCGAAAGGCCTTGAGCGAACAGCCCGTATCCCGGAAGTCCGTGCCCAGGACCCAGTTCCGGAAGCGATTGCCGAGGAAGGAAACCAGCCGCCGAACCGTCTTGTCCTTCCTCCTGACCCGGACCCCGCAGACGGCATCGTAATCGTCCAGGTGCTCCAGAAGGATGGCTATGTCGGCGGGGTTGTTTTGCAGGTCGGCGTCCATGGTGATGATGACGTCGCCGCGCGCGGCACGGAACCCGGCGTCGAAGCCCGCGCTCTGTCCCGAGTTTCGCTCGAAACTGAGCCAGCGGAGCCAGGGGCGCTTCCGGGACTCACCCCGGAGAACGTCCAACGTATCGTCGGTGCTGCCGTCATCAACGACGATGGCTTCGAAAGGCTCACCCAGCGGCGACAGCGCCTGCTCGATTCCCGCAAGGAGGGTGGGCAGGCTCTCGGCCTCGTTGTAGGCGGGCACCACAACGGAGTAGAGTGGTGTCGTGCGGAGCGCGCTCATGGAACCAAACTCCCGGTCGAAGTCTCGCCCGTTCTTATGACGCTCAGACTCTATCGTCACCGGCCACACCTGTCAACGTGTGGCTGGCCTGATCCATCCCCAGTTTCGCGGCTCCTTGGGTGGCACACCTTGAGCTTGCTC
>CBDVDV010000331.1:0-1938 GCA_965372835.1 uncultured bacterium | reverse complement strand
GGCTGGCGCGCGCAGACCTTCTGCGAGGAGACCTTCGAGTTTCGCGTCCTCGTCGATAGGTTTGGGACACTGGTCTATGAGCGCCTTGACCCGTCTCCGACCATCCGCATAGTCCCTGGCGAGTCAGCGCGACTCGTAGCCGTTGCACCCAGCGTCGTCGAGGTGGGCCAACCTTTCGAGGTCGCTCTCAAGACCGAAGACAAATGGGGCAACCCCGTCGGTCGCATCCGTTGGCTGAAGCACAACGGGTTCGAGGAGCCAGGGACGTATGTCATTCCTTTCAAGGGGAAGAAAACGGGTTTCACCTGCGAGGCGAACCCCATCGTGGTCGAGGAGGAAGTGACGCTCGGTCGCTGGTGGGCCGACTTTCACGCCCAGAGCGAGGAGACCGTCGGCACCAACTCGGTGGAGGAGTACTTCGAGTTCGCTCGCGACAAGGCCCTTCTTGACATCGTCTCCCACCAGGGAAACGACTTCCAGATCACCGATAAGTTCTGGGCCCGGCTCAACCGGGTGACCAGGGAGTTCTATCAGCCGGGGAAGTTTGTCACTTTCCCCGGCTACGAGTGGAGCGGGCTCACCGGTGTGGGTGGCGACCGAAACGTCCTCTTCAGGAAAGAGGGACACCCGGTATCGAGGAGCAGCCGGGCGCTCGTTTCGGACGAGGAGGCGTCTTTCCCCGATTCGCCCACGGCCAACGACCTTTTCGAGACCATGAAGGACCGCGACTGCCTGGTCTTCGCCCACGTCGGTGGCCGCTACGCCGACCTCGCCCAGCACGTGGAAGGGCTGGAGTTCGCCGTGGAGGTGCATTCCTGCTGGGGCACCGTCGAATGGCTTCTCGCTGATGCATTTGCGCGGGGCTATCGCATCGGCGTCCTGGCCAACTCCGACGGCCACAAGGGCCGACCCGGTGCCGAGTACCCCGGGGCCAGCACCTTCGGAAACCGGGGCGGGCTGACGTGCGTCCTGGCCAAACGGCTCGACCGGCGCTCCATCTGGGAAGCGCTGAAAGCCAGGCATTTCTATGCCACGACCGGTCCTCGTATCTTCCTCGATGTGCGCACCGACGCCGGTGCGCTGATGGGTGACGTGGTCGAATCGGCCGTAGGGCAGACACCAGCGTTCCTCGTGCGGGTCGCAGGCACTGCGCCCATCGAGCGCATCGAGTTCCGAAACGGAATGGAGGTCATCAGAACGGTCCGGGCTTATGGCTCGAAGGACCTGGGTCGGCGGGTGAAGGTCCTCTGGCAGGGAGCCCGGTTCCGCGGCCGGGAGCGCCTCGTCGACTGGAGTGGCTATGTCCGGGTCCGGGGCAATCGCATCCTGGGCTTCCAGCCCATCAACTTCGAGAGCCCATCGCGACCGTGCGTGCAAACGGGGCCCAACGAGGTACGCTGGGAATCGGTGACCAGTGGAGGCTGGGCCGGAGTGATCCTCGAACTTGCCGACGCCCGGCGGGGAACGCTTGAGATTCACACCGAGCAGAAGGACATGACCGTCCGCCTGAAGGCCCTGGGGCTCAAGGGACGCACGGTCAAAGCCGGCGGACTCGGGCTGCAACTTCAGGTCTACCGACTTCCTGATGAGAACAGGGTTCGGGAAATGGTCCTGCCCGCCTACCGGCCCACCGGACTCAAGAACGGCGACAACCCCATTTACGTCCACGTCGTCCAGGAGGACGGTCACCGGGCATGGAGCAGCCCCATCTACCTGGTCCGACGATAGACGAACTGAGAGCACACGTGATTACCTGGGAGGAAACCCAGTGAGTGGGAATGGCTGGACGCTTCGACCGGTGTGCGAGTGGATCGCGCACGACCCCTTCGGCAAGCCCAAGCCGACTGATGTCTCCGAACGCTCGCTCGACCTGACCGACGAGCGCGGGGTCGTGGCCCTGCGAGCGCCACGGAACGGGTACGTTTCCTTTCGGCTCCT
>CBDVDV010000330.1:0-1959 GCA_965372835.1 uncultured bacterium | reverse complement strand
GTAGCGGTAGCCTGAGCAGTGACCGTCAAAGACCTGCCTCATGGGGATTTCCAACGTGCCTGACTCGCCTTCGAAGTGGAGGCGGCGCGTGCCGCCGGCCTCGGCCGAGGCCTCCTGGGAGAAGTGTCCCTCCAGGCGGCTGTGTTCTCGCGCGGCGACCAGGTAGAAGGAGTCGGCAGTCCCCGCCGAGTCGGTAAAGGTGGTCTGGTCGGTGGTGGTTACCAGGTCGTAGGCCTGACCACTGCTGCGGCTCCGATAGATGGCGTAGGTCGCGATCTCCTTGCCTCGCCCCGGAGGCCCCCAGCGAAGAAGGTTCCCACCAGCGGTGCGGGTGACGGTGAGTTGGCGGGGCGGGTCGGGCAGGCGGGTGAGGGCGAAGTAGACGTCGCCGTTGCCGAGCATGTCGGAGACGTAGGCCAGTTTGGTGTGGTCGGGGCTGGCGGCGCTGTAGGTGTTGGTGGCCCAGTCGTTTCGCGAGGTATTGTAGAAAACGACGTGGAGCACAGTGCCCGGGTCTTCCGTGGAGATGAGCAGGTGCTGGCCGGCCACGTCTCCCCTCACGCCGTTGGTCCTGACCCATTTCTCGTCGTCAGTCAGTCCTCCGTAGTCGGTCTGCAAGGGCTTTCGGTAGTTGCCGAAGATCCTGATCTGGTCGGCCGTCGACTCATCAACTGGCTCCAGGTCGCGAGGAAAGACGATCTTCATTTGTGCGCCGTACGGCCCCACGATGAAGTTCTCCCCCCCGGCCGAATGCCCGCCGGCCTGGGGAGAATGGGCCAGACGAACCTGGCCCGTCGCCAGGTCCATCTGCCAACTCTGGTAGGTGTAGCAGTTGTGCCACTGGATGAGGGTCCCTTCACGGAGCAGGTTCACGCCCTTGAGCCGGGTGGGGAGTTCAATGCGGGTCACCCGTCTGTCGGGGTCGTCCACGGTGGGGTCGATGAGGAAGGTGAGAGGAGTTTCCCGGTGGCCGAAGAGCATCTTGGGTGTGTCAGCCGGGGCTGAGAACTCATTTACCACCCAGGACGCTTCCGTCTCGAAGGAAGCGATCTCCTCCCGCTCCCCGGTGACGATGTCGCGCAGGATCGCCGAGTGCTTGCGGTGGCCACGGCTCTTTGCCCGCAGCCATTCATTCTCAAAGTAGAGGAGTTCGCTGGGCTCGGTACTGGAGAAGCGGGGAGCGGGGTTGCTCAGGCCCTCTTCCCAGTGGAGGTACTCGCGGGTAGCAAAGCGGAAGATGTCCAAGCCCTGGGGGTGACGGCCGCGGACGAGAAAGGCGGAGCCGTCGCCGTTAAAGGTGGTACCGTGTTCGTCGCTGGGCATGGCCGTCATCTTCCAGAGGACGGCGCCGGTACCTACGTCTCGGAACACCACCCATTCGTTGAGGCCCTCCCGGGTGGGCCCGTCGGCCCTACTGTTGAGCGCTTCAAGTCTGTGATAGGGGTGCCCGGTAAGGCCTTCCTTCGGGAGGTCGAGGCCCTCCGGGATGAGTGCAGCCCGCTCCTCGGGGGTGAGTTCGCTCGCCAACCTGATGTAATCGAAAGCCACCAGGCCTGACGTGTTCAGGAACGTGAGCGACAGTCTCACCTGCTGTCGACCGCTGAGGCCGAGCGGCTTCAGGTCCTGCGCATGAAGCCCGGCCGTGTAACAGACCTTGGTCCACACGCCCGAAACGCCCAGTTGGACGAACGTTCCCTTCTTGGGCATCCGGACGACCAGGTAATGGTAGCGGTTGAAATCCACCTCTCCCTCGTAGGTCTTGGTAACGGTGACGAATCCCGGGTAAGGCTTCTTGGGCCACTCCGGCCAGTCCTCGCGGAGCATCCTGTGGTTGAGTGCTCCGCAGTGAGTCGTAAGGGTGGTGACCCCGTCCTTTACCTCGACCCGTTCAAAAGGCTCTCCGTGAGGCCAGTTGCGCCGAGGCTCCCAGCCCTCGAAGGTGTCAAACTCCTCGGCGAA
>CBDVDV010000329.1:0-1968 GCA_965372835.1 uncultured bacterium | reverse complement strand
GTACTGGATGCACAACGGCCTGGCCCAGTTCGCCAACGAGAAGATGTCCAAGTCCCTGGGCAACATCGTCCTGGTGCGCGACCTCTTGAAAGAGCAGACCGCTGAGACCCTGGTCTTCCCCCACCACGAAAACGAGATCGCCCAGAGCGAGTCGGCCACCGGAAAGCCCTTCGCCAAGTACTGGATGCACAACGGCCTGGCCCAGTTCGCCAACGAGAAGATGTCCAAGTCCGTGGGCAACATCGTCCTGGTGCGCGACCTCTTGAAAGAGCAGGCCCCTGAAACCCTGCGCTTCCTTATCCTCTCCACCCACTACCGCCGACCCATCCACTTTACCGACGAGCGCCTGGCCGAGGTCCGTCGAGCGCTCGATCACTTCTACCGCCTTTTCGAACGGGTCGAGCAGCTGACCGGCGAGAACGTCTTCGCCACCGACCCCGAGCGGGCAAGCGAACTGGCCGGCGCCCTGGCTGCTGAAGGGGAGGGGGCGCTCCTCGCCCAGGCGTTCGCCGACGCCGAGGAGCGCTTCTACGAAGCCATGGACGACGACTTCAACACGGCCGGGGGCATCGCCGAACTGTTCGAACTCACCAGCGCCACCAACCGCTACATCGAGGCCCGCGGGCTGGCCACCACCGAGGACGCCAGCGAGGCGGACCGGGCGCTGCTCCTGAGTTCTGCCGGGACGGTGCGTCGGCTGGGCGGACTGATGGGCCTGTTTGAGAAACCGGTCTCTGCGGTCGGCGCCCCAGCCCCAGAAGAGACCGAACTCGTCGATCTCCTGATCGAGGTCCGCAGCCGCGCCCGCCTGGCCAAGCAGTACGACCTGGCCGACTTCATCCGCAGCCAACTGTCCGAACTGGGCGTCGCCCTGGAGGATACGCGCGGCGGCACCGTCTGGCGGCGCTCCACCTGACGGACGAGCGGGGTCCGAAGGAGGGGTGTGTCCGGGCACCGGTGGTCAAGGGGAGAGTCCATGAGTCAACTCAGGCAGAACCTGGTAACCCAGGAATGGTACGTCATCGCCACCGAGCGGGCCCGGCGGCCCCACGACTTCGCCCGGTCCAGGCCCCGGCCCCGACTCCCCAAGCGCAGTTCCCGCTGTCCCTTCTGCCCCGGCAACGAGGCGATGACGCCGCCGGAGACTGCCCGTATCCCTGATGAGGGTGACTGGCAGGTGCGGGTGGTGCCTAACAAGTTCTCGGCCTTCTCCTCCGAAGGCGAAGCCGAGCGCCACATCGACGGGCTCTATCGCTGGGCCAGCGGCGTCGGGGTGCACGAGGTCATCATCGAAACCCCCCGACACGACCTGACCCCTTCGCAGATGCCCCTTGAGCAACTGAAACTCGTCACCCGCATCTACCACGAGCGCTACGAGGCCGCCCTCGAAGACCCACGGGTGCAACACGTCATCCTCTTCAAGAACTACGGCGCCGCCGCCGGTACCTCCCTCGTCCACCCCCACAGCCAACTCATGGCCACCCCCCTGGTGCCCACCCACATCCGCTACCGCACCGAGGAGGCCCGCCGATACTACGACGACACCGGCCGCTGCGTCTTCTGCGACACACTCCAAATCGAGAAGGAAGAGAAAGACCGGCTGGTCTGGGAAAACGACGACTTCCTGGTCTTTTCTCCCTACGCCTGCGGGGCGCCCTACGAAGTCTGGATCATGCCCAAGCGCCACATCTCCTGCTTCGGTATGACCACGGCCGACGAACTTGACGCCTTGGCCGAGGTCCTCCGCGTGGTTCACGGCAAGATGGATGCGCTCCTGGGTGACCCTGACTTCAACTACGTCATCCGCGTGGCCCCCAAGGACGAACGCTTCGGACAGGCCTTCCACTGGTACATCAAGTACATGCCTCGCCTGGCCAAACAGGCCGGCTTCGAACTGGGCACGGGCATGTACGTCAACACCACCCTCCCCGAAGACAACGCCAAGTACCTGCGCAAAGCCAAAGTACC
>CBDVDV010000328.1:0-2054 GCA_965372835.1 uncultured bacterium | reverse complement strand
ACCTGGACGTGCTTCCCATGCGCGGGAACCTGGACACCCGCATCCGCAAGATGCTCGCCGGTCAATGCGACGCGCTGGTGTTGGCCCGGGCCGGTCTGGTGCGGCTGGGGCGCCCGGGCGGGGTGGAGGTGTCGGTCATCCCCTTCGACGTGATGCTTCCCCCGGCGGGGCAGGGGACGCTTGCCGTCGAGGCTCGTCGGGACGACAGTCGGACCCGCGGGCTCCTCGCCCGCATCGACGACCCCGACCTTGCCCTCGCCGCTTCACTGGAACGGCTGGTGCTTGGTGAGTTGGGTGCGGGGTGTCACGGCGGCGTAGGCGTGCTCGCCCGGGCGCGCGGGGGAGGTCTGTTGCTGCGGGCCGTGGTGGTTGCTCCTGATGGTTCTGCCCTCATACGCGCCCGAGCCCGGGGCGTGAGGGGAGCCGCCGAGCGGGTCGTTAGGCAAGTCCTTGATGAGTTGTGGGCTCAGGGAGCGGAGGGGCTCATTGACCGGACTCCGGAGGTGTGATGCCCAACTCCCGCCCAATCAGTTCCGGCAATTCCCGGGCGAGTTGGTCGCGCACCAGGCGGAAGACGGCCAGGCGTTCCTCCTCGGTCCCGGTGGCTTCGTCGGGATTCCGGTAGGAACGGTGCACGACCCGGGTGTCGCCAGCGAACACCGGGCAGGCCTCTCGCGCGGAGTCACACAGGGTCACCACCAGGTCGAAGTGAAGGTCGGCGAGGTCGCCCACGTGCTTGGAGCGCTGGCCTGAGGCGTCGATACCGACCTCGTTGAGGGCGCGGGCGGCCAGTGGGTGGACCCGGGTGGGAGCCACGCCTGCCGAATAGACCTCGAGCCGGTCGCCGAAGCGCTGACGCATCAGTCCTTCAGCCAACTGGCTTCGGCAGGCGTTCCGGGTGCAGAGGAAGAGGACGGTGGGCTTGGACGAGTTGGCCATCAAGACTCCTCCCACGCCGACAAACTCCAGCGACAGGACAGCCCCGTCCGACTATCCACCGGGGCAGACCTCGTCACCGGTAGGGCCAGGGGCTGCAACTTCCTGCTTGGCAAACCAAGACCGGCTCCGCAAGCAGATCTTCACCAGGAGCAGCATGACCGGCACCTCGATAAGCACGCCGACCACGGTAGCCAGCGCCGCTCCCGAGGACAGGCCGAAGAGCATGGTTGCCGTGGCGATGGCCACCTCGAAGTGGTTGGAGGCGCCGATCATCGCCGACGGCGCTGCGTCTTCGTACCTCAGCCCCATAACCTTCGCCAGGCCGTAGCCGGACCAAAAGATGAGGTTGGTTTGAACGAACAGCGGGATTGCGATCCAGAGGATGGTCAGGGGACGGGAAAGGATGACGTCCCCCTTGAACGAGAAAAGAAGGACCAAGGTCACCAGCAGCGCCACTATGGTGATCGGGGTGAGGAGGTGGAGGAACTTCTCGTTGAACCACGGTTTCCCTTTGGCCCGGATGATCCATTTTCGGGAGAAGTACCCGGCCACCAACGGCAGCGCCACGTAGATGCTGACGGACAGCACCAGGGCCTGCCAGGGGACCGGGAGTCGGCCGACACCCAGCAGGAACCCACCCAGTGGGCCGTACAGCAGCAGCATGGTCAAGGAGTTGATGGCCACCATGACCAGCGTGTGGCCGTCGTTACCCCTGGCCAGGGTTCCCCAGACCAGCACCATGGCCGTGCAGGGCGCAATCCCCAGGAGGATGCAGCCGGCGAGGTAACTGCGCCACAGCGGGACCTGCAGCATCTTCACCCCGTCCGCGAGGACCACCTGCCCGGCGCCGTAGGCTGCCCCCACCGGGAGGTCCAGTCCGAAGGGCATCTTGACGTGGTCGACGGCGTCGGCTCCGATGAGACCCCGCAGGAGGACGCCCAGGAAAAGCAGGGCGATGGCGTACATGGTGAAGGGCTTGACGGCCCAGTTTACGAAGAGAGTAAGCCCCACGGGCTTCAGGTTTCTCCCCGCCTTGAGCACTTCGGCGAAGTCGATTTTGACCATGATGGGGTACATCATGAAGAACAGGCAGATGGCGATGGGGATGGAGACCA
>CBDVDV010000327.1:0-2083 GCA_965372835.1 uncultured bacterium | reverse complement strand
GATGTCGAGCCCGGGCCGGCGGCCGGCAGAATCGCCCTGAAATCGGGCAGCCAGGAGGTCGAACTTCCACTTGAAATTGAGGTCCTCGACCGCACCATACCTGATGAGCCCTGCATTGTCATGGACCACAACTCGTACGGCTACAGTTGGCTTCGGAGGATGTACCCGAGCGTCTTCGCTGGCAGCACGGGAGGTGGCGACGACTGGCCGCAGGTCATAGAACTCCTCCACGACTACTACCGCCTGGTCTACGAGCACCGCGGGCTCTTGCACAACCTGGGCTTCAACCACGCTGGCAGTTTCGCACCCATCTACGGCCCACGGACCGAAGGCTCCGGTCGGGCCAAGTCGCTGGTCGGCTGGGAACTCCACGACCGGCTCCTGGGCCCCCTCCTTGACGGCTCGGTGTTTGCCAAGGCTGCTCCAGGCAGCCCTGCACCGCGTCGGTCGGCGGCTCCTCTCCGGAGCGTCTATTCGCCGATCACGCCTGACTGGCCCGCGTCCTACCTCTGGTGGGGTGAGCCCGGGTACGAGGTGGAGTTCAGCCGCGGCTTGAAGCAGTTTGACCAACACTATCGGAAGAACGGTTGGACGAGGACGCGCATCGAGTTCTTTTTCAACCACAAGAAGCGCTATCGCTGGTTTGAGTGGGACGGCGACGAGTCCAAGTTCGCCAAGGACGATGCCTATCACATGCAGATGGGACGCATGTGGCGAGCGGCCATCCAGGGAAGCCCGGTCAGGTGGGTCTATCGGATGGATGCGAGTTGGCAGATGAAGAACCAGTTCGAGCGTCTGCGGGGACTGGTGGACTTCTGGGTCCTGGGTGGCTTCAGCCGATGGTACCGGGAGGAGGTACGCGCCGTCATCGAACGGGGGGACACCGTCTGGTGGTACGGCGGCACGCCCGGCGTCGACGCGCCGTCGAGCAACGTGCTTCAGAGTGTCTACAAGACGTGGGTGCGGGGGTTCCACGGCTACTGCGCCTGGCTGACGACGAATCCCGGCACCGACCCCTGGTTCAACTGTGACGGTGCGGCGACGGGGATGATCTACCCCGGTGACCGCTTCGGCATCGCCGGCCCCATTGCGTCCATTCGTCTGAAGTTGGAGCGCAACGGGGTCCAGGACATCGACCTCCTGAATCGGAGCGCCGAGGAACGCGGAACGCTCGACGCGGTCCGTGAGGAATTGGGCCGTGAGATTGCGATTCAACTCTGGGAGGAACCCCCGTTGGCCGCCCGCGTCCTGCCTCCTGAGGACTGGGACAATCGGAACCTGGCGACCGACATCGAGCCGGGCACCATTCCCCTGCCGAGGCTCGACCCCTTGTGGTGGAGGACCATCCGAGCACGGGCCCTTGCTGAGGAGAGCAGGCCATGAGCGATAGCCAGGCGGAAGCCCAACGCATTCTTGACGCCCTGCTTGAGTTGGCCAGGGTCGCCAGCGTCATGGTGGACGGCGAGCAAGCCAAGCGCATCATCACCGACCGCGCCCACTACTACTTAGCCAACTCCGACACCACGTACCGGTTCCTCTCGTCCGACTACTACGACGTGAACCACGAGACCTTCCTGCGGATGAAGAAGATGCTCCTTCGGCTGAGCATGTTGGTGGACTTCCCCTGCGACACCTCGCTTTGGGTGCGGGTCAAAGGGAGGCACGGCCTCTTTCGACAGGCCGGCCCGGCGCGCGCATCGGGCGTTGTTGCCAAGGCCCGGTCGAAAGTCGAGGCAGGCGGGGCCTGTCTGGAGGATCACGTCACCGTCGCCGTCCAGAACGGCGGTATGAAGCGCTACTGGGAGTGGGCTGAGGAGAAGCGCCCCCTCGAGCCCGAGATGGCCGAGTGCATGGAAGCAGGCAAGGCGACCGTCGCCCCGCCCGACAAGGCGCGCGGACTCGTCACCGTCCTCGCCCCCGTCCGCGACAGCCTGGGAGAGGTGGTCGGCTTCGTCGAACTCACGGCCAAAGACCCGACCTCAACACAGTCCGGCCCCGACTGGAGTTAAGGTATTTGCACTAAGTTTCTCGACAATGATGGGGTGGCACGGACTGAGCGGAGCTCTGTCCGTGCCCTCCTACC
>CBDVDV010000326.1:0-2129 GCA_965372835.1 uncultured bacterium | reverse complement strand
TGAGCGTCGTGGCTACGTCTGGATGGTGCGGTCCCAGGGCCTTCTCAGAGATCGCCAGCGTTCGCTTGTAGAGGGGCTCAGCCTCTGCGTACTTACCCTGGTCCTTGTAGAGCCCCGCTAGGTTGTTGAGCGTCGCGGCTACGTCTGGATGGTCGGGTCCGAGGGCCTCCTCGCTCATGGCCAGCGCTCGCTTGTAAAGGGGCTCGGCCTCAGCGTACCTGCCCTGGTCCTGGTAGAGGGAGGCCAGGTTGCTGAGCGTCGTGGATAGGTCAGGATGCTCTGACCCCAGGGCCTTTTCCCTGGTGGCCAGTGCGCGCTTGAAGAGCGGCTCAGCCTCTGCGTACCTGCCCTGCTCGTGGTAGAGCAAAGCCAGGTTGTTGAGGTCCGTGGCTAGGTCTGGATGGTCGGGACCCAGGACTTTTTCATCAATGGCCAGTGCGCGTTTGTAAAGAGGCTCAGCCTCTGCGTACTTACCCTGGTCCTGGTAGAGCGCAGCCAGGTTGTTGAGGGTCTTGGCCACGTTGGCGTGCTCAGGCCCCAGGGCCTTCTCCCAGATGCGCAGCGCTCGCCTGTAGAGCGGTTCCGCCTCAGCGTACCTGCCCTGGGCCTGGTAGAGCATAGCCAGGTTGTTGAGGGTTGTGCCCAGGCGGGGGGCCTCTGCCCCGAAGTTCTCTGCTTCCTTGAGAGCGGCCTCAAACATCTTGACGGCCTCGGCGTACTGGCCCTGTCGGTACGCCTCCCTCCCAGCCGTCATATGCTTTTGCCAAAGGGCCTCATCAGCGCGCGCGGTGCGACTGCTGAGGGCCAGTCCAGCGCACACGGCCAGCGCCAACATCAACCACAGCGCCTTCCTGCTCATCTTCCCCTCCCTTCCTAACCGTCCCCCCGGAGCGCCGAGGCTCACTCGCTGTCGCTCAAGCCTCCCCGGCCTACAGCAACTTCGGGTACATCTGGTCGTCGAAGCCGACCCAGGCGGAGTCGTTGTCGACCGACACTCGGACGGCCTCGTTGACGGCGACGCCGATGAGGGCCTGGTGGGGCAGCGCCCGCAGGTCCTTCCACCCTTCGAGGAGTTCCCGTCGGCGGGCGACGGCCTGCTCTTCGGAGAGGCCGTCGGTCTCCTGGAAGATGAGCCTGACGTCGTCCAGGGCCTGCTGGACGCTCTCGTAGCCGTAGCCCACGTGGTCCACCTGGCCCTCGGCTTCCCAACTGTCATAGGTCTTGAAGAAGTTGGGATTGTAGTGCTCGAAGCCGTGCTCCTCGGTGACGAAGTGGAGGTTCCGGTTCATGTGGTCGGCCCAGTACTCACCCATGGTCCCGTGGAGGTTCATCCCCTGGCGGGTCATGGCCGAGCCCTTCTCCGAGCAGACCCAGGAGGTCTGAATCCAGAAGACGGAGCCATCCTCCCACTCGATGGTAGCCTGCACCGCGTCGAAGGCATCGGAGCCCTTGCTGGGGAGGAACTTCTTCTGCCCGAAAGCCACCACCCTCTTGGGCAGCAGACCGGTCACGAAGTAGTAGACGTCCGCGTAGTGCACCCCGATGTACTCAAAAGGGCTGGAATGCTGGGCCCAGGCCCCGAACTTGTCCAGGGGCATGTACTTGGGCTCCTCGATCCAGGCGTGCCCGTGGAGCATTTCGCCCAACTCGCCTTTGCGGTATTTGTAGCGAGCCGCCCGCACCGCTCGGTCGTGGCGCTTGTGGTAGTCGGTGAGGACGTAGCGGGCCCGCTCCTCGGCCTTCTGGGCGATCTGGTGGGCCTCCTCCACCTTCAGGCAGAGGGGTTTCATGCAACTGACGTCGTAGCCCGCGTCCAGCGCCGCAACGATCATAGGGGTGTGCAGGTGGTCGGGGGTGGCCACGATGACGATGGCCTTCTCGCTGAGGTCCTCAATGGCGCTATGGAAGAGGTCGGGGAAGCGCTTCTTGGGATCCTCCTTGTCCGGGTCGGGGTAGGGCTCGAAGGGCTCGCCCGGGAGCGCTCCACGGACCTGCTCGAGGATGTCGCCGGTGAGTGAACTGATTAGCACTCGGCCGATCTTCCCCTGACGACGCTCCTGAAAGACAGTCGGCAGGATGACCTCCTGGCTGATCATTCCACCACCGATGACCAATACGTCCAACTTCCC
>CBDVDV010000325.1:0-2140 GCA_965372835.1 uncultured bacterium | reverse complement strand
GAGGCCCCCCTGTCGTCGGCTGTGGCTCGCACCCGGCCGTCGTGGAGGAGACGGATCTCAGCGGGCTCAGGCGCCTGGACCAGGAGCGTGGTCGTCGCCCCGGCGGGGAGCCTGCTGATGGGAAGCCAGCGCTCGCCGCCTCGTTCGGCGGCGAAGGTGAACGCCTCCACGGGAGAAAGCAACTCGAAGGTGACGTATGCCCGGCCCTGCCGAAGGGCTTCGATGACCGCAGCTTCGTCCTGAGCGGCCCCTCCGCTCAGGACTGGGACGAGGACATGGGTCAGGGTGGTGTGGAACAGGTCGCGGTAGGGGAAGATGTGGAGTGTTCCGGCCAGCACCTGAGCGGCGTGGGCGTCCAGTGCCCCCACCCCGCAGACATCGCGCTCTCTGAGCAGCCCGTCCCAGAGGGCAAGCAGGTGGCGGTCGGGTCCGCTGATGCGACCGTGCGGCCGCAGGCACGCTGCCGGTACCTGCCACCAGCGCAACCCCTCGATCCAGTCGTGCATGTAGGACCAGACCTCCAAGGCGGCATAGCCGGGGCTCCGCCAGTGAAACCAGGGCTCGGAGGAGACCCCGAAACCAACGTCCGGCTTGCCCTCAGGGTGAGCCAGGATGGCCAGCCCGCCTTGCCCGGCCACTCGCTCCAGGTAGGCGGGCTCGGAAAGGTATTGGAGCCCCTCGATGTCGCTCACGCCCAGGGCCAGGACGTGCGCGCGCCCGGGTGGCGTAATCTCGTCGGCCACCAGAACCAGCGTGGAGCCGTGCCAGCCCACCCAGCCTTCCGTGCGAGCGGCCAGGGTGTTGTGATCAGCGATGAGCAGCAGGTCCAGCCCGGCCGCCTGAGCGGCCGCCACAATCTCTTCGACCGGTCCGCTGCCGTCGGAGTAGCGGCTGTGGACGTGAAGGGCACCCCGGTAGTCGCGCAACTCAGTCATCGCGTCCCCCAGCCCCGGCCCTCGTCTCCTGGGCTACGCTCTCCGGGGACCCCTCCTCCGTCAGTTCCCGCTCCAACTCCGCCCGACTGGGCCGCTCACCGACGATCAGAAACACCGCCCCCACCAGGCTCCAGACCACCGCCGTGGAGACTCGGAAGAGCACCGCCAGGGCCATGGCCGCTGTCCAGTTGTCCGGGTTCAGTCGACTGAAGAGGAACGCGTACGTCCATTCCCGCACCCCCCAGCCGGATATGGAGATGGGCAGCGCGGCCATGAACAGGGCCACGGGCACCAGGCTGAAGTAGTGAGTCAGCCGGGCATCCAGCCCCAGGTTCCAGCCCAGGGCCCAGTTGACGGTCACCACCCCGAGATGGACGGCGATGCTGAGCAGAAAGCCCGCCAGGAGCGCCTGCTTCCGGTCTCGGTAAATGAACAGCGCCCGGTCTATTTCACCCACCGTCTTGCGGAAGGGCAGCCAGCGCAGGATGCGCTCAACGTGGAAGAACCGACGCAAGCGCCGACTCAAAAACACCGCTGCGCCACCGACCACCAGCAGCATGAGCACGGTTAAGTAGAGAAAGAGGAGCCGAAACTGTGGCTGGCCGAGGTTGCTCACAGTGCCCACAGCGCACAACGTGGCAAGCGCCACCAGGCCCAGCATCCGGTCCAAGAACACCGTCAGCACCGCCGCCGCCTTGCGCTCTGTCCGCTGGGCGACCAAATAGGCTTTGACCACGTCGCCACCCAGGCTTCCTAACATAATGTTGTTGAAGAGCATTCCGATGAAGTTGAGACGGAGCAGTTGGCCAACGCCGAACTTCATCCCCTGGGCCCGGAGCAGCAGTTTCCAGCGGACGGCCACCAACAGGTACACCACGATGTAGGCCAGGCAGAGCGCGACCACCAGCCTGATGTCCACCCGTCTGAGCACCCGCAGGAGTCCCTCCTGTACCCTGAGACCGCCGGTGTCGGGGTCCCTCGCGACCATCTCAGCGGGCAGTTGACGGAGCTCGCCTCCCCGGAGCCTGATGGTCACTCCCGCCGGGCCCTGGTGTTCTACGGTCCCGACCAGCACCGTACCATCGGTGCACTCCACCCGGTCACGGAGGGTGATGGTGCGCAGGATGAGGATGACGAGGGCCACGCTTACCCCCGCCCTGACAAGTTGCCACACCCGCCGTCCTGTCACCATAGACCGCCTTCCC
>CBDVDV010000324.1:0-2148 GCA_965372835.1 uncultured bacterium | reverse complement strand
GTCGCCAGGCGCCGTCGGCATCCAGGATGTTGTTGTAGGAAAGTCCCCGCTCGCCGCTGAGTTGCACGGCCCAGGGGATGCCAACCCTGGCCCCCCGGGTGTCGCGGTAGTAGGCGGCGCGTTGGTGAGGGTTCTCACCGTAGCGCAGTTCGGCGACCTTTTCGAAAGGCAGAGAGAGGAGGTTGGGGAAGTCGACGTCCCGCTCGGCGGCGAAGTAGCGAGCGATGGCCGCATCGTAGCGGGCGGTCAACTGGAAGGCCTCCGCGGCCAGCGCGAAGCGGGTCTCATCCGAAAGGCCGCCGTCGTCAGCCTGGAGTTCAGCCAGCACCTCCTGGTAGCGGGCCGGGTTGGAGACGACGGCCACGTAGGCATTGTTCTTCGCCGCCGAGCGGAGCATCGACGGTCCCCCGATGTCGATGTTCTCGATGGCCTCGGGGCGGGTACATCCGGGCGCAGCGATGGTCTGCTCGAAGGGGTACAGGTTGACGACCGCCATATCGATGGGCTGGATGTCAAGGTCGGCCATCGCCTTCTGGTGCTCCCGGTCGTCACGGACGCCTAACAGTGCGCCGTGCACCTTGGGATGCAGAGTCTTGACCCGGCCGTCCATGATCTCAGGGAAGCCGGTGTAATCGGAGACATCGGTCACCGGGATACCCGCCTCGCGCAACGCCCGGGCCGTGCCTCCAGTAGAAAGGATCTCTACGCCTAACGCCACCAGCCCTTTGACGAACTCCACTACCCCGGTCTTGTCGGAAACCGACACCAGCGCCCGCTCGACTTTCTTCCCAGCCATCCGGTCCTCTCAACTTGTCTGTTGCTTCGCCCCGTGAATGCTAAATCCGATCCGTGGCCACAAACTGCTGAAGGAACTTCCCGCCGATAAGGAGGCCCTCTTTGACCTTCCCTTCGGACCCTCCCCAGACCGGGTCTTCGTGCTCAATGGAGACGGCGCCATCGTAGCCGATCTCGTACAGCCGACTGAAAAAAGCGGGCCAGTCCAGTTCACCCATGCCCGGGATCCGGTACCGCCACCAGCCACCACCGAGAAGCGACCCTCTGTGAACCAGCGCGGCGTCATCGATTTCCGTGTCCTTGGCGTGGACGTGGAAGATGCGGTCGGCATAATCCTCCACCACACTCAGGTAATCCACACCCAGCCAGTAGAGGTGGGAGGGGTCGAAGTTCAAGCCGAAGTTGTCATCGGGGACCCGTTCGTACAGCATGTCCCAGACCCAGGGCGAATAGGCGATGTTGCCGGCCAGTCCCTCGAACTGCCAGCCGGGCATGGGGCAGTTCTCAATGGCGATGCGCACCCCCCGCCGGGCAGCATAGCGGACCAGGGGGCGGAAGACTTTGGCGAACAGTTCCACGTTCTCGGCAATGGTCAGTCTTGGGTGCCGGCCGACAAAACCGCTGACGGTCGAGACTCCCAGGCGAGTGGCAGCCTGGATGACCTTCTTGAAGTCGGCCAGGCGCTCGGCCCGCAACTTCTCGTCGGCGTCCAAGAGGTTGGTGCACTGGGTCAGACAGGAGAGCTGGACGCCCGTCTTCTCGATCCAGCCCAACACCTCAGCCGCGGAGCGCTCGGTCACCCGACTCGCGTTCAGGGTGCCCCCCAGGTAGAGGTCCTTCTCGCTGTCAGCGCTGACGGCCCAAACCTCCAGGGCCCCGAAACCCACTTCCCCCGCCCAGCGGAAAAGCTCCGGAAGAGGCACGTTTCTCAAACAGGCGGTCAGGAACCCTACGCGCATGCGCACCTCCTCCGCAAGTCGACCCCACCCTGTTCCTCACAAATGTGCTGAGGAGATGGGATTCTATCCGCTACCAGCGGAGATGTCAAAAAGCAATCCTCCCGCGCGGCTCTTGACTCATCCCCGGTTTTGATACCTCATTTAGTAGCAAAGAGTACTGTTGTCAGTGGTGGCCCCCCCGCCGGCGGGCGGGTGGGTGCGTAGGGGCGCTGCTCGCTGCGCCCTCGCCTCTGGGCGGGGCAAGCCCCGCCCCTACGCCGGGGCTTCGCCCACACCTTGAGCAAGCTCAAGGTGTGCCACCCAAGGAGCCGCGAAACTGGGGATGGGTCAGGCCGTGGAGTGCCAACGGCAACGTATCGTACCCGCCGGCGGGCGGGAGGGCCTCAAACCGAGG
>CBDVDV010000323.1:0-2164 GCA_965372835.1 uncultured bacterium | reverse complement strand
GGCTGATACTCTCGGTGGCCCTCGTGCTCCTGGCAGCCGTTGCCGCCGAAAGGGGTGTCTCGGCAACTGACTGGCCTTGCTACAAGGCTGATGCGACCAGGTCAGGCGTGACCGGCGAGGACCTGGCGTTTCCCCTGGTCAAGGCCTGGATCCACCAGCCGACCCAGCCCCCCCGACCGGCCTGGCCGGAGCCGGGCAGGGAACTACATCGCCTCGACTTCGACTACGCCTTTCAGCCGGTGGTGGCGGGCGGTCTGGTCTACTTCGCTTCGTCTGCGGACGACTCGCTTCGGGCGCTGGACGCAGCCACCGGCGCGCTCAAGTGGCGGGTGACGATGGGCGCGCCGATACGCTTCGCACCGCACGTCGTCGGCGGGAGGTGCTACCTGGCCGCTGACGACGGCTTCGCCTATTGCCTGGACGCAGCCACGGGCGAAGTGGTGTGGAAGTTCCGTGCCGCGCCCGAGTCCCGCCGGATGCTCGGCAACGAGCGGATGATCTCCCGGTGGCCATGCCGAAGCGGGGTCCTGGTCCTTGACGGGGTAGCGTACGTGTCGGCGGGGATGTGGCCTGCGGGGGGCATTTACTTTTACGCATTGGACGCTCAGACGGGCAAGCAGCTCTGGTGCAACGACAGCAGCGCCGACATGTACCGCGAACAGCCCCACCTGGGTGCGTCGGCGTTCACGGGCGTATGCCCGCAGGGGTACATGCTGGCCTCGAAGGAGTTGCTGCTGGTGCCCTCCGGGCGGGCGACCCCGGGTGCCTACGACCGGCGAACGGGTGAACTGGTCTACTACCAGCCCTACCTCTATCAGGTCCCCTACGGTGCTGAGGGCTGGGGCAATCGCGCCAACGGCGGCTGCTGGTCGATGATAGCAGGGGACATCTTCTTCAGCCCCATGCGCCGCGGGGGTGCGCCCGACATCGACATTGACCTCGGCGAGTCACCCCCACGGCCCGGCGACGGCATGGTCGTCTACAACCTGGAGACGGGCCTGAGGGAACTGAACCTTCCCGACAAGCACCGGGTGCTCGTTGCCGGGGACGTCCTCTACGCCGTGGGCGGCGGTAAGGTCCAGGCGATAGACCTGAAGGCCTGGCGCCAGAGCAAGACGCTGGAGGGCTGCATCAAGTGGACGGCACGTCACCCACGGTCCTATTCCCTGGTTCGCGCGGGCACGGCGCTGCTGGTGGGTGGAGCGGGCGCCATCACCGCATTCGACGCTGCCACCGGCGAGCAGGTCTGGCGCTCCGAAGTTGAGGGACAGGTACGGGGCATCGCCGTGGCCGACGGCCGGGTCGTGGCCGCCACCAGCAAAGGCACCATTGTCTGTTTCGCCGAACGAATGATATCCGTGGAGCCGGTCCCAGCGCGCGAAACTCTCACCTGGGCGGTCGGCGACATGGGCAGACACCTGACCCTGGCCGCCGATCTGGTGAAGGCTTCGGGTAGGGCCGAGGGGTACGCGGTGGTCATCGGTGACGACGACAGTCGGCTGGCTGTGGCCCTGGCTGCCAAGACCGACCTCCACGTCATCAACGTCGTCGCCGGCGAGGATCGGGAAAAGTCCGAGCGAGAACGGGTGCTGACCACCGGTCTGTACGGTTCGCGCGTGGTGGTTCAGGGGCTGGACAGTTTCGACCGTCTTCCCTACAGCGATTATTTCGCTGACCTCGTCGTCGTCTCCGGCGACGGTGAAGGCCTTTCCGGGAGGGAACTGTACCGCATCCTCCGGCCCTGCGGGGGAGTCCTGTGCTTTCCCGGCCTGAGCCGCCCGGCGGCAGAGCGCTTGATGAAGGAAGCGGGCGCTCCCGAGGGCGAGATGCGAGCCGAGGCCGGGTGGCCGATGCTGGTGCGCGGCAGACTGCCGGGGGCGGGCGAATGGCGCTACCCGTGGGCGGACGCCGGCAACACGGGCATCGGTGAGGACAGCCGGGTGGGACTGCCACTGGAGATCCTTTGGTTCGGCGGCCCCGGGCCGGACCGGATGATGAGCCGCCACTGGGGCACGTCGACGCCACTGTCGGTAGGCGGGCGCGTGTTCGTCACCGGCCAGCACCACGTCATCGCCTTCGACGCTTACAACGGACGCGAGTTGTGGGCCAGGGAGTTGCAGGACGCGGGACGTCCCCACGCAGCGTGGCTCTCAGGGAACTTCGT
>CBDVDV010000322.1:0-2167 GCA_965372835.1 uncultured bacterium | reverse complement strand
CGGACACGCCTGCGGCGAGTCCGTGCCACCCAGCACCGGTGGGGCCTGCGGCAGTGGGAACTACGCCTTTGACCGCCATGGTCTAAAAACCTTTGCCGGGCAGCTTAGCGTACCACGCTACTGCACCATTTCCAAAGCGTATTACCATAGTGCCCACGTACGTCCGGGGCAAGAAAACAATAGCGCCCGGCGCGGCTTCAACAAGACCTCGCCGAGCGCCCTGGTCGTTGCGAGACACTATCGCCGTCTGAACGTCCCCGAACCGGGATAGTTCAGGGCCCGACGCCAGTCCGGACGCCACCAGATCTGGGAGCCCGGGCCTTCGGGAGCGTCGAAGTCGTCCACCGCGATGTTCAGACGGAACCCTTTCCAGGACTCCCCCTGCTTCTCGTTTAGGTAACGCACGGGGACGGCGATCTCGGTATTGTGCCCCTTCTCCGTCCTGACACAGACGGCCCTCACCCCTTCCGGAATCCGGTCTTGCTGGAACCACCCCACCTCTTCCACGGTCCGACCGGGCGAGGCGGCCAGGAACAGGAACTCCTCGAACTCGCCGCCGCCGCGATGGTACGAGCGGGTCGGGCCGGGGCGTGCATCCAACCGCACCTCGATGCCATCCTGTTGCCAGGGCTCCATGTCCGGCTGAACCACGTAGGTGTCGTCAGTCGTCTCAATGGCGAGGTAGAGATACTCGTCATCGTAGGCCACGGCGAAGCGGAACGAGCAGTCGTCGGGCCCGGTCCAGGCCTCGCGGTCGAGACGCAACTCCGCAGGCTTTCGACAGACGATAGGCAGGTCCGGCCACTCGTCCAGTCTGCCATCGACGACCACGGGAGCCCGGCGGCGTGGACAGTCCTGGAGTTGTTCGATGCCAATGCGCTGGGAGCCTTTTCGCTCGAAGGCCGGCCGGTCGGGGAGTTCGTGGGTCATCGTCCAATCGAGCGCCAGCGGCGCCAGTTCGGCGACCTTCACCGGCTTCTCGACCCCAAGCCTCACCTCGACGGTGGCGGTGGAGTTCGGCTCCAAGACACGCTCCACAGCCTGAGGGTCGGGCCGCACCTGGTCGTGGGGGGCAAAGGCCGCCCGTACCTTCACGGGGAACTCGGTGTTGTTCACCAACTCGATCCGGTTCACCGCGCCCTCGAAGACCTCCTGTTCGGTGAACATGAGCCCAGGACGGACTGCGGAGCGCGCAGCCAGTTCGGCCAGAAGCAGCACCACCTCTTCAGTCATCACGTCCTCATCATGGATGCCGTCGAGCATCAGGTTAGCCAGTTGCGGCCCATCGTCGGTCATCGTCACCCAGACCAGGTGATCAAACTTGCCGAAGGTCGGGCCGGCCAGATTGCTGCCACCCCCGGTGGTCGCCAGCCTGAAATAGCGCCGCCCCGCGCGCAGGTACCTGGTATAGGTGTGGTTATGGCCGGCGAAGACGGTATACGGACGGTCCTGGAGAAGGGCCTCAACTTCCTTCCAGCCGGTGTTGGCGTCCTCCCTCATCTCTTCATCGCGCCAGAGCGGCTTATGCATGAAGACGAGCGTCCAGCGCGGCTCAGGCGTTCTTTCCAGGGCCTTGGCGACGTAGCGGAGTTGTTCGTCGCTCAGGCGACCGGGGCCGGCGTCTTCGGTGTTCAGGCAGAGGAAGAGGACGTTGCCGTAGAGGAAATGGTAGTAGGGTCGCCCGAAGCGCTCCTGCCACTTCCTGGCCATGACCTGGTTGCTGATGTCGTGATTGCCGGGCAGGCGGAAAAACGGCACCTCCAACTGCTGGACCAAGCCCTCGAACTCCTCCCACTGGCGGTCCAACTCGGCCTCATCCTCGGTGTAGCCCTGAATCAGATCACCGACGCACATGACGAACGCCGGCCGAAGCAGGTTCAGTTTCCGCACGGCATCTCCGAACACACCTGGTCGAAGTCCACCTGTGCGGTCGGCAACGATAGCAAAGTGAAAATCGTCTGGATCATCGGCTATGGCCACCTTCGTCCTGGGGTTCACGTCGGGGTCAATCCGGGAAACCCCCTCGGTAGGTCCCGCAGCAGAGGCAGACCCCGTCGGACAACCGCAGAGGGCCAATACCAACCCCAAAACACCGACATAACGCAGAGTACTCATGACCTGGCCTCCAACTGGCGAGAACTCCGTGCCGGGGCGAGTCACCTTTCGC
>CBDVDV010000321.1:0-2196 GCA_965372835.1 uncultured bacterium | reverse complement strand
GTCCGTGTGTGTGGTAGGAGGGCACGGACAGAGCTCCGCTCAGTCCGTGCCACCCTATCATTGTCGAAAAAGTTAGTGCAAATACCTTAGCCAGCCACTGTTTGCAGCAGGGATTGGCGCACCCGTCGATTCAGAATAGGCGAATCCTGGGAGGTGCACATGAGAAAGCAACTTGAGCCCGTACGGGCAGAAACGCTCCGAGACGTACTGGCCTCACTCGGTCCGTCAGCACTTGCTTCCTTGCTCGAGGAAGGGCCGGGCTTCCGTGTCGTTACTGGAAAGCCCGATGCCAAGTTGGAACGGGAGGAAGGAGGCGCAGTTCGATATCGGCTCACGGGAACGAGGGTCGTGGCCCAGGTCGCCATCGAACGCAGTCCGGAACTCGGCGTCGCCGTTCAACGGGTGAGTCTGACCAACGAGGGCTCCGAACCGTCGCTTCCCATCCGCGAACTCGACGCCTTCTTCCTCCAGTCCTCGGTGATCGTGGGCGACCGCCCGTGGGCCTGCGGGTTCGGTGGCGGGCTCACCGATGGTTTCTACCCGCCTCGAGCCTACCGGCCGGAATACGTCACCTTCGGCAAGGCCCTCGACCGGGTGCCGGCCAGCACGGGCTTCACCCGCTGGTGGACCGGGAGGGGTCACTACGAGTTGATCTCAGGGCCTGCCGGACGAAGCTCCAACCCGAACCTCCCCGTCATGCAGGTGGGCTGGGAGACGCCTGCTGGACCGGTCGGTCTGTGGGCGGCCCTGGAGTGGTCGGGGCGGTGGCGGCTGGCCTTCGGGACGGGGATGGACTGGCGCTTCCTCTTCCGTGGTGGGCCCATTGTTCGGGACCTGGTCCTTGAGCCGGGTGAGACGATCAGGCTCCCCCGCGTCCACATCGGTGTGTTCGCGGGTGGCTCTGAGCAGGCAGCCAACAGCGTCCGCCGGTACGTCGCCGAGGTGCTCGCCCCCGACGTCGAAGGCGCGCGCCCATGGCCCGTGGTCGCCTACGACCACTGGTTCGGCATCTCACACCGACTCACTGAGGAACTCCTCCTAAGGCAGGCTGACCGGGCGGCCGAGTTGGGGTGTGAGTACTTCGTGGTCGATGCGGGCTGGTACGGCGGCGCCAGCGAGAACTTTGCCAACGGGGTGGGCAACTGGGAGCGGGTGGACGAGGTCAAGTTTCCCCGGGGACTGGAGCCACTGTCGCAGTACGTCCGGTCGAAAGGCATGCGCTTCGGCCTCTGGTTTGAGCCCGAGCGAGGTCGAGTCGGTTCCGATTGGGTGACTCAGCATCCCGGCTGGTACTGGAACATCGGAAGCCCCGTCAACCTGCATCTCAACCTGACTCGACGAGACGTTCAAGACGGGCTCATCGCGATGCTGTCCTCGTGGATCGATCGGCTGGACGTCCGCTGGCTCCGCTGGGACTGCAACCAGGCCCCCGGCCCTTACTGGGACGCGGCCGACCCTACCGGCAAGGTCCAGTTCGCCTACGTGGAGGGGTTGTACCGCGTGCTCGATACGCTCCTCGAGCGACATCCCAACCTGATGATCGACAACTGTGCCGGCGGCGGTCAGCGCATCGATTTCGGCACCCTTCGCCGGGCCGGTACCATGGTCATCAGCGACCACGCTGAAGACCCACACGTCTGCCGAGTTATGCAGACGGGGGGTGCCCGCATCTTCCCGGCCAACTACATGAACAGTTCCGTGTACGTCGGGGAGAAAGATGGCGACGAACGGTTCGGGCCGCTGGAACTCGTCTCCCGGATGGCCGGGTCCATCACCCTCTGCGGTCACGTTGCCAACTGGTCGAGGCGTCACACGAAGCGAGTTCGCAGGTACCTGGACGGCTACCGGACGTTTCGCCACCTGCTGATGAAGGACTTCCATGCGCTGACCCGCTACCCACGGGGACCGGAGGACTGGGACGTCATCCAGTTCGTGGACCCGGAGAGCGGTGAGGCCGTCATCTTGGGCTATCGCGTCCGGGGGGACGAGGACAGGCTGACAGTTTTCCCGAAGCACCTGGCCAGCGACGTCAGCTACGAGGTCGTGAACCCCTTCTCGTCTCGGAAGGGACGGACGGCAACGGGTGAGGTGTTGGTGAACCGGGGCCTGCGGCTCTCGCTCAAACCGGAAAGCGCTCTGGTTCGGCATCTGATACCTGTTCCCCGGCGCAAGTAGCAGCCGACCGAAGAAGGACAG
>CBDVDV010000320.1:0-2209 GCA_965372835.1 uncultured bacterium | reverse complement strand
TCCCGGTCTGGGGAACAACCACCGGACAAGTGAGCGTGCCCCGGGGACCTGCGTGCCAGCGCCAGGCCAGGATCTGATAGTGAGCGGCAATGTTGTTGTCCAGGAGTAGGGTCTCGGCTTGGGCCGGGAGTTCGGTGTCGCGGCCGCCGACCGAGCCGCCCGTGGTGAAGGTGAATCGGCTGTCCCGACGGTCGAGGCCAAACTCGGCAATGCACATCTGGCCCATGTTGGTGACCCGGTACTGGGTCAGCACCAGGTCGGGGAGAGAGAAGTGGGCTTCGCTGTCCACGCGCATCGAGCCGTAGGACAACTTCAGTTCGCTGGACGTGGTGAGGACAGCAGCCCCGGTCTCTTTGTCGCGGACGTAGGCCGAGTGCTCCTCGCCGATGAGTTGCCCTTCATACCATATTTCGTAGACGGTCTCGGTGGTCCGCTTCCCCAGGAACCTATCGCCGATCAGGAGTCCGCCGGCCACGGCGAGCGCTAAAAGCGGCCACATCCATCGACGGTCCAGCAGGGCCGATCTCTTCAAGCCAGTGCCTCCCTCATTCGGAACGGGCCTGCTTCTCGGCGGCGGCCCGGGAAAAGCGGGCGGTTTCTTCCTGGGCGATGATGGCCCAGCGGCGCAAGCGGTCGGGCTCGCCCTCGATGGTACTGATGTCGCTGAGGTGGATTTCCATCAGCAGGTCGCCGGCGGTGTCGAGCGCCCGGCGAAGTTCCCGGCGCGTCTCTTCCGGGGTGAAGGCGAAGAGGACGTTGGGCGAGTGGACGTGCTTCTCGATGATGAATCGTCGGCCCAATTTCCGGGCAGCAGCGACCAGATCGGTCCAGGGGGAGACGTGGAACCGGCGCAGGTTGGGCAGGCTGGTGATGACGTCGGTCTTGTGGGTGAGGTCCTCGCAGCCGTGATAGTAGACCTGGCCGAAGATTTCGGCGACCCGCTCGTGGTAGGGTTGCAAGAACTCAGCGTACTGGGCGGGTGAGAGCGGCGCGGCGCTCTGGGCGCTGACGTAGGCCCATACGTCCCTGAGGCGCAGCCTCAGGCCGTCGCCGGGCACCTCATCCCAGCGGACCTTGCACCGCCGCCAACTCCCCTCCGCCGAGACGAAGCCCGCCTCCTCCCGCTCCCGGTGATAGCGCACCATCGCATCGGTCACGAACTCCATCACCGCGTGGACGAACCCTGGTCGGTCGATGACACCCAGAAAGAGGGCCTCCATTCCGCACATCCGCCTTGCGTGTTCGAAGGGGCTCTCCCCCATCTCGTTGCTGTGAAAGAAGATAGGAAGTTTGCCGCCAAGGAGCGCGCGTGCTCGGCCAAGAAATTCGCGCCGCTCGCTTTCGTCCCAACGGAAGCGCGGCGCACGCAGGCGCTTCACGTCGTCCAGCGTCTTGAACACGGGCACCGGACGGGAGGACCCGCGCTCGGCCCGTCGTTCCAAAGGAAGTTCCACACCCCAGAGCGGCCCGGCGTCCGCGGGGCGAGGAAGAGGCAGGCCCACCCAGGGCCGGATGAGGTCGTCGTCGGGGATGGTCCGCCACTTCCACAGTTTCTGCTTCAGTTGCAGTTCGATGTTTGCTTCCAAAGGATCGGTGGAGACCGGGTCGTCCGGGAGGATCTCTTCCCACAGCGCCCGGTCACCCCAGATGAGGAAGACGACCACCGGCACCTTGTCCACCTTTTCGCCGCGGATGTACCTGGCCCACATCCGTCGGCGTCGCTGAATGCGCTCGGACTGCCAGACCTCGAGTACCTGGTCGGCTAAGTCGCGAATGAGGCTCACGGACACGGGTACACCCCTGGTCACTTCTGGGGAAGGGGCGCGTCCCAGGGCGCCCATTCCTGGATGAGTTGGAACATATAGTCGAAGTTCTCGGGCGGCACCTCGGCGCTGACGCTGTGCGTCGGCCCCACGATGCAGCGGCCTTGACGGGCCAGGCGCATGTGCCGAAGCACCATGGCGCGAATCTCCTCCTTGCTCCCTCTGGGAAGCACCACCGTATTGCACATGCTACCAAAAAAGACGACCTCGTCGCCCAACGCTTCGCGCAGTTCGACCACGTCCGACCCCGCTCGCGGCTCCAGGCAGCAGAAGGCGTCGAAGCCGGCATCCACCAGCCAGGGAAGCACCTCCTTGGTGCGTCCCTCGCCGCCATAGATGACCTTCACCCCCTCAGCATGAAAGGCATCGCACATCCTGGCCATGGC
>CBDVDV010000319.1:0-2236 GCA_965372835.1 uncultured bacterium | reverse complement strand
AGAAGGACGTCGGCCGACGGGTTCGGGAGCCCGACTTAGTCCTCCCCAGTCCCGACCAACTCAGGCTCTTTCCCAACGACGAGCCACCTTCACGATTCAAGCGCGGAAAGGCCCTCCTTGAGCATCTCATCGGGCAGGAACAACGCGCCTTCGCTCGTCCGCCAAGAACCTCGGCAGAGCTGCGCCGGCTCCGAGCCACCTGGACGCATGTCTACGCCGAGGTCCTGGGTGCCAAAGAGCCGCACGACACCGTCAGCGTTAGTACTCCCAGTGTGACGGGTAGGACCTCTCGGTTTGTCGTCTGCGGCCGAGTCATCGGCCGGTTTGGCAAGGGCGAGCAGATACCGGCTCTCTGGATCATCCCCAAGGATGCGAGCAGGAGAGCACCCGTCGCCCTCGTCGTGTGCGGAAGAGGCAAGAAGGAACTCTTTGCGGGTGGCCGTCCGAAGCCGCTGCTCGCTGCACTGATTCAGGCGGGCATCCGGGTGCTGGCCATCGACGTGCTCGGCACAGGCGAGACGAAGTCGCTGCTTGAGGCGGAGACGCTGGACCGGAACGACCCGCTCTTCTACGCTTTCAACCCCAGCCTGACCGCCCACCGGGTGCAGGACATCCTCACCTCGCTGGCTACCATAAGACAGCACGACGGTATCAAACGCCCAGCACTTGTGGGTCTGGGATCGGGCGCGGTACTGGCCTTGCTTGCCCGCCCGCTGGCGGGGTCGCTCCGCTCAACGGTGGTCGACCTGAGAGGATGCAAGACCGGGGACGACGAGTTCTGGATGGGCGAGATGTACCACCCCCTCATCCGCAAGGTGGGAGACGTACGTGGGGCGGTGGCGCTCGGACCCCTCTCGCCACTCATGATCGCCGGCGCAGACGCAGACCTGGCGAAGTGGGCCCGCGCCGTCTACCGAATCGGGCGAAAGACAGCGTCGCTGCGCGTCTCTTGCAAGCCTGCTAAGCCCAAGCAAATCACTGCCTGGGTACGTGCAAACCCGGGCCGCCGCAGATAGGTTGCCACGAGCGATTTGGTGCGCACAGACGCAGACCAAGAACGTTCAGGTCGCAACCCCAGTTTTTGATGCCCTCACTCCAGGGCGGACGGCAGGACCTCGTCGAGGAAGGCGAGGATGTCCTTCTGAAGTTCTCTGCCGCCGGTGGGGAAGGCGTCCATGTGACCGGCGCCGGGAATGGGGCGCAATTTGACCCGGCCCTTGCCGGCAGCCACCAGGCGCCCGGGTGTGTCGGGCTGGACCTCCGGATCGTCATCGGAGGAGAGGAGGAGGATGGGTGGGCCTGGCTGAGCCACCTCATCCTCCAGGTTGAGCGCGAAGGGGTTGGAGCGGCTCAGCACACCCACAAAGCAGGTCACCAGGTAGTTGGCGGGGAAAGCAGGCAGCCGGAGCCAACTGTTGATGTGCCGACCCATGCACGCGGGGAGAGAGCGGAAAGGATTCTCCACAATCACTGCCGAAACCTCTCCCGGCACTTGATGAACCCCGGCGACCGCCATCACTGCCCCGATGGAATCGCCCCAGAGGACCAGGGGCTCATCAGGAAATCTGTGCCGCGTCCACTTCACGAGCGCCGGCAGCAGAAGACGTGACTCGCGCAGCCCGAACGTGCAGGTCCCTCCCGACTTGCCGTGCCCGGGCAGGTCAAAGAGCACGACGTGAAAGCCCTCGGCCGAGAGGAAGCGACAGCGGTCGAGGGCGCTGGCCGCGTTGTAAGACCAAGTGTGGCAGAAGAGAAGCACACCGCGAGCGTTCGGTCGGGTTGAGCGATAGAGGTAGATGACGATAGGGTCCCCTGCCCCACTGTCCGTCAGTTCGCTCTCTTTTAGGGGCTGAGATGCGGAGCCTAATTGAGCAGGCATGTTGCTGGTGCGCCGTTCTGGATGGCAGATGCCCCAGGCCGCGATGAAGCACAGCGCCGCCAGGCCCCCGAGTCCATAGACCACGAGGCGCAGAAGCACCCGCTTCCACAGGGGCCTGCGCTTCCTACGGTGTTTCCCCGCAGCCTCGGTCTCTCCCGCCAACTTGCTCCGCCCCTCCTACTGGCGCAATCAGGGCTCTGCGCGACTCAGTCACCAACTTTTACTCCCGAGCAAGAGCCTGGGCAAGGAGCAAGCGTCATGCGACCTCTCTTTCTTTCGCGGGAGCGTTGACAGTAACCGGCGGGTGTGCCATAGTGCTGCGCCGTACCTCCACGAAGGCTGACCTTCTGGGTGAGA
>CBDVDV010000318.1:0-2248 GCA_965372835.1 uncultured bacterium | reverse complement strand
ACCTTGGCAGGGCCAAGGTGGGTGCGGAGCGCGGGAAACATTGTTTGAGTTTCCCCCCAACGATACCGTAAGCTTTGCCTACTAAACACCTTGCGATTTCCGGGGCTTCGCCCACACCTTGAGCAAGCTCAAGGTGTGCCACCCAAGGACCCGCGAAACCGGGGATGGATCAGGCCGTCCGTCACTTGACCGGTGCGCTCCAGCAGGTATGATGTGAGGTGCTTCTACGATCTGGTAATGTGAAAAAAACGTGAACGTGGGTTCAAGGAGACGGCGATGAAACTGACGGTCTGTCTGGAGTTGTTCTTCACCGACGTACCCATCGAGGAGCGGATTGCGCGCATCAAGGACGCCGGCTTCGACGCCGGGGAGTTCTGGGGCTGGCGGGACAAGGACCTTGACTCCATCTCCCGTGAGGCCCGGCGTCACCAGGTCGCCATCACCTCGATGACGGCCATGTCCATCGACCCCGGGCTGAACGACGCCTCGAAGCACGAAGAGTTCGTCGCTGCCGTCCGCGATTCCGCCCAAGCCGCCAAGAGGATCAACTGCCCGTACCTTATTGTCATGGCCGGGAACGTCCTGCCCCGCGTGCCTCGTTCCACACAACTGGCCAACGTCGTCGAAGGCCTGAAGAGGTTGGCGCCCGTGGCGGAAGAAGTGGGCGTGACCCTGGTACTGGAACTTCTAAACTCCCGCTACGACCACCCCGGTTACCTGTTGGATAACTCCGAGGACATGGGTCTCATCATCCGCGCCGTCGATCACCCCCGCGTCAAGGCCCTCTACGACATCTACCACGCCGGTATCATGGAGGGCAACATCATCGAAAACATCCGCGCCAATATCGACTGTATCGGCCACTTCCACGCCGCCGGCATCCCCGGCCGAAACGAGCCCAAGGCCGGCGAGCAGAACTACCCGGCTATCTGCCGGGCCATCGACGAGTTGGGCTTCCCGGGGTACCTCGGCCTCGAGTATCGACCCACCAAGGACCACCGAACCTCGCTCATTGAGACGCGGGAGTGGCTCCTGGAGGGCTGAGGTGCTGGCGCGAGGGTGGTGGCCGCGGGGTGCGAATTACGCTTGATTTGTCCCGTGGCGCGGGTCATCTTGGGCAGGCGTTGAGGCGGGTCGTGTCCGCCGTCAAGGGGAGTGGCTATGGGAGCGTACTTGGTAGCCGTCGCCGGGCCCAGCGCTCCCCGCACCTTCAACCTGAGAGAAGGCAGCATTTCCGTAGGTCAGGACGCCGCCTGTGACGTGGTCATCGCCGACCGCTACGTGTCCCACCGGCATTGCCTCATTGAGTTCGGTCCCACCGACACCATCATCCGTGACCTGGGCAGCAAGAACGGCACCCTGCTCAACGGTCTGCCCGTTAGCGAGAGCGTCCTCCGGCCCGGTGACCGGATCACCGTCGGCACCACTGAACTGATCTTCTCCCGCAGTGAGGGGGCTGAGGAGGTCAACTTCTTGGAGGACGACGCAACCGCGACTCGGACCGATCTTCGGCCTGTGGGCCGCTGGCCCGCTGCTGAAGTTCCGGCGCCGGCGCGGCTGGGGCCGACGGTTGCAGCCCGCGACACCGGGGCCGTGCTGGACGGCTATCGGCTGGCCCAGCTCATCCACTCCGCTCCCACGCTCATCGACCTGGCCGACCGCCTCTGTGAGCACGTCCTGGCCATGGCCCGGGCCGATTGGGCGGCCTTCTTCCTCTGCGACGAGGAGGGGGAGTTCCATCTGTCCACCAGTAAGTCTCAGGAGGGGCTGGGGCGGGAGCAGATGCGCTTTTCCCGCACCGTCCTTCGAGAAGCCATCTCCAAGCGCACCGCCGTGCTCAGTCGGCAGGTCACCAGTGACGCTCGCTTCTCGGCCAGCGAAAGCATAGCCAAGGGCATCTTTCGTTCCGTTCTCTGCGTACCCCTGCTGACGGAGCAGCGGCCCCTGGGGGCCATCTACCTGGCGTCGCGGAGCGAGAGTTTCACCTTCTCGCAGGCTGAACTGGCCTGGCTGCAGGCGGTGTCGGGGCAGGCGTCGGTGGCACTGGAACGGATGCTGGAACGCGAACGGCTGCTGCGGGAGAATGCTGAACTGCGCCGTCAGATGGTGCTGGAACACGGGCTGGTGGGCGAAAGTCCCGCCATGAAAGAGGTCTTCCGGTTCATCACCCGCGTGGCGCCTACCGATGCCGCGGTGCTCATCAAGGGCGAGACGGGAACCGGCAAGGAGTTGGTCAGCCGAGCCATTC
>CBDVDV010000317.1:0-2250 GCA_965372835.1 uncultured bacterium | reverse complement strand
TCGGCATCTGATACCTGTTCCCCGGCGCAAGTAGCAGCCGACCGAAGAAGGACAGGGCAAGTTCGCTTTCCGCCCATGGGAGGAGGGCGGGGAGTGGGAAAACGCAAGACCAGCCGAAAGGCAGCAGCACTCGTCCTCGATTCGCAGCCGAAGTTCGACCTCTCGCCGTACCTTTACATGCAGTTTATCGAACCGTTGGGAATCGCGAATGGCTCGGTCGCACGACTGGCCCGGGGGGAGCAACTACGTGTTGTTTGCTGGCCCCGCCAAGGCTATCTCTCCTGATTTCGGTGCGAACAACGAGTACAAAGAAGACCCACCCACCGCCGACGGCGGCAAGGTCGTCATCATCGACACCGATCGGCTCTGGGGCCTTGGCGGCAGCGCCCAGTGGGTGTGGAAGGACTTGACCCCGGCGGCTCAAGCCCATCTTCCGTTCTTTTGCCGGCGCCCACGAGACCTACGTGAGACGGCTTTGAAGCATTGACAAGGAGGGAAGTCTCAGCGCACAATATGATGTTCCAGTGGGGAGGGCGAAAAGATGCGCTCACGGCTGCGCAGCCTGGTGAAGTTTGCTCAGCGGGCCACCGTGGTCGGCCGTCCGCGTCACCTGGCCGAGTACGTCGAGGCCGGGGCCAATAGGGCTCGGTGGATAGCGAGACTCGGCATCCTCCTTCTTTCCATCAACGGCCCATTGTTGCTGTTTGAGTTCCCCCGCCGATTCTTCCTCTGGGGTGTTCCCTGGGTGGTTCTGGCCGCTCACGGCCTGGCCATCGTCACCATGGCCGTGTTTCTCCACTACGGGCGCGGCCGCGTGAGCATTCGCCGGACGCAAAACCTGGCGCTATTGGGCGGAGCGGGCGTGATCGCGTGTGCCGCCGTGCTGGTGGGGTTGACATACTGCGCCTCCGAGTTCGTGCTTATCCTCGGTTTCTCCATGCTCATCGTCCTGGTGCTGGTCCCTTTGCCGGTCTACCAACTGGTCGCACTCCTTGTGGTTGGGTTGTTGCTCGCCGCGGGCTTCGCCATTGCGACGGGGCTGGGCCTCGGCGACCGGGTCGATTGGCAGCGCCTACTCATGCTCTTCAACCCTCTGTGCGCTGGCGTCATCGGTATCGCACTGAACCTTTGGCAGCTTCAATCCTTCCGGGCGCGGTGGAAAGCCGAGGCCACGGCGACCCGGCGCACCCGCGAGATCGCCCGCCAGAAGGGGAAGGTGGAGCGGCTGCTGGTCAGTGCCCTGCCTCAACCAGTGGCCGACGAGCTGCGTCGCACTGGTTCCTTTCAGCCCGTGGTCGAAGAAGTGTGTGTGGTCGCCTGTGACATCGTCAACTTCGGCAAGTACTGTGAGACCCTGCCGGGCACGCTCGTGGTGGAAGAGCTGCAGCGCTTTTTCCGTGCCTTTGATGACTGTTGTGTGCCGCACGGTCTTGAGCCGCTCCGCTCGCAGGGAGACGGGGTCCTGGCGATTGGCGGCCTCTGGCGCGGGGCCCAGGGGTCACGCCGGCGGCCGGCCGTCGATGCCCTGCTGGCCATGTTAGAGTTTCGGAAGATGCTGGCTCCGCCCGCCGAGGTGGGCCAACCCAGAGGTCAGGACTCGGGGCTACTCTGGTCGGCGCGGATCGGCGTGCACACGGGACCGGTGATCATGGGTGTCATGGAGGGGATTCGGCTGACCTTCGATGTGTGGGGTGACACGGTCAACGTGGCCGCACGCCTGGAACAGGCCGCCAAGCCGAACCAGATCCTCGTCTCGGAAAGGCTCCTCTGGGCCACGCGCGGCCTGTTCGAACACGACCCTATCCGGGAGCACCGCGTCAAGAACACCGTCATCTCCGGTATGGCTGAAGTCACGAGTATCCATCCGGATTATCGTGACGAAGACCTCCAGCCCAACGAAGCCTTCTGGAGCGTCTACCGCCGAGACGACTACCCCGTGGTTGTGCCGGACCGAACCCGGTCGCTGGAGCGGTTGAAAGGCAAAGAGACCCCTCGCTGACGGCCGGGACTCATCCCCTCACGGCAAGGCAGGGCCTGTTCCCAGCGCTGAAGTAAGCAAAACCATGAAAACGGCAACCTTTCACTGTCTCTAGTCTTTCTAAGAAGGGGCGAACTCGGTCCCGGACGCGCTTATGTCGGCCTTCTCTTTCCACAGTGGTGCTGCTCAGAGTTCCTTTATTCGGCGGGTCCTGCTGACCATAGGCCCCCGGTTTTTACGCATTTCTTGTAAACCTTCCCCGCTCTTTGGCC
>CBDVDV010000316.1:0-2290 GCA_965372835.1 uncultured bacterium | reverse complement strand
GGCAGAAGGGCGACGACGGTTTCGCCGTCGCGGGCCACACTGCGCTGCTCCACCAAGACGTAGTCGCCATCACTGATGTGGTCGTCGACCATGGAGTCGCCCCGCACCCGGAGCATGAACGCGGCCCGGTCCAGCGCTAACATCTCGGCTAAGTTGACGTTCTCCACGTCCTCCAGGGCTTCGATGGGTCGGCCCGCAGCGATCTCACCGACCAGGGGAAGGACGAGGCCCTCCTGGGGTGGCGCGAGTTCGAGGAGTTCGCGGTCGACTACCTCCAGGGAGCGGGCCTGGTTGGGTGTTCGGCGGATGGCGCGCTTGCGCTCCAGGGCGCGGGTGTGCTCGAAGACGGTGACGGCGGAGATGCCTAAGTGGTCGGCCATCTCCTGGAGGGTGGGGGAGAAGCCCCAGTGGGCGCGGTATCGGAGGATGAAGCGGACGATGTCCAGTTGCCTGGGCGTCAGATGCATCGCAGCGTTCCTCCTACGAGGTTCGGGTGCGCTTCAGGGCCTTGGTGAGAGCGGGCGTGATGTAGTCACGCTGGGCTTTGACGATGTGCTCCAGGTTGTCCTTTATGCTCATCTTCTCGGGCGCGGGCTTGGCGGTGAAGACGTCGGCGGTCACGCTCACCAGTTCGCCCGCCAGGGGTCCGAGAGGGGCTGCTAACTCGGGCAGGTGGAGGCTTCGGCGGGTGTAGTACTTGGGTTCTAAGTTCTTCCGGGTCTGAATGATCTGGCGGAGGTGGGTGCCGACGTGCCAGTGGGTGCGGTCGATCCAGTGGCGGACGGTGGGGTTGTTGCGGTCGCCCGTCTCAGCGGATAGCTCCTCGTCCGTGACGGTGGAGACGATTTCGAGGAAATCCAGGTGGACCTTCTGGAACTCTTCGAGCAACTGGCGAACTTCAGTGATCATGAGTCTTCCGTCCCTTCGCCGCTCTCCCGACCGTATTACGGACGCCCGGCGGTCCAAAATGACACTACCCTAATAAAGGCCTAAGGTCAAGAAAGAAATCTGAGAAACTTTAAATTCTCGGCGGGGACTCATTCCGCGTCGCTGAGGAAGTTGTCCAGGAGTTTGGGGCCTTCGGTGGTGAGGAAACTTTCGGGGTGGAACTGGACGCCCTCCAGGGGGAACTCCTTATGCCGGATGCCCATCAGTTCCCCGATCTCGGTCCGGGAGGTCACCTCGAACTCATCCGGAATCGTGCCCTCGGCGATGGCGAGCGAGTGGTAGCGCGTGGCGGTGAAGGGGTTCGCTAACCCCCGGTAGACGTGCTGCCCATCGTGGTGGACGGCGGACGTCTTCCCGTGCATGATGCGCTCAGCGCGGACGATCTTGGCCCCGAAGACGTGGCCGATGCACTGATGCCCCAGACACACCCCCAGGATGGGCACCCCTCGGTGGAACTCGCCTACAACGTCGTTGGAGATGCCTGCCTCCAGGGGCGTACAGGGTCCGGGGGAGATGATGATGTGGTCGGGGCGCAGGTCGTGGATGTCGGCGACGGTGACCTTGTCGTTCCGGAAGACGCGGATGTCCCGGTACCCCAACTCACCGATCCGCTGCACCAGGTTGTAGGTGAACGAGTCGTAGTTGTCGATAATGAGTATCATCGCACCTTCACCATCACCGCGCTCCCACAGCAGTATACCGCACCCGCGCTCGCCGTCCAGACCAAACCTGCTCGGAACGGGGAATGGCCACCAACGCTCTCGGGTGGCACGGGTCCCTCGCCGCTGGCCGAGCACCCGTGCGCGTCACCGCCTTCAGTCTCGATGCCTCTGCCCTGTCCAGGTGTTTCTTCTGCCGTCCTCTGTGTGCTCCGTGTCTCGGTGGTGAGCGCTTTTGCCGTCTTTGCGTGCTCCGTGTCTCTGCGGTGAGAAGTGCTGCTTCTTTTGCCCTCTACCCTCTCCAGGTCGTTCTCATGCTGACCTCTGCGTCCTCCGCGTCTCTGCGGTGAGAAGTGCTGTGTCCTTTGCCCTCTACCCTGTCCAGGTCGTTGTGATGCCGTCGGGTGGCACGGGTCCCTCGCCGCAGGCCGAGCACCCGTGCGCATCACCGACTTCAGTCCCGATGCCTCTCCCGGCGGGCGCGCCGCTCGTGGTCGTCACCACGTCTGCGCTCGGCCCGGTCCCGGTCCCGACGGGCGGGTCGCTCGTGGTCATCACCACGTCTGCGCTCGTCTCGACGCCTGTCCCGGTCCCTGTCCCGGCGGTCATCTCGGCGGTCGCGTCGCTCGTGGTCGTCACCACGTCTGCGCTCGCCCCAATAGTACCGGAAGCCTAGCGTCGGA
>CBDVDV010000315.1:0-2302 GCA_965372835.1 uncultured bacterium | reverse complement strand
GTCGAGGTCGTCTACAGCGGTCCGGGCGTCGAGGCCGACGAGACCATCAAGGACATGGTCCGCCAAAGCGACCACCGGCGGGATATGTTGGTGGTCACCTCCGACGTGAGCCTGCAGACCATCTGCCGACGACTGGGCTCTCGGATCATCGATTCCCGAGCGTTCCGCGCGCGCATGCTCCGGCAACTCCGCCGACACAGGGAAGAACAGCCCCGGGAGCCACTGGTCAAGGAAGAGGGAGTGCCCGAGTCGGAGGTGGACCGCTGGCTGGACGCTCTGGGCCTTACCGACGAGTCGCCCGAGGAGGACGAGCCGCGGTGAGCGGAGCCAGCCGGTGAACGGAACCGCTCGCCTCAAGCCCCGAAGCACGTCCACTGCCTGGCTGCTGGTGTTAGCGTACGCCGCACTCATCACCGCGCTGTCTTCCCTGAGCCGACCGCCGCTGCCCCACCCCCTTCGCACTACCCCGGGCACCTTCGCCCTTCACGCCCTGGAGTTCGCCGGCTTCGCCTTGCTCCTCTTCCGGGCCCTGGACCGAAGCCGACCCCGGTGGTCGGCTAGCAGGCTCCTCCTGGTGACCATCGCGGTCACCGCGGCCTTCGGCGGCCTCGACGAGGTGCATCAGAAGTTCGTCGAGGGGCGCGTGTCCCAGACCATCGACCTCGCCGCCGACACCTTGGGCGCAACGGTGGCGGCGCTGCTGATGGCGGCATTGCGGCGGGAAAATCGTCGCTCGGGACGATAATTGGGGTGGCCAGGATTTTAGGTTGATTTTCGGTATCCGGGCGCTATCCTCTTGGGGGAACGCATCGGAGGTACAGCGAGCGATGAAGTGGTTCGTGAGGCTGCTGGTTCTCTTCATCTTGGTACCGGCAGTCGAGATGTTCTTGCTGGGCAGACTGAGCTCCAGCATCGGGCTTTCCGGGGTGCTGCTCGTCATTCTGGTGACCGGTGTGGTAGGCGCGCTTGCGGCCCGCTGGCAAGGGCTGAAGGCGATCCGCCGGGTCCGTGACGAAGTCCAGCGTGGCAAAGTCCCGGCCCAGAGCCTTCTGGAGGGGGTGGCGGTGCTGCTGGGATGCGCCCTGCTGGTGACACCGGGGGTTATCACCGACGCCGTCGGGTTGTTGCTCTTCGTTCCTCCGGTGAGGAGATTCATCGCCGCCTGGGTCAAGAAACGCATCAAGAAGCACATAGACGCTGTGATCGCAGCCGGTCGGATGACGGTGCACAGGAGCGCCCGTCCCCTTGACGACGACGCCTTCGACATCCACTGAGACGGAGCAGGCTACAATGGACGTGGAACGGAAGTTGGAGGTGTTGGCGGGGTCGGCGAAGTACGACGTGTGTGCTCCCTGCTGCACCTCGCAGAGGGGGCCGTGGGAGAAGCAGCCCGGGCGCGTGGGTCGGGTGGAGTCGCTGCCCATCAGCCATGCGGTGCTTCCCGACGGCCGAAGCGTGTCGCTCTTCAAGGTGCTCCAGTCCAACGCCTGCGAACGCTCCTGCTACTACTGCGCCAACCGGGCCCAGGCCAACTGCCGACGGACCACTTTCAAGCCCGAGGAACTGGCTCGGCTCTTCTTCGAGTTCTATCGCCGAAACTACGTCGAGGGGCTGTTCCTCAGTTCGGGCATAGTCCGCTCACCCGATTACAGCATGGAACTGATGCTCCGCACCGTCGAGATCCTCCGCACCCGCTACCACTACGCTGGCTACGTCCATCTGAAGACGCTCCCCGGGACCAGCCAGGGCCTCATCGAGCGCGCGGGCGAACTCGCCGACCGCACCTCCGTCAACTTGGAGGCCCCCCGCCAGGAGCACCTGGACACCATCGCCCCTGAGAAGCAACTGCGCACCGAGGTGCTTCAGCCCATGCGGGTCATCAAGCGGGTGCAGGAAGCGGGGCACTTCCCCGCCGGGATGAGCACCCAGTTGGTGGTGGGCGCTGCCGATGAGACCGATGAGGAGATCCTCAAGTCGGTGAGTTGGCTCTACCGGAACTTAGGGCTTCGCCGCGCTTACTACAGCGCCTTCTCACCCGTGCCGGGCACGCCGCTGGAGGCGAAGCCTGCGACGCCGCTGCTGCGTGAGCACCGCCTGTATCAGTCCGATTGGCTGCTCAAGTTCTACAACTTCACCTTCGACGAACTCCCCTTCGACGAAGCGGGCAACCTCCCTTTAGAGGAGGACCCAAAGATGGCCTGGGCCCGCCTGCATCCTGAACTCTTCCCCATCGAGGTCAACGCCGCGAGCCCCGAACAACTGCTCCGGGTCCCGGGCATCGGCCCCCGCTCCGCTCGCCGAA
>CBDVDV010000314.1:0-2308 GCA_965372835.1 uncultured bacterium | reverse complement strand
CAGCGCAGCCTGCGTGACTATTACCTCGACAGGGGGGCCGCCTGGGAGATAAACCGGCTCGCACGTCAGCGCATCGGTGACGTCTTTGGCTGGGACCCGGGCGTCAAGATGCCTTACTTAGCGTATGCTAGCCTCACCGCCCTGGGGGCGCAGATTGCCTATCCGCCCGACGGCCAGCCCATGATCGTCCGGCCCGTCGTGGACTCACCGGCCGACCTGGACGCTCTCCCGCACGTCGATGACGTTCTCAGTGCCGGTGCCATGCCCCACCTCATCGACATGTGGAAGTACCTCTGCGACAAGGAAGGGAAGGCGGTCTCCCTCTCGCTGGGCAACGAGGCCCCGGTCACGGCCGCGGTGCTCGTGCGGGGCAGCGGCTTCCTCACCGACGTCTACGACGACCCCGGGTTCGCCCATCGGCTCTTGGGCAAACTCACGGACCTCTTCATTGTCACCGCCCGCGCCCGCCGGATCGTCGTCGGTCAGCCCCCTACAGGCGGGAGCGTGGGAATGGCCGACGACTTCGCCGGCCTGCTCTCGCCGCCACAGTACCGCGAGTTCGTTGTCCCTTACTACAATCGCATCTACGAATCGCTGGGGGCTGAAAGCAGATCCCTGCACTCGGAACTGCTGCGGGCGGAGCATCTGCCCATGCTGACCGAGTTCGGCCTCGACCACTTCGACCCCCACACCGACCAGTATCTGACCGTGCGCGACATGGTCGAGAAGATGCCTGCCGGTATCAGTTGGAACTGGCGCATCCTCACCTACAACGTGGTCACGGGGACGCCCGAGAGTCTGACCCGGGAGTTCGAAGAGGCGGTCGCCGATGGGGCCAGCGACTTTCACGTCTACATCAGCGCTCCGGTCAATGCCGACAACGTCCGCGTGATGGCGGAGGTCGCCCGCCGACATGGCGACCTGGTGGTAACCTGATCAGGCTTCTCCATCGGCTCCATAGGAGCTGTGAGCCTGTCGAGCGGGCACCAGGTTCCGGTACACCGACGGCTCTTCCACCGTCATCGGATTTCCGTCCATCCGTGTTGCCCCCAGATCGACTTCGGAGGACCGAATAGCGCATCTGCCGGGCAAGCCAAGTGCCAGGAGGGGAGGGGAGGTGCTTTGCCACTTGACAGGGCCGGGCGGCCTGGGTTTGATTGCAGCAGGCAGGCCCACGGTGAGGAAACGGTACTGAAAGGAGAGGTCCAATGACGTCACGGGAGCGGGTACTCAAAGCGTTGGCGCACGAGGAACCGGACCGGGTCCCGGTTCACGACAGTCCCTGGGGGGCCACCATCAGTCGCTGGCACCGGGAGGGGCTGCCCGAGACCATTTCCGCCGGTGAATACTTCGACTATGAGTTCCGCAGTTTCGGGGCCGACTGTACGCCCCGGTTCCCGGTCAAGACGTTAGAGAAGAACGACACCTTCATCGTGGAAACGACGGCCGACGGTGGCGTCAGGCGTAACTTCCGGGCCCACGACAGCACCCCCGAGGTCATCGACTATCCCGTGAAGACCAAGGACGACTGGGCGCGCATCAAGGAGCGCCTGCAACCCGACTTTACCCGCGTGGACTGGGCCAGTTCCCTGCGCAACTTCCGCCGGGCCAAGGACGAAGGCTACTTCACCACCTACAGCGCGGCCATGGGCTACGACCAGTGTCAGAGCTACATCCGCACCGAGCAACTCCTGGGACTGATGCTTACCGACCCGGAGTGGATCTGCGACATCGTCCAGACCCAGGCCACGCTCGTCATCGAGATGGCCAAGATGATGATCGAGAAGGGCTTCGACTTCGACGGCGCCTTCCTCTACGACGACAACGGCTACCGTAACGCCAGTCTCTTTTCCCCGGCCACCTACCGGGACATCGTCTTCCCCGTCCACAAGATGCTCTACGATTTCTTCCACCAGCACGGAATGCCCACCATGCTGCACAGTTGCGGGCGCGTGAAGGGGCTCATCCCTATGTACATCGAGGCCGGGCTTGACTGCCTGCAGCCGCTGGAGGTGAAGGCCGGGATGGACCTCATCGAACTCAAGAAGGAGTTCGGCGAGGACTTAGCCTTCATGGGCGGCATCGACGTCAGGCTCATGGCCGATCCCGACCCCTCCGCGATCGAGAAGGAAATCCGTACCAAGTTTGGAGTGGCCATGCCCGGCGGCGGCTACATCTATCACTCCGACCACTCGGTGCCCAAGAACGTCTCCTTCGAGCAGTACTGCCGAACCATCGACCTGGTCCGCAAGTACGGCCAGTACTGAAGGCCAGCGGTTGACCGGCAGGAGGGCGCACCATGGTCCAG
>CBDVDV010000313.1:0-2336 GCA_965372835.1 uncultured bacterium | reverse complement strand
GAGTTTTCTGTGGACAAACGTGCCGTTCCTGTAGGAGAGTAGATAAGTAGTGGTGCAGACGGGCCTTGGAGCCCTGTCTGAGGCATTGTCTGTCGCAGCAACTCGGGGTTGGCGGTCCGAGCAAAGGTGCCTTGTGGAGATGTGCGGTGCGTAATCTGAAGCGGACGGTCATTTTGCTTCTGGCATTCTCGACCGCGCTCCCCGGCGTGGGAGTGGCCGAGGACCGGGGAAATGTTCCCCAGCACGGCTCGACTGAGCTCGCCGAAGTCCACCCCCTCGTCGTGGTGGTCACTCAGACCATGAAGCAGATTCAGGCGGGAAATGGCTTCGCCGTCGGTGACGGCGGCCTGGTGGTGACCGCCTACCACACGCTCTTCGACCTCTCTCCCCGCGGCCAGCACCGCATGCCCGGTGCGGTTGTGGTCTTCAGTCCCTACCTGGGAGATGTCCGCCCGGCCGAGGTCGTCGCTGTGCAGCCGCGGCTGGATTTGGCTGTGCTTCGCACGGGTTGGAAAGGCCATCCCGCTTTCAGGATCGCCGACACCGACACACTCCTCGCCGCGAAACACCTGGAGGTCGTCGGCCTGCCAACGATCCTGTTCAACGTGCGCCGAATACCAGAGGTGCCGGCCGCTCGGCTCCTGCCGCCCAGCCGACAGGTCCTTCCGGTTGACTTCGTCGCCATCAGGGACGGGGCCCCTTGGTTCCTGGCTCTGGGCGAAATCGGGCAGCTGCAGCCCGGATGGAGCGGAAGCCCCATCTTGATTCCCGGCACGGACGCCGTCGCCGGCTGCTTTACCGAGCTTTGGCGTCGGCAGTACGGCATGGAAAACAGGGCCATGGTGGCTCAAGGGCCCGCGGTTGCGCAGGTGAGTCGGCTACTGAGGGAAAGGGGACTCGGCGAGTCCCTGAGGCCCGCCCAAGACATTCTGCAACGACCGGAGGACGCTCAGGAAGCCTTTTTAGCGTCCCTACGAATGCTCGCGTCTCTCATCAATGATGAGCCGGAAGCGGCCCTGACCGCTGCCCAGGCCTTCAACCAGCTGCGTCCGAACTGCTCCCTTGGCTACCGGGTTTCAGCCTATGGTGCGGCCAAACTCAAGCAGCTCGAGCTGGCCGAGGCGATGTACCAGAAGGCGCTCCAGACTGCGCCCGACGACCCGAGCACCACCCTGCGCTACATCCAGTACCTGGGCCGCCATGGCCGAGGCGACGAGGCCCTCCAGCAGATGGAGACCCTGTGGGAAACCGGCAAAGTGCGACCGCAACTGGGGCTCTTCTTTCACAACATCCTGGCCCCGCGGGGCGAGTTCGCGCGCTGCGCCCGGTTCACCAGAGAAGCGCTCAAGGAAAACCCCCGAAACGCCTACCTCTGGGCCAACCTGGGCGTCTGTCAGTCCCAGTTGGAGCAGTTTGAAGCCGCCGTGCCTTCCTATGCCCGGGCCACTGAACTCTTCCCGGAGGAAGGGCGGTTCCGCCTGCTCTACGCCCGGTCCCTGGAGCACGTCGGCCGGCTCGACGACGCGGAGAAGCAGTTTCACCGGCTGGTCCGAATGCAGCCTAAGAACCCGCTTGTGCATTTCAGGCTGGCCATCTTCCTGGCCACGCATCGACCGGAGTCCGCCGACGAGGCCATCAAGGAGGCCGAAGCGGCCCTCTGTCTTCCCCGCAGAGGCATACTTTCGGACGAAATCATCGAGCGGTTCGTCACCGCCGTCCGCGCAGGTACGTTCAACGGACAGGTCCAGTTCGTGCACCCTCATGAGGCACCAGTCACTTCGCCGATAGGCCCTCCTGGCGACAGCCAGACGCAGTAACCGCGCTACCTGTGCCTTCCCGCCTGAAACGGGCGAACCCGCTGAGCGACCAAGTTGAGAGCACGATGCGTCGCCGTGACCCGCCATGCGGACAAGCCCGTTGTCGTGGGGAGCAATGCGGACCTCTGGAGCCACCTTTAGCCCCGTTGCCTCGCCCCTGGCCGCCGCTGCCGTCGGCCTCACTGCAAGTTGCAGTTTCCTTCGGAAAAGCCTTGACAAGAAAAGCGATTCCCCTTATCGTAATAGCGTTCGGGAAAGGCGGGGCTCACCAACACAGGGAGAGCACCCGATGCCTGAGTACGCCAAGGGCCTGGCGGAACGCAGAAAAGACCCACGCCACATGGTGGCTGTCCCCGCGCTGCTGATCTGGGGGGCAGAGCGCTACCAGGGCACCGTCCGCAACCTCGCCCCCCGAGGGCTCTTCCTTACATTGGAGCGCCGGGCCGAAGAGTTGCAGGAAGAGGACCCCGTCGAGGTAGTGCTGGAGGAACTCGACCTCCACCGCGAGGCCACCATCTC
>CBDVDV010000312.1:0-2380 GCA_965372835.1 uncultured bacterium | reverse complement strand
ACAAGGACCCCAAGCCCTTCGAGGGTTTCGACTGGCGCACCGGCGAGCGGCTGAAGGTCAACCGCTTGTGGCTGCAGTGGTACGTCTCCGACAGGGTGACCGAAGGAGGCAAGACCGACTCGAACACCGTCTACTTCGACGACGTGGTTGTGGCCAAGAAGTACATCGGTCCCATCACCCCGGTGAAGTAGGCCGAACCTGCCAAGGTCAGGAAAAGCCAGGGGAGGGGGGAGCCGTCGGCGGATCCGTTGCCTGACCCATCAGATGGGCTCGCCCTGGCCGGCCCCCAGTTGCGTCTCTCGCTCGCCTTCCTTCAGAGCGGAGTTCGGCGCAGTCGGTTGGCGTTGCCGACCACGGTGACGGAACTCACGGCCATGCAGACTTCGGCGATGATGGGGTGGAGCAGCCCCAGGATGGCCAGGGGGATGGCCACTACGTTGTAGCCATAGGCCCAGAAGAGGTTCTGGCGGATTTTCCGGAAGGTCGCTCGCGAGAGTTTGATGGCCGTCACCACCGTCTCCAGCTCGCCTCGGACGATGGTGACGTCGGAGGCTTCGATGGCCACGTCGGTCCCGGTGCCGATGGCGATGCCGACGTCGGCCTGAGCCAGGGCCGGGGCGTCGTTGATGCCGTCACCCACCATGGCCACGCGACCGACCTCGTCCTGGAGGCGTTTGATTTCCTCCTGCTTCTCCTGAGGCAGTACTTCGGCCAGCACCCGGTCGATGCCGAGTTCACTGGCCACGGCCTGGGCAGTGCGTCGGTTATCGCCGGACAGCAGAACGACCTCCAGGCCCATGTCATGGAGGCTGCGAATGGCCTGTCGGGCGTCGTCCTTCAGGGCGTCAGCCACGGCGATGAGCCCCAGCGCCTGTTTGTCGAGAGCCACGTAGAGTGCGGTTTTCCCCTGGGCTTCCAGTCGGGCGCGGGTTTCGACGAGTTCGTCGGGGAGCGCCAGCCCCTCCTCTTGGAGGAGTCGACTGTTGCCCACGAGCACCGTGTGACCGGAGAGCGATGCGCGAGCCCCTCGGCCGGCTAAGGCCTCGAAACGGTCGGGCCACTCGAGGTCCAGTCCACGCTCTCCGGCGGCTTTTAGTATGGCGGAGGCGATGGGGTGCTCGGAGCCGGCCTCGGCCGAAGCCGCCCAGCGGACGACCTCCGACTCCTCCACACCCGGGGCGGCCACCACGTCGGTCACCACGGGCGTCCCCTTGGTCAGGGTGCCCGTCTTGTCGAAGACGACGGTCCTGACATCCTTGAGCACCTGGATGGCCTCGCCTGAGCGGATGAGGATGCCCAGTTCGGCGCCCCGCCCGCTTCCGACCATGAGGGCGGTCGGCGTAGCTAATCCGAGAGCGCACGGACAGGCAATGACCAGCACGGCCACGGCAGCAAAGATGGCCTGGGTGACCCAGTGCATCCCGGGGTTCACCCAGAGCAGAAGTGCCGAGGCCCGGACCAGGACAGGATTGAGCTGCTCCGGAAGGAGGAGCCAGAGGAAGAAGGTCCCTATGGAGATAAGGATAATGATGGGCACGAAGACGGCGGTGACTCGGTCGGCGAAGGCCTGAATGGGGACCTTGCTGCCCTGGCATTCCTCGACGAGCCTGATGACCTGGGCTAAGAAGGTGTTCTCGCCTACCCGGGTGGCCCGAGCGCGAATGAGTCCGGTCCGGTTGATGGTGGCGCCGATGACCTCGTCACCCACACCCTTCTCGACGGGCATCGATTCTCCCGTGGCCATCGATTCATCCACAGCGGTCTCGCCCTGGATGATTTCACCATCGGTGGGAATCTTCTCCCCGGGGCGGATGAGCATTACGTCGCCGGCGCTGACCTCTTCAATGGGTACCTCACGCTCGTCGCCCTCCGCGTCGATGAGGCGGGCGGTCTTGGCCCCCAGTTCGAGCAGTCGGCGGATGGCTTCCGAGGCACGCCCGCGGGCCCGGGCCTCGATGAATCGGCCGGTGAGGTGGATGGCCATGATCATCCCGGCGATGCCGGCAAAGGACTGGATGGGGGTGAAGAAGTTGAGGACGCCAGTGGCGTAGGAGGCCAGCGTCCCCAGGGCAATAAGGACGTCCATGTTGGCTGCGCCGTGGGCGGCCGACCGCCAAGCCGACCGGAACGTGAGCATGCCGACCCAGAAGAGCACCGGAGCCGCCAGCGCCAGCATCCCCGCCTGGTAGATGAACTTGGTAGGCCAGGCCACGCCCGTGGTCATCTCCACCAGCATCCAGAGCATCAGCGGAACGGTGAAGACCCAGGCGATGAGCATCCGTCGGCGGGCTGAGGCCAGATCCTCTGCGCTGCGATCGACCTCGGCTCCAGGAGTGACGGCCTCCCTGGGCTGGGCGTCGTAGCCGGCGTCCTGGACGGC
>CBDVDV010000311.1:0-2400 GCA_965372835.1 uncultured bacterium | reverse complement strand
CCGGGAACCTGGAGGCCGCGCTCGAAGCCCAACGTCGCCTGGCCCCGCTCAGACTCGCCTTCTCGCTGGGCACCTTCCCGGTGGTGCTCAAGGAAGCAGCCCAGATGGTCGGCCTGGCCGCCGGCGCCGCGCGTCCCCCCATCACCCCCCTCACCCCCGAAGCCCGTGAGAAACTCCGCACCATCCTACATGAGTTGGGCGCCCTCCCGTAAACGGGGCAGTGGGGACGGGCCGTCCTCAGGAAATGTCTTGCTCATCCAGGGTGCAGGCGAGCCAGCCTTGGTCGTTGCGGGTGCAGCGGCCACAACTGATGCAGGCGACCCGGTCGATCTCGCCCGACTTGAGTCTGTTGGCCAAATCGGGTTGGCGGATGAAGGGACGACTGAGGGAGAGAAAGGTCATCCGCTCCTCAGAAAGCATTCGCTCCATCACCTCCCGTGAACGCAGGCCTCCCACGATCATCACCGGAACCGAAACCGCATCGCGTATGTTTCGGGCCAAAGGAAGCAGGTAGGCTTCCTGGTCGGATTCGAGGATGTCTTTTCGGACGATGAGGTCGGCGGTCTCGGCGAAGCCGGCACTCACCTCGATGGCGTCGATGCCCTCAGCCTCGAGCGCCTTCGCTATCTCGGCGCTCCCCTCGGGCGTAAGCCCACCTTCGATAAAGTCTTCGCCGTTCAACTTGACAAAGACCGGTACGTCGTCACCCACGGCCCCACGTACCCGCCGATAGACCTCCAGCAGGAACCGTCGGCGGTTCTCGGGGCTGCCTCCCCATTTGTCCGTGCGCTGATTGGCATAGGGGGAGTTGAACTCGCTGATGAGGTAGCCATGGGCCGAGTGAATCTGGATGGCGTCGTAGCCCGCTTCGACGGCTCGGCGGGCAGCGTCGGCGAAGGACTGGATGGCTTCTTCGATGTCGGCTTCGGTCATCTCCTTGGGCACGAACTTCGCACCCGGCGCGCCAAGGGCGCTGGGGGCGAGCGGGGTCTGCCGGCCGATGCGGGCTGGGGAGGTCTGCCGGCCGGCGTGGTTGATCTGGAGGGCGATGGCACCTCCTACTTGGTGCACGGCGTCGGTGAGTTTGCGGTGCATGGGGATTTGCTCGTCCCGATAGAGCCCGGCCATGCCCGGACTGGCTTTGCCCGGGGGGTGGACGTAGGTGTGTCCGCTGATGATGAGGCCCGCGCCTCCTTCGGCCAGTCGGCGGTAGAAGGCGACCATGTCGTCGGTGATGCTGCCATCGAGCTCGGCCATCCCCTCGCCGGTGGCTGAGCGCACCAGACGGTTCTTGACGGTGAGGGAACCGAGTTGAGTCGGGGTGAAGAGAAGACCATTCATTGGTGACTCTCCTTTGTTCGCGCTTGTGCCTGTTCCATTGCCTCCAGCGCCAGGGCCACAGCCGACCGTGCCCGCTCAGTGTCTGAGACGTCGAATCGGGCTTGGCTGGCGACCAGGCGCAGGAAGTGGCGAAGTTCGTCCTGGAGGGCGCCGGCGGTGACACCCGCCAGGTCGGGCCAGATGGCGGTGTCGGGGGTTTCGACCCCCTGCTCTCCCCAAAGGGTGAGCGTCGGCGCGGGCGAGCGGACCAGGGCTGTCCCCTCGGTACCGATGACCTCCAGTTCGCCGACGATGCTAGCAGGGGAGTTGCCGGGCAGGAGCCAACTCACCTCCGCCTGGCAGATGACCCCGGACTCCGACCTTAGGGCCACCCAGGCCACGTCGGGGTTGGCTTTGCCGAGTGTGTTCCGCTCCCAGGCCTGCTTGACCGTAAGCGGTTCGTCCAGCAGCCAGAGCATCAGGTCCAGATCGTGAACCCCCAGGTGGAGGATGGGGTGGGTGCGGGCGTAGTGCTCGAAACTGGTCTTCCGGCAGTGTCGGCGGGTAGCGAGGCTCACCGGCCGACCCAGGTCGCCGCGCTTGAGGCGCTCCCGCAGCAGGGCGTAGGCGGGTTCGAAGTGGAGGATGTGTCCCGCCATGAGAATGCGGTCGGTCTGGCGAGCAGTTTCGAGCAAGGCGTCCGCGTCGGCGAGGGTGGTGGCGATGGGTTTTTCAACCAGGACGTGCTTCCCGCCTCGAAGCAGCGTACAGGTGGGTTCCCGGTGGGCCGACTCTTCGGTAGCGACGATGGCCGCCTGGACGTCGGGGTTGGCAGCGACCTGGGTGCAGTCCGTCGTCCACCGGCTGAAGGAGTAGCGCTCGGCTACCTCCCGCGCCCGAGCCTCCCTGAGGTCGCAGACGACGACCCGGTGGGCCTCAGCAAGCGCACGCAGGGCACTCGCGTGTCGGCAGCCGAACTGCCCGGCACCGATCAGAGCCACGCCAATGGACATCACACTCGCCTCATCTCTGCAGTGTCGCGGTTTCGGTCCGCACGAGGAGATGGTAATCATACGAGCG
>CBDVDV010000310.1:0-2444 GCA_965372835.1 uncultured bacterium | reverse complement strand
GAAGACGAGATTGCCCTTGACGTTAGAGGATGAGGAGCGTACCATCCCCCTGAGCGGTTCGAGGTCTCTCAGCGGCAGACTTGGGGAGGTCCACCATGCCAGGCGTGCTGCAATGTCCTCAGTGCGGAGCCAACCTCAGCTACAAAACCGTCAGCCCACCGGCTCGCGCCCGCTGCCCCAAATGCCACAGCATCTTTCAAACCGCTGCCGAGTCCGACGTCGCTTTCGAGGATCCCGCAACCTCAGCCAGTGGCGGACCGACGGAGTCGGCAGCCGCCGTGCCACCACCTCTCCCGCTCGAAGCGGGAGCCGAAACAGGGGCTACCACTTGGTATTACTCGCGGGGCGGAGTCCAGTTTGGACCCTTTGACGAAGCGACCATTCGGCGGTTAGCACACTCGGGGACAGTGGGCCCCGATGATTACGTCTGGAACGAGACCCTTCCCGAGTGGACAGTTGCGCACAACATACCAAACCTGTTTGCAGCGCCGTCGGCGGTTCCAGGTGTTCCTTTGGCTCGTGCTTATGCGGGCTTCTGGCTTCGACTGTTAGCCTTCATCATAGACAACGTCGTGCTGCTCGCCGCGGGTGCAGTTCTGGGCATTGTCATGGGGTTACTGTTCGTGGCCGTCGGTGCAGGCCAGGAGCACTTGGAGGTCACCGCGAATGTCGTAGGGCTCCTAGTGACCTGGCTCTATTACGCGCTGTGCGAGTGCTCTGCCTGGCAAGGGACTCTTGGTAAGAAGGCCCTCGGTCTGGTAGTGACCGATCTCTACGGCAACCGCATCTCGTTTGGCCGCGCGACGGGGAGGCACTTCGCGAAGATTCTTTCCGCCATCATCTTGTTGATCGGCTTCATCATGGCCGGGTTCACCGACAAGAAGCAGGCACTGCACGACATGATTGCCGGCTGCGTGGTGGTGCGAAGGCGGTAGTGCTAAGGGGCTGTTCGCCCGCCGGCGAGGCGCTCAGTTAACGTTCATTCCTCCGGCCATACGCCGGCGTTGCATCCCCTTTTGCGTTGACCGGGGGCCGCTGGCGGGGCTCGCGTTGCTGCTGGTCATGTTCTTCTGGGGCGCCAAGCCCCTCGCGGCCCTGGTCGCCGGGGGTGTGTCAAGGGCCGTAAGGCGACATTGCCCTTGACCTTACGCGACGAGGACCGTAGCATCCCGCTGAGCCGTTTGGCGCGTTCCGGGGAGAAACTTCAGGGGTCCGGGTCTGCTCGAAGGGGTAACTTTCATGGCACACGATCGTGACACAGAAACTCTCACCCTCGTCGTCGTCAGCGCTCATCCGGACGACATCGTCTGCTGCGGAGGGATCGCCGCCAAGTACGCCCGTCGGGGGCACTCGGTCATCCAACTCAGCGTCACTCTCGGGGAGACGGTGCGCAGACCGGGGCCGGAACAGGAGGAAGTCAAAGTCCTGCGCCAGGCTGAAGGCGACGCCATAGCGAAGATCCTGGGAGCGGAATCGGAGTACCTGGACGTCCCCTCCAACAAGATCATCCCGACGATGGAAATGAAGATGAAACTCGTCAATGCGCTGCGGAGGCTCAAAGCCAACATCGTGCTCTATCCCACGCCCTGGGACTGCCACGCCGACCACCGCAACCTCTCATGGACCATGCGGGACGTGGTCTACTACGTCGGCCATGTGGGGATCGCAGCCGATCATCCCCCCTGCCAACTCAAGTGCGCCTGCATGTACGATCTCGAGGTCGACCTCAACGAGTTCCACGAACCGGATCTCTTGGTGGACGTGTCCGATACCGAGGAGACGAACTTCCAGGCCATACTGTGTGAGGAACGCGCCAAGGTCTTCAGTACGGAAAGCGGTTGGCGCTTCAAGGAGACCTGGGAAGCGTGGACCCGGTTCTGGGGAATGCGCGCGCGCGTACGGTACGCTGAGCCGGTTTGGCAGTCCTATGGCAGCATGGAGATGACGGAGCCCTGGCAGAAGCGGAAGGTCTCGGAGGAACTTCCCCTTTCCTAAGGACTGCGCTGACCCTCACCACGCTCAGTCCAGTATTAACCGCGAGCCGAGATGTGCCACGGTCTTGGTTGCCCTCAGCCTCTCGAAGCGCCCGGCCGTGCGCCGAACATCACCGCATCCCCCTCGGGCACCGCGCTCCTACTCCAAGCGCTCCCTCGAACGCGCCCTCGGTGCCCAGCCCCAGAAGTGACGCCCACTCGTGGTGTGTCAAGGGTTGAAGGTGGGATTGGTGTTGACCTCAGAGGGTGGGGAGGGTAGCATGCCGATGGGCAGCTCCAGGTATCTGAGGGGCAGACTTCAGGAGGTCGACCATGCCAGGCGTGCTACAATGTCCACACTGCGGAGCCAGCCTTCGCTACAAAAGCCCCACTCCACCAGGAGCCCCAGGCGCACCTCCGCCCGTTGCTTTGGCAGGCTTCTGGCTGCGGGCGGCAGCGCTTCTCATAGAC
>CBDVDV010000309.1:0-2444 GCA_965372835.1 uncultured bacterium | reverse complement strand
CAGTTTCTTGATCTTCAGCAGTTCAAAGCCGATAGCCACCGTCAGAAGCCCTCCGACCGCCAACACCTCGGTCAGGACCGTCTCGGTAATAAACTCGCGAAACAACAAGCCCAACAGCGTGAGGGTGCCCTGCACGACCACCACGCTGACGGCCGCCAGCACCACTCCGAACCCCATCCCCGCCGTCAGCGCCACCGAGCAGGCGCCGTCCAGGGCGCTCTTGGTGTAGAGGAGGTCAGGCTCACCCCGGGCTCCGTCGGCGATGGAGCCCATGAACGTGAGTGGGCCCACGCAGAAGATCAGGCTGGCAGTTACGAAGGCCTTGCCGACCGAAAAAGACTTCCCGCCTTCTGCTTGCGTCGGCCGGGCGCCGAGCCAGGCCCCCAGGCCGGGCACCCGAGCCAGCACTCGGCGCAGCCACTCGCCCAGGGCCTCGAGGAGTTCCTCCAGCCTGACCAGTCTCCCCACTACCCCGCCTACGATGAGGCTCAAGATGACGAGTTTGAGGTGCCCCGTCTGGAGTGCCAGTTGAGCGCCGATGAGCAGCGCGCTCAAGCCCAGCGCCGCGAGGAGCAGCTCCTGCATCGGCCGGGAAACCTTCTTCCCGAGAAAAAGCCCCAGGAGGCTTCCCCCGATCACAGCGGCGGCATTGACCACGGTTCCCTGAAATAGCATTCAGCGCTCCACCAACTCCTCCAAACCTTCGTCCACCTTGCGAAAGGCCCGGATGTACTGGTTCACCAGAGCCTTCGTCCCTCTTGGAAAGGTGGGCACGCCGACCAACGTTGCCCGCACCGCCTCGCTGACCGGGCATTCCTCCGTGGAGAACGGTGGCTTCCGTTTGACCTGCTCGAAGATGGGGAAGGCGCCGCCACGCCGGTAGTGTTCGGGCTCCTGGAAGAGAGGCTGCCGATGAAGCAGGTCGTAGCGCGCATCATAGACCTGGGTGCCCTCGGCCAGCAGCGCTTCCATCACCCGCTCCTTGGTGACCCCGGGCACGGCCTCCGGGTCGAAGCGAATCCAGTTCTGGTAGTAGACGCGCTTCGTGTGCCCGGGCACAGGAGCGATGTTCCACGAACGCATCTGTGCCAGGGCTGCCAGGAAGCGCTCGCAGTTGCGACCCTTGCGGGCGTTCGTCGCCGGGAGCCGGCGGAGCTGTCGGCGGGCAATGGCTGCGGCCAGGGGGTGGATGCGGTACTTGAAGCCGAAGCCGGTGCGCGCGAGCCTGGGCCAGGGCTTCCTGAGCGAGCGGATCCGTTCGTAGTGTCCCAGGGCCACGGCCCGCTCGTAGTACTCGCGCCGGTTGGTGCAGAAGAGACCCCCCTCCCCTCCCACCATCAGTTTGGAGGTCTGCAGGCTGAAGAAACTGACGTCCCCGATGCTGCCGATCATCTTCCCCCGGTAGGTGGCACCGTGCGCGTGGGACGCATCCTCAATCACCTTGATGCCGTGCCGCCGGGCCAGGCGCATGATGGGCGTCATCTCACAGGGCATCCCCAACATGTGCACCACCACGATGGCCTTGGTGCGGGAGGTGATCTTCCGCTCGATGTCAACAGGATCGATGTTCAGGGTGTCGGGGTCCATCTCACAGAACACAGGCACACCTCCCAGGGGGAGCACCTGGACGATGGAAGCCCAGTAGGTGAAACTCGGGCAGATGATTTCGTCGCCGGGCTGGATGTTGAGTGCGAAGAACGCGGCGTGACCTGCGGAGGTCCCGTTGTTGTGCGCTAACGCATAACGGACGCCGATGAAGTCGGCGAACTCCTCCTCAAGTTTCTTGGTCTCTTCTGAGATGGAGAGTTCGCCCTTCTTTATCAGGCTGGTGACCGCGTCAATCTCGGGCTTTCCCGTTACCGGCCAGCGCAGCGCCTCCTCGGCCTTGAGTGTTATGGCCTTCGCCCCACCCAAGAGCGCCAGGCGGTTCTTCCTCTGCCGGCTGCTTCTCTGCCGTCCTGACTTCGACATCTGCTCACTCTCCCCGGATCCAACTCGAAGAAGCCAGCCGCCCAAACTCTCAGCAACTTCACGAACTTACGCCAGCGACCTGCCCGGGGCAAGCAGAATCCAGGACCCGACCCGCGGCCTCCCGTCGCCCTTTGACTCCACCCCATCGCCTGTGGTAGGGTCCCCTTAGTAGGTGGCTCGGACCCTTTTCCTGGTGGGGCCTGGGAAGGGGGCTGCGAGCAGACCTCTTGGGGAAAAGCGTCTGTTGCGCTTCAGTGGGAAAGGGACATCAGGTGCAGACCGAAGGCTTATTTCTGGTGGAGAAGGGACGGGTTGAGATTCGTCCCGTCGAGTTGTCGGACCCGGGTCCCGGCAGTGTTCAGATTGAGATAAAGGCCTGTGGCATTTGCAGTGCTGACATTGCCTTCTTCACGGGCGTAGTGCCGCTGGTCATGCCCGCGCTGGTGGGTCACGCGGGTGTGGGTGTGGTGAGC
>CBDVDV010000308.1:0-2467 GCA_965372835.1 uncultured bacterium | reverse complement strand
GCCGAAGGAGGGAGACGAGTGAATCGAGTCAGGTGGTGGATGCCGGCGTTGCTGGTCCCGGCGGTGTGGGTGGCTGGTTGTGCCTACCCGGAGGGGGCGTATCCGGAAGTTAGGGAATCAGAAGCCCGGCGGGCGATGCGCCAGTACGAGCAGCAGATGGAGCAACTCGGGGGCCCGCCCCCCAGGGAGCGCAGCGGGAACGTCATTGTCGTCCTGGAGCGCCATACCTACGACCGAAGCGATGCCCTGCGCGTGGCCTCGGCCTGGCGCTACGCCGACGAGCACCTCCTGGCCCGCTCTCGCACCGGGCGCCTCTGGCGCCGCAACGGCCTCCGCCTGGGACTGGCCACCGGCCGGTTCCGCGCGGCATTGGGCATCTCGGCCACCGGCCGTCGACAGACGACGAGCCAGCGGATGATGCTCACGGCCCTGAGCGGCCAGGAGACCTCACTGGCGGTGGGGACGGAGGTGTACGTGCCGGCGCTCCGCTTCTGGACGTGGGCCGGACCGGTGGTGCTGTTCGAGCGCGAGTTCGTGGGCAGTTCGCTGGTGGTGGTGCCCGAGGTGGTGGGCCAGGACCAGGTTCGCCTGGCCCTGTTTCCGCGCTTCACCTCCCGCTCGGGGCGAACGATTGACGTGACTGAACTGCGCACGGAAGTGGTTGTCCCCCACGGACACACGATGGTGGTCGGTGGGCTGGACGAAAGCCAGGACAGCCTGTCCTACGCCCTCTTCTCGCTGGGTGGTCGGCGTAGCGACCGGCGAACCCTCCTCCTGGTCACCCCCTACATCGAAGCGGCCAAGTGATCTGCGGTGAGGGCGCGCACGCAGGTCCGCCGACGGAGTCGGCTCCCGCCTGCTCTGCGCATTTGCACTTCCGCTCGGGACCGGCTACAGTGCTGTCGTCGACGTGCTCCATACATTCGCGGTGGACAGCCCGCTTACCGTGGCAGAATAGCGCCTAGCCCCGTGCGCCTGTCCAGGGCTCAACGGGGGATGTGGAAGGTGAGGAGGAGGTGTGAATGGGCACGAACAGTCTTAGGCCTCTGGCTTTAGTCGCGACACTTGCACTGTCCGCGACGCTCCTCCGTGCTTCGGCAGAGGAGGCTGCGCCACCTGGCGCCCAGTTCGAGGACGAGCCCGAAGCGCACGCCCGCTATGACAGAATGGTCGAGGCAATGCGGAAGGCCGAATCCCTGTCCTATGAGAGCGAATACCGGATGGAGGCGGAGGGCCGTGACTATGTCTGGAATAGCACCTACACCATCTGGATGAAGAAGCCGAACTACGCTCGCGTGGAGGCGGCGGGGCAAAACGACATGAAAGGCATTCTCGTCGGCGACGGGGAGTTCTTCTGGACGTACTGGCCCAACGGGCGCTACCAGTACTCCTTCGAGCGTTCGGAAGAGGGCGCCCGAGAGCACGGCAAGCTGCGTTTCGACACGTATATGAAGAAACCATCTCCCTTGGGACGCCATTCCATTGGCCATGAGACCGGATACCTGGCACCGGGCCTGGCGATGACCATCCTCGACCCCAGCACCTTCCATGGCTACACGGACAGTCTTCAGCCCTATCTCGACGGGGTCCGAAGCCTGGGCACAGAAAGAATCGGGGACGAGGACTGCGACGGCGTCGAGGTCAGTTTCATGAAGCACCAGCGGAGCTGGTACCTCTGGCTCTCCCGGCGGGATCATCTGCCACGAAAACTCAAACAGGTCGTGCGCGTCAGTTATGACATCATCACCTATGAGCAGTGGTCCAACGTGACCGTCAACGGTGAGATCCCGGATGAGAAGTTCGCCTGGAAACCTCCCGAAGGTTGGGTGGAGTTCCGCTTTCCCGCCATTGAAGAGGGACTCCTCAAGGCGGGCACGGAGGCGCCCGACTTCGACCTCGTCGCGGCCGACGGCAGCAGAATCAGGCTCTCGGACTTCCGTGGCAAAGTGGTGTGGTTCTACGTATGGCGGGCCGGGTGACCGACCTGCCGAGAGGAGATGAGGCATCTCCAAGAGCAATACCTGAATTACAGGGAAAAGGGATTGGTCGTTCTGGGCATCAACTGCTCAGACGACAAGACGATCGCTCTGGAGTTCCTGAAGGAAAACTCAGCGACCTTCCCCAACATCCTCGACACTTCTCAGGCTGCGATAAAAACCTCCTTGGAGGACTATCAGACCCTGGGGGGAATGAGTGCTGTGCCACTGAGTTACATCATCGACCGAGAAGGAAAGATCGTCGCCGGCTGGTACGGCGAGCACGATGAGGGGAAAGTCCACGAGGTGCTGGAGAAGTTGGGGCTGAAGTGATTCTCGCTCCGCTTCACGTGAAGCGGAGGCGTTCCCTCTGTGCCAGCGGACGAGGCGCTTGACCTTTCCGGCCATCCGGAGGCCCAGGTGCTAAGGTATTTGCACTGAATTGTTGGAGAATGATGGGGTGGCACGGACTGAGCGGAGCTCTGTCCGTG
>CBDVDV010000307.1:0-2493 GCA_965372835.1 uncultured bacterium | reverse complement strand
GGGCCTGGCTGCGAGCGTCGAGGTCGGCCAGGTTGGGGATCTCGTAGCGGTTGGCGTCGGCGTCGTGGATGATGACCCGACCGCCTCCCAAGGTAACCACGGCCGACGCAACAGCGCGACGGCGTGAATGAGTCTGGGGGACTTCGATGGTGCGGGGCCCCCGATCGGTCACCACCTCGAAGGTGACCACGCCCGCCTGCTCCCGAACGCTGAGGATGCGCTCGATGCGGGGCATGAAGTAGGCCTTCTTCAACTCCTCGGTGATCACTTGGCGAGGCTGCTCGTCAACGGACAGGTAGTCATCGATGACGCCGATCTCGGCCAAGTCGGCGTCGCGCAGGATGAGCATCCGGTTGGCCTGACTGATGGGAAAGGCCAGGGTCAGGTGCACGTCTCGGTACTCCCGGCCGTCGGCCAGTTTGAGGCGCATTTGCCCGGAGCGATCCCGCCAGATGGTGACGTCGCGGGGATCGATGAAGCGGACCTCCCGCTCCAGTGCGGTCTGAGTCTTCTCCGAGTCGTTGGCCATGCTCAGACCTCCTCCTGGAAGGCTTCCACCTTGGCCATGACCGCCTGCTTCTCACACAGGCTGGCGTAGAAGCCCCGCATGGCGATGAGTTCCTCGTGGGTCCCCCGCTCAACGATGGCCCCCTCCTTGAGCACGAGGATGCAGTCCGCCCGCCTGAGGGTGGAGAGCCGGTGGGCGATGACGAAGGTAGTCCGGTCCTTGACCAGTTCCTCCATCGCCCCCTGGATGAGGCTCTCGGTCTCGGTGTCCACCGAGGAGGTAGCCTCGTCCAGGATGAGGACACGGGGGTTCTTGAGGATCGCCCGGGCGATGGCGATACGCTGCTTCTGTCCGCCCGAGAGCCTCACACCGCGCTCGCCGACGTGGGTGTCGTAGGCGTCGGGGAAGGAGGTGATGAAGTCGTGGGCATAGGCGGCCTTGGCGGCTCGGATGACATCTTCCAGCGGCGCCTCCGGCTCGCTATAGCGGATGTTCGCCAAGACGGTGCCGTGGAAGAGGAAGGGCTCCTGGAGCACTACCGAAGTGAACTCGCGCAACGTCGTCAGCGACAGTTGCCTGATGTCCACACCGTCGATGAGCACTCGTCCTTGGGTCACGTCGTAGAAACGAAGGATGAGGTTGGCCAGGGTAGTTTTGCCCACACCACTCGGTCCCACAACACCGATCATCTGCCCCGGTCGAGCCACGAAGTCAATGTCGCGGAGCACTACCTGGCCCGGTTCGTAGCCGAAGTGGACATGTTCGAAGGTTACCTCCCCGGCCACCCGCTCCAGGGTGACGGCGTCGGGAGGCTCGTCGATGTCCCGCTCGGTGTCGATGATCTCGAAGACACGCTCAGCCGACGTCGCTGCGTGCTGGAACTGGTGGCTCAGCATGCTCAGGGCCTGCACGGGACGGTAGAATTGCCAAATGAAGCGAATGAAAACCACGAAGCTACCGATGCTTAGGTCCCTTTGCATAACCAGATAGCCGCCGTATATCCAAATGAGAAGGTTGCCCATGGACGTGGCCAGGCGGATAGCCGGGAAAACGATGCTCCTGAGCCTGGTACCCCTCATGCTCTCCACGAAGTACTCTCCGCTCTTGCGGGCAAAGTAGTTCTCGGAACGGTCCTCCTGGCCGAACGCTTTCACCAGGCGGATGCCCGAGATGGTGTCCTGAAGCGCGGCGCTGAGCGCCGCCACCCGCCGCCACAACCGGTGGTAGATGCCGTGCACCCTTCGACTGAACCAGATGGTCCCGTAAGCGATGACGGGGATGGGCACCATGGTGACGAAGGCGAGCCGCCAGTCAAACCAGAACAGGAAGACGGCAATCCAGGACATCTGCATGATGTCGATGAGGGTCTGCTGGGTGGCCTGCACCAGGAAGCTCTGCACCCGTTCGGTGTCCCGGTTGACCCGGCTCATCAGTTCACCGGTACGTCGACGGTCGAAGAAACTCAGGCCCAGCCGCTGAAGGTTGCGGTAGGCCTCATTGCGCAGGTCATAGATGATCTCCTGACCGAGCCACCCGGAGAGGTACTGCTTGGAGCCCTGCAGCAAGGCGTTGACCAGGTAGGTGAAGGCCAGCGCAATCACCAGAACCAGCAGCAGGGCGAAGTCTTTCCCTGGCAGCACGTCGTCGAAGAGGGGTTTGTTCAATAACGTGGGAAGCAAGGTCAGTAAGGCCACCGTCAAACTCATCACGAGAACGGCAACGACTAGGCCCTTGTGCGGCTTCACGTAGGTGAACAGACGCAGGATAGTCTTGGCCTTGGCCCGGCACTTGGGGCAAATCCCCCGCACCAAGACGGTGCCACACTTCTCGCAGCGATCGGCCTTCTGCATGGAGGCCTGGGGCAGGGCTAACTTTTGAACTTCTTCCTTGGGCGGCTCGCCGGCTTCCTCCTCGGCTCCCTCAACCTTGTCGTCGAGTCGGCGCTGACGGAGCAGGCGTCCCAACTTCTGCGCCGCCTTTTCGAA
>CBDVDV010000306.1:0-2494 GCA_965372835.1 uncultured bacterium | reverse complement strand
CCCTGGCCGACATTCCCACAGAGAAGGCCGACGCCGATGTAAAGGGAGCCTACGTCCGTGGCTGCGCTCAGCGCGACAGCGACGCCTTCCCCAAGGGGCGGGGTGGATTGATCGAAGACAGGGAACTCGACGCGGCCATCATCGCCGTCGAGGCCCTGGAGGGAGCACGAAAGATCGTCATCGCCTGGACCCCGGGAAAGAGCATGCTGTCAAACGCAGCGATCCCTTGTGCTCACGGCGACCCCTTCTACGGATCCATCCCGGCCGGCGAGGCCCGCCAGGCCAAAGGCATCGTCTGGTTCACCGAGAAGCCGGTCGAGGAGGCGATGAAGGAACTCCTCAAGAAGGGTCACGGCGCTCCGGCCCCCGCTGCCGGGCGGTAGCCCGCATCAGCCCGTTGTTGGTGAGCAGTCGAGGTAGCGCTTCGTCCACGGGCAGACGGCGATACAGATGCCGCAGGACGCGCCCTGTATGCCGAAACGCTCCGCCCGTTCCCTGGTCACCTTTCGACAGGCGAACGCATCGAAGAGTTCTTCCCGGCTCATGCCCACTTCCCAAAGGACGTCTCTTGAGGCGCCGGCAGGACATGCCTCTACACAGGCGCGGCACTCTCCGCAACGAGAACTGTTGATGGGCTGGCCCACGGGCGGCTTGGCGTCCGTCAGTACGGTGACCAGTCTGACGGCCGAGCCCCACTCCTCGGTGACCAGGAGGGCCATCTTGCCGATCCACCCCAGCCCGGCCCGGGTGGCTGCGGTCTTGTTGGGAAGGCGCGTGGAAAGCGTCTCCGGATCGACGCCCTTGCCCGTCGCCGCCAGGGGGACGGCCCGGAAGCCCCGCCGGCGGAGGAACTCGGCGGCGGCCTCGGCCAACTCATCCAGCAGGCGGTTCACGCGCCGGTACAGGTCGGCGTAAGCCTGGTGGGGGCCGTTCGGGATCTCGCTTACGATCTCGGGGTCGAGAGCCACCGCGATGGAGACGGCCCAGGGCAGGCCTTCGCGCACCTCTGCCGGAAGTCCCCGGAGGTCCGCAAACCCGACCAGGGCTGCTCCCCCGCCTTGGAGCATCTTCTTCAGTTCGCGCACAGTCGCGACCCTCCGCCTCAGACCTTGATGCTCTTGAACTGGGGCAGGTGAGCCTTGTTCTTGCGGAACATCTCCCGCACCATCTTACGAATCTCAGCCAGCGAGAGCACCGAGGCGGTCAGCGGGTCGTAGGCGATGGCGTGGAAGACCATCTCCGGGTCGCCGCTCAGTGCCGCCTCCACGGCCATTTCCTCGGTAGCGACGGTAAGGTTGTTCAGCGCCGCACACTGGGGTGGCATCGGTCCGACGTGCACGGAGTCCAGCGTGCCTCGCCCGGCCACCACGGGCACCTCCACGCAGGCATCCTGGGGCAGGTTGTCGATGAGTCCGTGGTTGGGGACGTTGCCGTTGAACTTGAAGGGGTCCCCGCCCATCCAGGCGTTGATAATGGAGGCAGCGTACTCGTGACCGCGGGCGAGGTTGACCGACTCCTTGAGCCTGCTCCTGATGAGTTTCTTCCAGTTCTTGTCCCGCTGTCGGTAAGCGTCGAGGATGTAAGCCTCGCGACCGGGGTTCCAGCCGGTGCCGTGGGTGCAGTATTTCTCGATGAGGTCGGGGCGTTTGCGGAACCACCAGTTGTACTCGGAGTTGTGACCGCTGGACTCGGTGACGTAGTAACCTAATTGCAGGAACATCTCGTTTCGGACCTGCTCGTGGTTGCGGATCTTCCTGCTCCTCAGCACCCGCTGGCGGAGCCGGGGGTAGAGGTCCTGGCCGTTGTGTTCCAGCCTGAGGAACCAGGCCATGTGGTTGATACCGGCCACGGTGTAGACCAGTTCCTCGTAGGGGACGCCGACCCAGCGGGCCAGCATCCCGGCCGTCCCCTGGACGCTGTGGCAGAGCCCGCTGCTGGTGATGGAACTCTCCCGCTGCATGGCCCGGCAGAGCATGGCCATGGGGTTGGTGTAGTTCAGCAGCAGAGCGTTGGGGCACAGTTTCTCCATGTCCTTGCAGATGTCGAGCATCACCGGAACGGTGCGCAGGAAGCGGAAGATGCCCGAGGGCCCGCGCGTATCGCCCACGTTGGTGCTGATGCCGAACTTCTTGGGGATGAGGATGTCGTGCTTCCAGGTGTTGACGCCACCGGCGAGGATGGTGATGAGCACGGCGTCGGCCCCCTTGAGGGCCTGGCGGCGGTCCATGGTGGCTTCCATCCTGGCCGGGTAGTTGCCGGCTTCGATGATGCGCCCGACGGCCTTCTTGGCGAAGTCGAGCCGTTCCTTGTCGATGTCCATGAGGACGATCTCTGAGTCCTCAAGGAGTGGGAAGGTGAGAATGTCACGCACCAGTCCTCTGGTGAATCCGAAACTGCCTGCTCCGATAAACGCAATCCGTGCCATCGTCAGTGCCTCTCTCCTGTGGACCAGTTGGACATGGCCGCCGAGTGCTAAGGTATTTGCACTAAGTTT
>CBDVDV010000305.1:0-2497 GCA_965372835.1 uncultured bacterium | reverse complement strand
ACTACGGCCGGGCGGACGTCCTCAGCGTCAGCGCCCGGCTCCACGATGTCGCACACTACCACTACGTCGGCCTCACCCGTCGGGTCGGGCACCAGAAGCACGTGACGGATAACGCTCTTCAGCCGGCCGCTGAAGGCCGAGGACAGGTCGGCGGCCAGGTAGGTGAAATGGAGCCCTGTCTCAAAGGCGACGATGCGCGACGAAGCCCCACCTGTTAGCGCCCCGCCCCTCCGCGCTGATGGGCTGGTGTGGAGGCCGGCGGGCCGACTCCAGAATGCCAGGGTGTTGTGCAGGTTTCGGTTGCGAAGGTCGCGGACCGCGGGCGCTAGCAGCAACCAACCCCTGTGGTAGAGGAGCAGCCCACCGGGATCGTCGTGCTGCGTGCTGAAGAGTTGCGGCCCGGCCCGCAAGCCCAGTACCGTGGCGTCCTCCGTCCAGCGCGTCCTGGCGACTACCAGTCCCAACCCTTCGAAGTGGTAGGCTACGGGCCAGTCCGGCGGGCCGGCGGGCTTGAGTTTCGGATCGAACCAGAGGAAGTGGGGCCAGAGCCTGGTCGGGTCGCTCGGTCGCTGGCGGATAGTTGCCTGCTGAAGCACCCCGTCGCCGAAGCGCGCAGCCAGCAGTGGCAGGATGCGGGCGAGTCGGCGGTCTGCTTGGGCCGCACCCCGCCCGGCGGTGTCGTCGAAGGGCAGAAAGCCTTCAGGCCCAGGCAGGCGGCTATAGCAGTGGTACAGGTAGGAATCCCGCAGGAACGGATAGCGACTGACGTAGTCCGTGCCCGTGTCTCGGCTCAGGAGTTCCAGGGCGTAGGCGACGGCTTCGACCGACAGCGAACTGCGCACCGGGCCGCCGGGCAGGCCGCCGTCGTCACCCGCTACCCGGGCCAGCGCCGGAAGCAGGTCCGACAGCCAACGGCCGGAACTCCGGCCGTACAACGTCCGCCCCTGGGGGGCCTCCGACGTCTGAAGCAAGGAGCGGGCCAGCAAGAGCGCCGCGCCCTCGGCCACGGGCCGCTCCGGCTCGAGGGGGTCGAGGGCCCCCGCTCGCCTGTCGAACTCCTCGGCCAGAACAAGCACCGACTGAGCGAGGGACGATTTCTCCTCGTCAGTCAGCCTGGGGTGAAGCCAGGCGAAGGCCAAACTAACGTGCATGGCCAACTCAGGGTCCGGGGAAGCACGGAGTCGGCCGAGGGCACGCCGAAGCAGTGCCGTCGCCATCGGCCTATGGGTGCCTTCCGCTTCGAGGGCATCGAGCAATGCGGCGCTCACCAGCAGGTCGGCCAACTGGTCGGCGGGCGCTGTGGCCGAGCGCGCCGTCACCGCAGCCCTCATCTGGGCGAACTCCTTGGGGAACTCACTCTCGATGCGGAGCCGAAGCGCACGGGGGCGACCCGCCAGCAGGAGCGTAGGTGCCGGCCGTCCCTCAGCAGGGGAGGAGGGTGTGGCCGCGGTCGGGTCGGGGTCAGCAGGCTGAGCACTCAGCGCCGTGCGCGCAGCAGGCAGTCCGCAGAGGAGGCCCGTTCCGAGAAGGATGCCGGCCAGCAACCGCCTACCCCAGCACCCTGCAATCTTCGCCAACACAGCGGTCACCCCTTTGCCTTGGCGCGTCGAGGGGATAAGAATTTGCTTTCTGTCCATGTGCATGCATCTTATACTCCGGGCAATCGGCGCGGTAGGTGCTTTTTGTCCTGCGGACCCGGCGGATAGGAGGGGTGGGGCGATGGAAGACCGGCTGGTCCAGGAGGTGATGACCCGGGGAGTGATAACCGTCCCTCTGGGGTCCAGACTCATCGACGTGCTGCGCACCATGTGTGAGCGGCGGGTGCACGCCCTGGTGGTGGTGGACGAGCAGGGAGAGGCCAGCGGCGTGGTCACCAAGGTGGACGTGCTCCACCACTTCAACGAGGACCTGTCGGCCATCACCGTGGATGAGGTGATGACACCGCGCCTGATTACCATCTCCCCGGAGGCCCGACTGACTGAGGCCGTCTCCCTCATGCTGCTCAGGCGGGTGCACCAACTGGTCATCACCAAGGACGACCCGGCCGAACGGCGCCTGCCCATCGGCATGCTCTCCGTGAGCGACGTGGTCAGCGCCCTCTGCGACCTGACCGGCCAGCAGAACTGAGACGCATTCATCGCCCTGCGGGCGCCCTCTCGCTGGCGGGGGTTTGGGAAAGCAGCCTTCTGGTGGCCCGGCCCGGGCCCTCCGATGACCCGTTACCTGATCTGGCCCCGGTCACTTCGTCGCTCGGTACGGACCGACGCGCAGAGCGGCGCCCGGCTTCGCTGAGAACAGTTCTTGGGCGCTTCCCATGTTGACGGCTATCTCCAGATGGTCGGTGCTGGCGATGAGCACCAGGGGTTCGCCCTCAGCCACGTCGCCGTAGGTGTTGACCAGACGGGCCCGGGCAAGTGGCTGGTGCTTGATCCATCCCCGGTTTTGATACCTCATTTAGTAGCAGAGAGTACAGTTGTCAGTGGGGGCCCGCCCGCCG
>CBDVDV010000304.1:0-2505 GCA_965372835.1 uncultured bacterium | reverse complement strand
GGGCCTGGCTGCGAGCGTCGAGGTCGGCCAGGTTGGGGATCTCGTAGCGGTTGGCATCGACGTCGTGGATGAGGACCCGACCGCCCGGCAGAGTGCGCACCGGCGTACTATGCAGGTGATGGCGGGAATGGCTCTGGGAGAGTTCGATGGTGCGGGGACCCCTGTCGGTCTCGACCTCGAAGGTGACCACAGCGCGCGCCTCCCGGGCGCTGAGGATGCGCAGGATGCGCGGCATAAAGTAGGCCTTCTCCAACTCCTCGGTGATCACTTGGCGAGACTGCTCCTCCACGGAGAGGTAGTCGTCGATAATGCCGAACTCGGCCAGGTCCGCGTCACGCAGAACAAGCATGCGTTTGGCGTCGCTGATGGGGTAGGCCAAGGTGAGGTGGATGTCACGGAACTCCCGCCCGTCGGCCAGTTTCAGGCGCAGTTGCCCGAAGCGGTCCCGCCAGATGGTGACGTCGCGGGGATCGATGAAGCGGACCTCCCGCTCCAGTGCGCTCGGAGTCTTTTCCGAGTCGTTGGCCATGCTCAGACCTCCTCCTGGAAGGCTTCTATCTTGGCCATGACCGCCTGCTTCTCACACAGGCTGGCGTAGAAGCCCCGCAGGGCGATGAGTTCCTCGTGGGTCCCCCGCTCGACGATGGTCCCCTCCCGCATCACCAAGATGCAGTCGGCCCGGCGAAGGGTGGAGAGCCGGTGGGCAATGACGAAGGTGGTACGGTCTTTGACCAGTTCCTCCATGGCCCCCTGGATGAGGCTCTCGGTCTCGGTGTCCACCGAGGAGGTGGCCTCGTCCAGGATGAGGATACGGGGGTCCTTGAGGATGGCCCGGGCGATGGCGATGCGCTGCTTCTGTCCGCCCGAAAGGCGTACGCCCCGCTCGCCGACGTGGGTGTCGTAGGAGTCGGGAAACGAGGTGATAAAGTCGTGGGCGTAGGCGGCCTTGGCGGCGCGGATGACGTCCTCCAGCGGCGCCTCCGGCTCGCTATAGCGGATGTTCTCCAGGATGGTGCCATGGAAGAGGAAGGGATCCTGGAGCACCACCGAGGTGAACTGGCGCAGGGTGTTCAGGGACAGTTGTCGCAGATCCACCCCGTCGATAAGCACACGCCCCTGGACGACGTCGTAGAAGCGGAGGATGAGGTTGGCCAGGGTAGTCTTGCCCACACCGCTCGGCCCCACGACACCGATCATCTGTCCCGGTCGAGCCACGAAGTCAATGTCACGAAGCACCACCTGGCCCGGTTCGTAGCCGAAGTGGACATGTTCGAAGGCTACTTCCCCAGCCACCCGCTCCAGGGTGACGGCGTCGGGCGGCTCATCGATGTCCCGCTCGGTGTCGATGACCTCGAAGACCCGCTCGGCGGAGGTCGCCGCGCGCTGGAACTGGTGGCTCAGCATGCTCAGGTTCCGCACCGGGCCGTAGAACTGCCAGATGAAGCGCATGAAGAGCAGCAGGCTCCCCAGCGTCAGTGCGCCCGGGTCAGTCATGTGCTTCCAGCCCCCGTAGACCCAGATGACGATGGTTCCCAGACTCGTGGCCACTCCGATGGCCGGGAAGAAGATGCTCCTGAGCCTGGTGGCCCTGATGGTCTCCACGAAGTAGTCCCCGCTCTTGCGGGCGAACCTGGCCTCCCCGCGGTCCTCCTGGCCGAAGGCCTTGACCAGACGAATCCCCGAGATGCTGTCGTTGAGTTCGGCACTCAGAGCCGCCACCCGTCGCCACACCCGCCGGTAAACCCCATGGATCCTGCGACTGAACCAGACCGTGCCGTAGGCAATGAGGGGGATGGGTACCATGGTCAGGAAGGCCAGCCGCCAGTCCAGGACAATCAGGAGCGCGCCAATCCACAACATCTGCATAATGTCGATGAGCGTCCGCTGGCTGATCTCGACCAGGAACCCTTGCACCCGCTCGGTGTCGCGGTTGACCCGGCTCATCAACTCACCGGTCCGCCGACGGTCGAAGAAACTGAGGCCCAGTCGCTGGAGGTTGCGGTAGCCGTCGTTTCTCAGGTCGTAGATAATCTCCTGGCCCAGCCAGCCCGACCAGTACTGCCGGGACCCCTGCAGCACTGCGTTCAAGAGATAGGAAAAGGCGAGCAGCAGCACGAAAACCAGCAGCAACCCGAAGTCCCCACGGGGCAACACATCATCCACCAAAGGCTTGGTGAAGTAGATGGGCAGGATACTCAGGAAACTGATGATCAGGCTCAGCAGTAGCACGGAGACGGCCAGGCCCTTGTGCGGCTTCACGTAGGTGAACAGACGCAGGATAGTCTTGGCCTTGGCCCGACACTCGGGGCAAATCCCCCGCACCAAGACCGCCCCACACTTCTCGCAGCGGTCGGCCTTCTGCATCGAGGCCTGGGGCAGGGCTAACTTTTGGACTTCCTCCTCCTCGGCCGGCTCGCCCCTCTCCTCCTCCTCCGCTTCCTCAGGCCTGCCGTCGAGTCGGCGCTGACGGAGCAGGCGTCCCAACTTCTGCGCCGCCTTTTCGAA
>CBDVDV010000303.1:0-2554 GCA_965372835.1 uncultured bacterium | reverse complement strand
GCACAAGAGCCGTCTGCCCAAAGGAACTCCACAGCAGAGGGGGAGCCCAAGACCGCGGAGGAAATCCTGGCAAGGATGGCCGAGGCCCGCAAGGCCATCCGCAGCGCTTCCTACAGAATGCGGAAGCAGAGGCGCTACGTCCAGCCGGTCCACATGGAGACACACGGTCCCGAAGGCCCGGTGGAGACGGACGAGGTCGTCGTTCCAGCAGGAACGATGGCCATCTCGGAAGAACGGTTTGCTGTAGACGGCCCCAAGTACAGGTATGAGTGGGAGGGCCCGATTCCCTACAAACTCGATCAACCCGAAGGCCGCGGCTTGGGGCCGGCCAGAAACATCCTGGCCTATGACGGCAAGGTAAGATGCAGCTACGACCCCATCAGCGGGGGAACCGGGGCAGCCTCGATCTGGCACGACGCCATGCTGGACCGGCGGATCTGCAAACCGCTGCTGGACTTCCACTTCGGCCTGCGCATGCCCAGCGGCACCGACACTCTGGGTGAGGTCCGCCTTGCAGGCAAGCAGGAGTGGCAAGGTCGTCTGTGTTACGTCATCGTGGCAGAAGTGGGGCCGCGGCGCGTGTCCTACTGGATCGACCCTCAGCGGGACTGGACGCTCGTGCGCGAAGTGGAGGAGGTGGTGGCACCAGAGAATAACGACATCTGGGACGAGAGCGTCAGGGCCTGGCGCTGTTGGTCGTTGGCGGAGATGGACTGGGGAATCAGCTACGAGCAAGACCCGTCGGGCCTCTGGCGACCAGCAGGTTGGACTTTGCGGTGGTTTGATGACTACGGCCCCGAGCGGGCCTTGGAGACTGTGGATACGGTGGTCGTGCTGAAGGCAAGGCTCAACATCGAGGTACCCCCCTCAACTTTCACGGTTGACCTGCCTGACGGGACCCGCGTTTTTGACAGGGACCGACAGGTGGGGTACACCTGGGACAGTTCGCTGAGCCCTGAGCAATTGGAGGGCCTGATCCAGGAGAAGATCGCAGAGAAGGAAGAAAGCCAGCGCCGAGGCCTTGAGATTCTGGAAGCCGAGATGATAGGGGTCGGTGAAACCGCGCCCGACTTCGAGGCTGAAGCCCTCGACGGCAGTCGCCTTGAACTCTCTGACCTCCGTGGCAAGTACGTCCTGCTGGACTTCTGGGGCGTGTGGTGTCCTTCCTCCCTGGAAGATACGTCAGAACTCAAACTTCTCTACGACATGTTCAAGGATGATGGCCGGTTCACCATGCTCAGCCTGAATTCCGACGGGAGCAAGGAGGTCGCTCGCGCGAGGGCATACATCGAGGCACAGGGGCTGAAATGGCACCAGGCGTTCCTGGGAGCTTGGTCGAAGTCTCCCGTGCCCGAAGCGTACGGCACGCGCGGGGTGCGCAGTTTCTTCCTCGTCGGCCCGGACGGGAAGATCCTGGCCCGGGGCTTCAGCATCAAGGAGATAAAGAGGGCCGTGAGCGAGGCCCTGGGGAAGAAATAGGGCCGCAGGAGACTGCATCGTTCGTGTCGACCTTGCGTCAACAGGAGGAGGAGAGGCCATGAGGCGCAGGAGCACTTGGCAGACGGTTCTTACTGTCGCCGTGGCAGTGGTCCTTTGCCCGGCGGTTCTTGCTGACGGGGGCACGCTCCGGTATCGGCATGGGCTGCCTCCGGTCCTGGAGCAGGAGGTGCGGTACCTGGGTCGGCAAGAACTGACGCCGGCCGAGGAAAAGCCGGGGCTGACGTCCGAGCCCGGTTTGACGGGGGAGCCCATCTACTTCCTGGTCGAGTTGGGCGAGAAGGACAACCCGCCCTACGTAGCCCTTTTCGACCCCGGAGCCAACGACGGCAAGGGCGCGCTCTACTTCGACCTGGACCACGACGGCGACCTCGCCGAAGAGGAGCCCCTCGCACCTCAGCGCTGGGGAGGGACTGACAACTTCGGTCCCATCGCAGTCAAACTGAAGCGCGAAGGCTTCACCGGCCTCTACCACTGCTGGATAGAGCGCCGGCAGCGCTTGGTACCCGTGTCCGATGATCTTAGCGCCGACAGACCACGACCCGTTGGGGCAAGGGCTACTGCCGACTCGTGGTCGCTCCGGCCGGGCTGCTACAACGTGGGTGAGATCACCTTCGAAGGGAAGGCATACAAGGCTGCGCTGGTCGACAACCTGCCCAACGGTCGTTTCAACGACATCTGCTGGAGCCGAATGAGCCAGGGTGACGTCCTCTACGTGGACTGGGACGAAGACGGCAAGTTCGCCCGCGACGAGTACGTGATGTGCGGGGAGCGTTACTGGCGGGAGGGGAAGTGGTACCGCCTCGCCTTCAGCACGGATGGGACGGAAGTCACGTTCGCGCCTGGCGATTTCGAACTTGCCCCGCTACTCGTCGGCCACGACAACTTCTGGATGCAGATATCCTCCCGTTCGAATGTAGGGGCAGTCCGGGTGGAGGGCACCGGCGGCCGGGTAGACGTTCCCGTGGACGAGTACAGCCTCTACCTCGCCTGGATCGAGGCGACCGACGACCAGGGCAATACCTGGAAGGCCGACGCCCTGAAGGGTGGCCCCTAC
>CBDVDV010000302.1:0-2577 GCA_965372835.1 uncultured bacterium | reverse complement strand
CCGCCGACTTCGTCTTCCTGGCGGAGATCAGGGCGACGACGACGGGCGGATGGGTGTGGATGACCACCCGGCCGAGGAGGGCGTGAAGCAGGGCCTCGACGGAGGGCCTCACCCCGGGGGCGGGCGTCCAGGTGCAGGCAGCGGTGAAAGCGGCGCGCAGCCGGGTGTCCACGTCACCCTCGGCCCCCTTTAGGAGGTCCTTTCGGTCGAGGAGCCTGGTGACCTGGTCCGCGTCCATGGCCACGTATCCTCGGGGGCCCTCTGGCTCACCTGGGGGCAGCAGTTCCCCAAGTCGGTAGCCGCTGGCCTTCAGGTACATGGTCGCGCCGTCGGCCGATTTGACCGAGGTGTTGCCACCACCGGCCTGGATGAGGTCCAGACGTCGGCCCGCCCAGCGGGAGACATCCACCAACTCACGCACAGCCGGGTTCCGGTCGTCAATCCTGGTCCGTGTTCGCCTCTTTCTTGCCACTTTCGTGCTCCTGTGTGCGGGTGTACGAGCCGTCCTCGAGTTGATAGCCCAGGTTGCCAAGGGCATCCCGCCAGTACTGGGCCGAGGCGACGATGTCGGGCCGGATGCGCTCCAGGGGTGTTCCCCGCGGATACAAGATTTCCAGGGCGATGGCGGCCCGGCCGACGCCTGATTTCTCGATGGCCTGGATACATGAGCGGGCATCGATGATGCCGATGCGATTGTAGCCCGGGGTGAAGGGCCAGTGTCGGCTCGCCAAGCGGTCGCACTGCTGAGCGTGGACGAGAAGCCAGTCGTTCGGGCCAAAGGGTGTGGCCAGCCAACGGTAGACGTCGCGGTCTTCAGAGGTGTGGCCCGGATCGGCTTCGATGAAGGCCATGTGTCCGGTGTCGATGTGGATGTGGAAGGGGACCTCAGCGTCCCGGTTGAGCCGGCTCAGGAGTTGTCGAGCCCCGACGATGGTGTAGGGCTGAAGTTGCGGCCGATGCATTACCTCGAGGAAAATGCCCTCCAGGCCGGCCTCGCGGGCGTAGGCGGAGACCTCAACCAGTTCCTCCACCAGTCGATCGACCGCGCCTGCCAGGTCCTGGTCCACCTCGGGCAGGCTGATGCAGTCGTAGTGGCCGGAGATGAATCGGCCGCCCAGTTTGCGGGTGAGGTCGATGAGGGCCCGCACCCAGTCCCTGGCGCAGGCCCGCATGTCCGGGTAAGGGTGGCTGAGCATGTTGAGGAGGTAACTGATGCGGGCCGTGGCCCCGGAGAAGACCGACAGAGAGAACCGCTCGAGCGAAGAGCGGATGGCCTGAAGGAACTCACTTTCCTCCTCCACCACCTTGCGGAAGATGACCGGCTCCAGGTGGTCGGCGAAGAACTCGAACTGGCGGAGGCCGGCCTCGGCCAGCACCTCAGCCCAGAGTTCGGGCTGCGGGTGGTCATCCCTGGTGAAGCCATTGTTGCCGATGAGCGAAAAGACAGTCATGATCTCAGGTCGCAGGTCACAGGTCGAATCGCAGAGGTCGGAGACCCCACTTCACAGGTCATTCGCCGTCCGGTGAATAGTCCGTCGGGTGAGGAAGCATCATTTGAGGCAAATCTCCAGCGCTAACACGGCGTAGGAAGTGACCAACACCGGGTTTGACTCCCACCAGCGCGGGTTGACGTTCTGCCAGGAGCCGTCTTCCCGCTGGAGGCTCAGGAGTTTTTCCGCCAACTCGGCTCGCCAGTGGTGCTCGGTGCCCGAAGCGTCCACGATGGTCTCTTCGCCGTAGGCGTCCAGGGCCTTGGCGAAGGTGTGATAGTAGTAATAGAGGCCCTGCATGCCCATCTCCGGATTCTCATCCACGGTGTAATGGTTACGCACCCACTGGAGCGCCGCCTGCACCCGCGGGTCGTCTTTATCGACGTGGGCGTAGATGAAACTCTTGAGCCCGGCGTAGGTCATGGAGCCGTAAGACTTGTAGCCCAACTGGCCGTTGGCGAGGGTGATCCGGCCGGCCTTGCTTTCGCTGGGGCTGTAGTAGAGGCCGCCGTCGTCGCCCGCAACCGCAGCGTCGTTGGTGGAGGTGTTGTTCTGACATCGGCTGACGAAGGTGACCACGCGCTCCCAGACGGCCGAGTCCTCGGCCACGCCGGCCTCGCGCAGGGCCTCCACGGCCGTGGCGAGATTGGACATGTCGGGGCGAGAGTCGGGCCCGTAGCCGAACCCCCCGTAGGAGAGGTCCGCCGAACCCAGTCCCTCCCCCTCGTCGGCCTGCATTTCCACCAGGAAGGCCCGGGCGCGCTGGATGGGGGGCTCGTAGGCCGGGTTCCCGGAAGCCCGCAGGGCCAGCACGGCGACGGAGGTGTTATAGAGCGCGAGGTCCCGGTCGTAGATGGCTCCACTGGAGCGGGCCTTGCTCACCAGATCGGCCATGCCTCGGGCCAGGAAGGGGTGATCGGCCTCGCGCGGACGGGCGGGCGAGTCGAAGAAGCACTTCAGTGCCAGGGCGGTGATGGCCGGGTAGTCCTCCCAGGAGCCGTTCTCGCGCTGCTGCCCTTGGAGGAAGGTGAGCCCCCGGTCGATGGAGTGAATCACCCGAGCCCGCAGTTTGGTCTCCGACCTCTCC
>CBDVDV010000301.1:0-2588 GCA_965372835.1 uncultured bacterium | reverse complement strand
CCCGCACCGTGGGGGAGCACGGCACCACCGTGCACGTCCCCGTTCCCGTCCCCGAGGGCGTCCGCTACGAAACCACCGTCCAGGACTGAGAAGGTTCCGACCACACCGACTGGCCCGGTATGATTTGCTGCGCTGGCACATCTTCTCCATCTGGTGAGTCACGACTGTTGACTTACCGTTTCCGACCTCGCATACTTTCAGCGCGTACCAGAACGGAGCGAGGGCAGAATGGGTTCTTGGCTGAAGTCGCTGTGGCGCCGCTCTGCGGGCGCGTGGTGGGCCGCCATCGCCAAGCGCGTCCCGTGGTGGATCCCCGCCCTGGTTGCGCTGGTTGCGATTGTCTTTCTCGTGACCTTTGCGGTCTGGATTGGCGGCGGCGAGCTCGGTGCTGCTGTGGCAGCCGCTGTGGCAGCCAGTTTGTCGGCCGTGGCAACATTCCTCATGTGGCGGGTTATGAAGGCCCAGACTGCCATCTTCCGTGAGCAAACTCAAAACATGCGCCCTGGTTGCCGTGTCCATCTTTCCGGCCCTGAGACCCCAGGTCCTCAACGCTCACTCCTTGGCTATTTTGGGAGGCGTCTCAGGGAAGGTCCGACGGACTTCACAGGGGTCGTGTGTATCGTCGTCCCAAAGCCCGGCTGCAGGGTTGTACCAGTCGCTGCGTCTATGGAGTTTTTGGACAGGAATGAGGCGGTCCTGGAGAGCCTAGCGGCGGAAGTCTTGGCCCTTTCCAGTGAAGAACCACAACTATTCACAGACCAGACCTCCCTCGAAGAAGTCGGAGCCGCATTGCACTTCGCCGGGACCTGGTTCCCCTCGACGGTCTTGGAGGAACAGGGAGAACCAGTCTACGTCGGCTTGGACAGCGACCTCTTTGCCTATTACGTTCAGAAGCTTGGCCCGAAGCGGGCCAGCAGAATCCGCATCGCCGTCAAGAGCAATTACGGAACCGACCTCTCGGAAAGCATTCCGCTGCCAGCACTTGATGACCTCCGTCCCCTGACCTTGAGGGTAGACCTGTGGGTGAAGCAACAGGCGGAGGGCCGCCAACCGTCCGATGCTTCGGAGGCAAATGACTAAAGCCCCTCGCCCGCACTTCCGTTTCCTTCGCTTGCGGATCCCTCTCCACCCTATTACCATCTGGTTTTGGGTTCGGGATGTTGGTTTACAGTGACTCTGCGGGAAGGGGGATCTGCGATGACGGATTCCCAGGTGATTGTCAGTGTGTGCAGTGTTGTTGTCGTGGGCTTGTCGGCCTTGGCTGCCCTTCACTCGGCCCGCAGTGCTAAGAGGTCTGCGGACGCCGCTGAACGTTCCTATGGGTTCCAGCGGCACCTTGCAGAGAGGGCTGAAGGCGAAGCTCGGCCGCATTTGGAACTCCGCATCGGTAAAGAGTCCATTACCTTCCCGACGCCCAACGAACTCACCTTTCGAGCTGTGATTCTTAATCTCAGTTCGCGTAGCAATGTCATCCTTGCACTCTATGGTGGGCTCGGAGGTCTCAGACAACGAGTGTCCCTCACGTTTCGCGCCAAGCCATCCGAAATGGAGCGCTTCCAACTGCCCTACGTAATTGCGCCCTACGACGCGGTCACCCTTGCAGTGACGAGCGTTCACGTACCCGACGTAAAGAAGCACTTGGCTGAACTCCGGCTTGGAATCTATGACATGTACGGAAAACACCACAGTTTTGCTTGGCCTGACATCTCCGCAAGGAAGCTCCCTCCTGCACCGCCACCGCCACCAGACCGCCCATGAAAGGAACCCCGCGCTTGGCATTGGCCTCCAGGATGGTTCCTCACCTTCCTTCCTACTGGTCCTGGCAGGTCCCCGGCGTCCGCGCTTCCTCCGCCTCGGGCGACCCCTCCGGCTCTCTCTCCGGGCAGTCCCAGGAGTAGTACTGCCTGTGTTCAGAGGCCCCGCACCGCGGGGGAGCACGGCACCACCGTGCACGTCCCCGTTCCCGTCCCCGCGGGCGTCCGCTACGAAACCACGGTCCAGGACTGAGAAGACTCCGACGACACCGACCTTGCCCGAGCCCGACTGCCGTGATACCTTCTCTCATCAGAGAACGGGGAGCGCGCTGAGTGGGTGGCGGTGGCCATGGCGTCCTGGAAGCGAGTGGCGGAACTGTTTCGTCGGCTGGAGAAGGCCGGGCTCGACCCGAAGCCCGAGCCCTTCACCGCCGTGCGCGACGTCGACTGGGAAGACCTCCCCCCGACGGTGGACAGCCGAACGCTGCTCAAGGGCCGTCGGCTCCAGCATAAGCGCGACCAGGTGGCCAACCTCCTTGCCCTCACTGGTGAACTTCCCGCCGGCACGGCAGCCGTCGATTTTGGTGCCGGGAGCGGTCACCTGAGCCTGCCACTGGCCTACCTGCACCCCGACATCACCGTTTGGCTCGTGGACCTCAACGAGTACGGACTGGGCCTGGCCCGCAAGCGGGCCGACGAGGCGGGTCTCGCCAACGTGCGCTTCTTCGTTGGTCGGGTGACCGAGTTCGAGGAACGCTTCGACGTCGGCTTCGCGCTCCACGCCTGTGGTGAAGCCTCCGACGAGGCCCAGGAGCGCTGCCTGGCCCACGGGGC
>CBDVDV010000300.1:0-2628 GCA_965372835.1 uncultured bacterium | reverse complement strand
GCCCACCAAACTCTGTCGGAGATCGTCTCGGAACTCTACCTCTGCGACGACCCGAAAAAGGCTGAACGGCTTTGGCAACGCGCACACTCGGCGCTGCGCAATGTCGGCGCCTCGAAGGCCCGTGTCGAACGCCTGGTCGCAACCTGCGACCTGAAAGCGCTGGCCGCTCTGGTCAACGAACTCTTCTGAGTGATCGCCAAGGCATCTCTCCTGCAGCCCCTGGCGCCCCTCCCGGGTGAAAACTGCTGTTTCTTTCGTCCGTGTGTTTGCGTGTACTTCGTGGCTGAGGTCGTTCGGCGAAGTTACGCACCACGCAGCCAGGGGAAGTGGGGATGAGGCACCTGAGACTCAACTTGACAGGAGGGGGAGGGGTGTCCATACTACGGCCCGCGGCGGAGGGAGGGTCATCGGGCTCCAGGACAGAGAAAGGTGATGCGCCATGACGTCCCGGGCGGTCATCGTTATCGCGATCGTGGGTGTGCTGGCGGCAGCGGCGCTCGGTGAGGGGGTAAAACTGAAGGCGTTCGAGGAACACCCGGGCGTGTGGTTTCGTATCTTCGAAGATCGCGAGGGGTCCATCGTCAACTACGCCACCCACGACGCAGTGACCGGAGAGACGGCCATGAAGGTGGTCATCCCCGAGGGACGCGAACCCGTGGGCTTCATCCTCTACGAACTGCACGGCGAGTGGGACGGCACCAAGGCCCTCAGTTTCTGGCTCAAGGGTGACGGCTCCGAAGGCTCTGGCGAGGTGAGCGTGGGCTACAACCGCAACGGCCCCAAGGCCTACTTCAGCCTGGCCGAGACCACCTGGCATCACGTCATCATCCCCTGGGCCGACTTCCAGCCCGAACTCAACCCGGAAACCATACCCACCATCAACTTCAGCCTGAAGACCGGTTCCCCCCGACCGGCCTCCTACATCCTGGACGCTCTCGCCGCTGTGGACACCCTGGAAGAGTCGGCCGAAGACATCCGGATCAAGGCCGGCCTGAACCAACGCAAGCCGGCAGCCGATCCGGACTTCCCCAACCCCGCCGACTACGTCACCCGGGCCGAGGCGCTGAAAAAGACCGCGGCCAAACTCCAGGCCAAGGAGCCCGTCACCATCGTCGCCCTGGGCGATTCCATCACCGCCGGCGCCCAACTCTGGAACCTGCGCCCAGAGGAACGCCAGAAGGCGGCCATCTACCACCAGCACCTGGGGGCAATGCTGCGTGAGAAGTTCGGCTACGACGGTGTTACCGTCGTCAACGCCGGCGTCGGGGGAAACCAATCCTTCCAGGGGCTCGAGCGTCTGGAGAAAGACGTACTGGCCCAGACGCCCGACCTGGTGCTGGTCCTCTTCGGGGCCAACGACGCCAACTACGGCTCCCTGGAGAAGTTCAGGCCGGCCATGACCGAGATCGTCACCAGGCTCAAGAAGGCTGGCTGCGAGGTGGTGCTCATGACCACCTTGCCCATCGCCTTTGACCCGGAAAAGACCGGGCCCTTCGCCGAGTTCGTGAAGGAACTTTCAGCCAAGGAAAAGACGGCCCTGGCCGACGTCGGTGCGGCGATGCTCCTGCGAGGTGAGGGGTTCATCGGGGAAATGCTCGCTGACAGCGTCCACATCAACCAGCGCGGCCACGACCTCTTGGCGCGCGTGCTCTTCGCCCTCTTCGCTCAGCCCGAATAGGCACCGGAGGAGACCTCCTGTGACTCGCCCCCACGTCGCCGTCATCGGTGCCGGGCAGGTCGGGGCCACACTCGCCCAGCGCCTCGTGGAGCAGAACCTGGCCGACGTCGTTTTGGTGGACATCGTCCCCGGGCTCGCCCAGGGCAAGGCCCTGGACCTGGCCCAGGCCGCTCCGCTGCGGGGCTACGACACCCACATCCTCGGAACCGAACACTACGCCCGGGTCGCCGGCTGCCGGGTGACGGTCATTACCGCCGGCAAGCCCCGTCAGCCCGGCATGGACCGGATGGACCTCCTGAAGGCCAACGCACAGATCGTGAAAAGCGTGGTTGAGCAAGTGACTCAGCACGCCCCGGATACGTACCTGGTTCTGGTCACCAATCCGCTGGACGTGATGACCTACCTGGCGCTCAAGGTCTCAGGCAAGCCCCGCAGCCAGGTCTGTGGGATGGCCGGGGCCTTGGACTCCGCGCGGATGGCCGTCTTCCTGGCTCAGCGGCTCTCGGTATCCATCCGGGACATCCAGACCATGGTCTTAGGTGGACATGGGGACTCGATGGTTCCCCTGCCCGCGCACACGACGGTGGCCGGCGTCCCGGTGACCGAGTTCCTGAGCGAGGAGGAGTTGGCGCCCATCATCGAGCGCACCCGCCGGGCCGGGGCCGAGATCGTCGGCCTGCTCCAGCGGGGCAGCGCCTTCTACGCCCCCTCAGCCGGGGCCGCGGCGATGGTGGAGAGCATCCTGGGCGACCAGAAGCGCATCATCCCCTCCTCGGTGCTCTTAGAGGGTGAGTACGGACTGAGCGACGTCTGTGTGGGTGTGCCCGTCAGGTTGGGAGCAGGGGGTGTCGAAGAGGTCGTCGAACTGGAACTCACTGACGACGAGCGGGCCGCCCTCCACCAGAGCGCCGACGGGGTCCGTACGGGCATCGCCGCCCTTGGCGAGATGG
>CBDVDV010000299.1:0-2652 GCA_965372835.1 uncultured bacterium | reverse complement strand
GGTGAGGTCAACTTCACCCGCGCCCGGCGGGCCCGTTCCCGCAGCGCTCGGCACAGGTACCGCAGCGCATCCATGCAGTGGTCGTCCTCCTTGACCGGCTCCTCGGAGCCGGGGCGGTAGCGGTACTGACTCATCTCCTTCAGCGTATGCTTCACCCGTCGGTCAAAGAGCAGCCCCACCCGGCCCGTCACCGGGTCGGCCTTGAGCCGGGCCCGCACCGCCTCGAGACCGCGGAAGAGGTCGTTGTCGGCCGGCTCGGTGCGGACGCCCTGGGCGGCCAGGACCGAGCGCTGCTCGGCCCCCGAGGGGTCGGCCCAGGCCCGCTGCACCCGGAACCGCTCAAAGAGCGGTCGGAGCACCTGCGCATGCGTCGCCGTCGTCTCCCCGCTCAGGCAGTACTCGTGAAAGACCACCAGGACGCCGTCGCTCACCTGAGCGAACAGGCACACCGTCGGGTTGGTGTAGCCGAAGTCGAGTGCTGCGTAGGTCGGCCGATCCGGGTCGAAGACGTAGTCGATGACGTGGCGGTCGCCGTCGAAGCCGCGGTAGACCAGCCCCTCCCGGCTGGGCCGCTCACAGAGCATCTCCGCCTGCCAACTCTCCCGGCTGGTCCGGCGATAGATGGCCAGGGCGTCCTCGACGGAGAAGTAGCCTTGGGCCCGCTTGGCCTTTCCCCGGCAGTCCTGCCAGAGGATGCAGCGGGAGCACTCGCGGTCCCGGCAGCGCTCGACTACCTCCCAGAGACACCACTTCAAAAGCCTGAAACCGTTGGTTTCGTCGCCGCCGGCGGCCGCCTGCGCCACCAACTCGCTCATCAGCCCGTAGGCCCGGTGCATGGTGCTCAGCGCCTGGAGGCTGGCTTTGATCAGCGGTGCGTCCTTGCTCGTGCGTTTCGACTGGGTGACGAACTGCACCGCCTGCCAGACCTCCGGGGAGAACTCCTCCACCTCGTCACACTTGACCTTGGGGACACGGTGGCCCCGGACGTTCCGCTCCGACTGGGTGAGGATCTCCACGGTGGAGCCGTTGCGGAGTTCGGTCCGTCGGCTCAGCGGCTCCTTGGCCAGCAGGTGGTCGAAGTGTGGCCACCACTTTCGGCACAGGTGCTCGTACATCCGCTCCGACTGCGCTAACGACCCACCTAAGATGCGCGTCTCACAGCCCGGCTTGGTGATGCTGTCCAGGTGGGTCACCACGGAACCCAACTCCGTCTTCCCGCCCCCGCGGTTGGCCCAGACCAGACAGTCCGCGAAGCGCTCGAAGTAGGCCCCGGCCACGTACTCAAAGGGGGCACTGTGCCCGGCGCAGACGGCGTGGCGCGGTATATCCAGCCCGTAGAAGACCTGGATGAAATCATGAAGCCAGGTGTCCGTCCGGGGTCTGGTCCGGCTCAATGCGGCCCGATAGGAGGCCGCTGATGGTCTCGGCGACCTGGTTTGGCAGATGGTCAAAGTCGTTCTCCTCGTCTTCCGAGAAAAAGAGTTCTCTCGGCAGCACCCCCAGCCCTTGCAGCACCTTCACCAACTCAGTCCTCACCGACCAGAAGAGTTTCAGCACGTTCAGCCGGTCTCCGGTCTTCTCCGCCTCCCGCAGGGTCGCGCGGGCCCGGCCCTGGGCCCAGCGCGCGTCCTCTAAGAGCCTGACCAGCACCATCTGCGGGTCGGTCTCCTCGCTGACCAGGCGCCGGCGAGTCCGACTCATCCAGGCGGCTTCGTCCGTAAGGGTGTCGGCCGACTCCCGGGTGTGGGCCCCCGCCTGCGACTCCGTCCGCGGCGAGGCGGGCTCCGTCTCGATGAAGTTGGCGATGCCCAGCGACAACTGCTTGGCGTCCTCGGCACCGGGATCCGCCGAGTTCTCGGGCTCACTCATCGCGCCCGCTCCTTTCCCACCCGCGCAGGGCTGCCACTGTCGGAGTGGTCTTCCCTCACCTTGTGCTCCTGCTGGCGAAACTCAGCCAGGAGTCGACGCGCCTGCTCGCCGGTCAGCACGAACTCCACCGTCACCCCCTCGCCGACGACCTCCACCACGTAGCGGCCCAGTCGGCGGTGATACCTCACCGCCGCGTGCACCACCGCTACTCCCGTCACGATGACCGTGGTCATTCGCTGCTCCTCCTGCCGCTCGTACCAACCGTCGGGCGCTGCCGCACTGGGTTGGGGGCCCCACCGGCGGGTGATTTCGTCCCTGCCGGCCCTGGGACTTCTGGGTCCTTCGAGCCGGGCGCGCTTTTTTTGAACGTCGCCCTGCCGGTGAGCCCCCTCCTTGCCTTTCCCCGCTGCTCTGCCTGTGGCCACCTCGACTTGGGCCCTGTCTCTTCGCCGTTCAGCATCCGGTCAGGTGGAGAAGGAGACTCCGGCTCGGGCCCCGGCTGCCGACGGCCGCGGCCCCCGCAGCGTCGGCTTCGGCCTCCCTGCGGAAGTCGGGGAACTCGTCCAGTGAGCGCGCGTTTCGGACCAGTTCCCGGGCCAGCACCACCGACCCTAAGGCCGAGAGGAGGTTGGCCAACTCGGCTTCCACCGGAGCAGAAAAACGCAGCCCGCTCAGGGCCAGTATCCGCGCGGCCAGTTTCTCGTCGCTGTACCGCCGGGCGAGCCAGCGAGCCACTTCCTCCCGATCGAAATCGCACCCTGCGGATCCGTCGGATTCGTACAT
>CBDVDV010000298.1:0-2673 GCA_965372835.1 uncultured bacterium | reverse complement strand
AGGCGCAGTTCCTCGCGTTTGGTGCGTGGGGAGACGATGCGGATTTCGTACTCCCGGGAGTCGGACCAGTTCCGGTCGTCGGCGCCCGGGTCCACCTGGCGGTTGTCAGCGACCCGGACGTGGTAGAGGAGTGTGTCTCCTTCTTCCAGGCCCAGCGGTTCCAACTCCAGGACGTACTGCCCCTCGGTTCTCTTGCCCCACCAGGCCCCGGGTACGGGCACGGTGGTGTAGGTGAGTTGGGGAGGACCGGCCGCCTCTTGTGCAGGCTCCGCCGATGCCTCCTCCGGGGCCTCGCCCACCGGGACAACTCCGGTCACCAAGGGCTTCTGCACGGCACAGCGCAACTGCACCTCGGTGACGCCGAAATCGTCCCATACCTCGAACTGGATGGGCAGGTAGGCGATGGGGGTCATGTCTTTGTTGCGACCGGGACTCCTGATGCGCACCCTGGGCGCCCGATCCTCCAGGGCCCGGACCAGGTGGACGATGGGGTCGCGATTGTCCAGGCCGAAACCGTCACGCAGCCTGATGCGGTAGGTGCCGTTGGCGGCGACCTGGAAGCGGGCCCGCAGTCTGCCGTCGGGCGCTTCGGTCATGGGGGTTTCCGTCCCGTCCAGTTCCAGCCTGGCCACCACCACAGGCTTATTGGTGGCCGCGGTCACCGTCACCCAGGTGCCGACGAGGACGTCCACGTCGCCGGTAACGCTCTCCCGCGTCTCGCCCCCGGCATAGGCGGGCAGTTGGTAGCGGGCGGCCAAGTCGGTTACCCGCGGACGGGGGACGACGCGCAACTCGTAGGAGTCGCTCCGGCCATCGCCCAACTCGACGTAATACTCGGTCGTCTCCAGCAGCCTTTCCAGGGTGGTAGCGAACCGCCCCGACTCCCCCTCCACCGGCGGGAGTTCGGCCTGCTGCCAGCCTCCGCTCTGAGCGCGGAAGTGCAGCGTTCCCTGCCGGGGCACCTCGCCACGGGCCAGGGCCGACACCTCCACGTCCTCGCCACGAGGCACCACTCGGCCGCCCGTCAGCACCTCGACCTGGGTCCTGGTCGGATAACTGAGGGTGCTGGCCAAGGGGTGAAGGAAGCGGTCGGCCCACACCGTCACCACCGCCCCGTGGGCGCGGCCAAAACCCCAGGCCCCCAGCGCCACGACCCCGGCGAGCAGGGCCAAGAGAAGCGGGTGACCCAGGGGAATCACCGCGGTGAAGTTCAGAGGCCCGGCACGCTCGGCCGTATAGACCTGGAGGGCTTCGACCAGACGGGGCGAGGCGCCGACCAACCTCCCCGGCGGCACCCGGCTGAGTTGCACCGCGCTGATGAGGGCGCTGGATAGTTCCGGATACTGGGCCTCTACCTTCAGGGCCAACTCATCGTCGTCGGGAGCACCCACCAGCGGACCCAACAACCAACGGCCAACCACCAGCAGCAGCAGCGCCCCGTAGACCACCAACAGCAGCAGCCTACCGAGGGGTTCCAGGTGGAAGGTGTAGTCCACAGCCAGGCTCACCGCCCCCAACCCCGCGGCCCAGAGCACCACCTCAGCGGCGCCGTCCAGCGCGTGAGCGAGGACGTAGCGTCGACGGGCGCGCCGAAGTTTCCGCTCGATCACCCGGCCGTTCGCGAGCGCAGCGACGCTCATAGCCCGCATCCTCTATAGCGACAACATCCGAGACTCCCAGCATTTATTAGACCCCGTGCTCTCCCCAGGCGCAAGCCCCGGGGCGTACACGGAAGCGCACGGACAAGAGACACACCTCTTTTCACCGCAAAGACGCAGAGAGCGCAGAGGACAGCAAGAGAAGAATGAGAATGGGAAACAAGAAAAGACAGAAAGGGTGAGCGCCCGGCAGCATCGGAACCGCATCTGTTGTTACTCCAATTCCGTTGGCTGTTGTTCTCTGCGTCCTCTGCGGTTCACCGTTCCTTCGGTGTCAGTCCGTGCAGTTCCGTGGCTAACTCATTCTTCCACGACGGGTGGCACGGCCGGGCAAGACCGGCCGTGGCACAGGCTTCGGTCCGCCCCCAGCCACGCGGGGGTGATGGGGGGAATTTGTTGGTGCCTCGGTGGGGCCCGCCCTACACTGAGCGGCTCGGCGTTGGAAGATGAGGTGCGGCCGGTGGGAGGTCGGTCAGATGGAGGGCTTGAGGATTCGGCAGGCCACCGTCGAGGACGTGGATGCCATCGTGGCGCTCAGCGTCGCGGCTTTCGAAGGCGAGACGGTGGACTTCTTCCTGCAAGAACGGTTTGGTCCGCGGTCGCCGCTGCTGGAGGGGAAAACCTGGGACGAACGTCACGCTGAGACCATCCGCAAGCACGTGAGCGAGGACCTCGAGTTCACCCTGGTGGCTGAGGTGGGAGGTGCCCTTGCCGGCTACATGACCTACCGGCTGGACCACAAGACCTCGACCGGCACCGTTAGCTACAACGCCGTCCACCCTGACCGCCAGCGCCGGGGCATCGCCACCGGCCTCATCGGCCGAGTCCTCGACATCTTTCGCCAGCACGGGCTCCATTACGCCCGGGTGGTAACCTTGGAAACGGACACCCGCGCCCGCGGCCTCTACGAGAAGTCCGGCTTCACCGAAATGGGCAGGTCCGTCCACTACATTCAGGAGTTGTGACTGAGGAGGGTTCTGTGGCTATTCCGGAGTTCTACCAGAACAGTGTCGAA
>CBDVDV010000297.1:0-2687 GCA_965372835.1 uncultured bacterium | reverse complement strand
ACCCCTTGTCCCCACTCTCACCTGTCATCATACCACATTTCATCAAAAAGTCAAGCAAAAAATCGTACATACACAGAAATACTGTCTCCCAGGAGTCGGCGCTTGGGGAGGGCTTTTCAGGTTAGAAAAGTGGCGGGCGAGTAAGAACCATGTCACAATCTCGCGGGATAGTGCGTCTTGTTAGATGAAGGCATCAAATGCCCGGGGTGGCGATGGAGACTGACAGTCGAAACGGGCGCGGCGACGCCGAAGCGATGACACCGGGGGTGCTCGTGCATCGGTATGCGCCGGCTGTGTTAGCGGTCTGCGCGGCCAACACGCGAAGCATTCACGATGCCGAGGATGTCATGCAAGACGTATTCCTCAAAGCCATCGCCAAACTCGACACCCTACGCGACCACAGTCGGGTGCGGGCCTGGCTGCTGCAGATTGCCAGGCGGACGTGCGTCGACCACTACCGAGGACGGAGACCGGCAGTCGCCCTTCCTGACGATGTCCCCGCCGACGGCGAGCGCAACAATCCAGCCATCAAGCGGCTGCACGCAGCCATGTCGCAACTCCCGGACAACTATCGGGAAACCATCGCCCTTTATTACCTCGACGGCCGGAGTTGCGCGGGGGTCGCTCAGAGTTTGAACATCAGCGAAGCAGCGGTTCGCCAACGGCTGGTACGCGCCCGGCTGATGCTCCATGACCTTTTAGTAAAGGAAGAACCATGAGCGAGCGCGAGCGATGTTCGGATCGGCGAGAGGCGATCGCGGCGCTCGTGCTGAGTGAGTTAGACCCTCAAGCCGCTGACGAACTCCGTCGCCACATTGGGGGCTGTGAAGTCTGCCGACAGTTCCACGAGGCCCTGCTTGTTGAAGAGGAGATGGTTCAGGCAACGTTCGACGAAATCGCTCGGGGGGTCAAAGCGATTGAGGATGAGCTGGTCGAACGGCTCGCCGGGCGGCAGTTTTCTCCAATGCTCAGGCTGGTTGATATTCCAAGGCGTCTTATTGGAGGATTTCGAAAGATGAGACCTGCACAGAAAGCGCTGGTTGTGGGAGCGGCGGCGGCGCTGGCGTTCCTGGTGGTTTTCGGCGTGCTATCCTTCCCCGGCGTTGGGGAGGCTTACGCGTTGGAACAGACGGTGGAGGCTCTGAAGTCGGTCCGCTACATGCACCTGGTCAGGCCGGCGACTGACAAGATGCCTGCTGATGAGCGCTGGATTGAGGTGGGGCCCGAAGGCTTCCAGGTCCGGTATCGCCAGGACACGCCTCCGAACTTCTTCGTTGTTGAGGACGGCAAGACGGTCTGCGTGTATTACAAGGACAAGAACACCGTCGTTCTCTGGGACCCGAAGGATCAACAATGGCAGTGGATCGGAAATTTGGGTCAGTTCTTCCGGGACTTAGCGGGCGAGAGCAGTGTGACGATTGAAGAAAACGTCCGGTACAAGGGCCGACGCGCCCACCGTGTGCGCTGGCTCAAGTTGAACCAGGAGTACTACATCGACCCGGAGAGCAAACTCCCCATCGCCGGTAGTGGCTACGACATCAGTTACGAAGAACCCCCTGCGGGAACCTTCGACATCGTCATCCCTGAGGGCGTCACCGTCGTCGACAAGCGCCCTGGCGCGCCGCCGGCTCAAGAACCGGAGTGGATGAAAGAGGAGGGGGTCGCCGACTGGCAGTTCGCCCAGGCGAGGTACGCACTGGCTGCTGCGGAGTATCAGAAGGCCGTGGACCTCTTCAAGAGCGTCGTCGAGGTTCAGCCCCGGCGAAACTGGGCCTGGTTCTGGCTGGGCCGGGCTTATTACGAAATGGGTGACTACGACGCAGCGATCGATGCTTACTCACGCTACATGCTGGGTGAGTACGCGTACCTGGCTCGCGGTTGGGCCTACTGGCGCAAGGGAGAAAAGGAGAAGGCGAAGGAAGACGTCAACAGGGCCCTGGGTACGATGATCTTCGCCCTTCGGCACCTCGATTCCGCCGGGATGTTCGACTATGCCGAGGACCCTCGCCGTCGACGGAGCAAGACCACCAAGGCACAGAGTTTTGCCAAGATGATCAATCGCCTGCGCATGGTGACCGGTCAGAACTTCGACTACAGCCCGCGAGCACCTGCCGAGGAGAAGGAGCGGGTCATCGCCGCCTGGGAAGGATGGTACAAGACCTCGGGCGAAGTCCGCTTTACCCCCGACGCTGGACTCGTGGAAGTCCCCACTCTCCCGGAGCCCGACCAAGTGGAGAAGGATTTCCTTCAGAAAGTCATGCAGATGATCCTGACCGGAAGTGGTGAGGGCGCCTCCGGACTCCTGGCCGAAGCCGAGAACAAAGGCTTCTCGGACCCGGCCATATGGATGGGGCTGGCCGTGGGGATGTTCCACGCCGAGGAGTATGAGCAGGCGCTGCGGTTGTTCGCTCGGGCGGCCGAGGCGGCGGAAGGTCGCGAGCACGCCAGCGGCTTGAAGTGCGCGTTCTTGGTGTGGCAGGGGCACATGCTGGACCTCCTCAGCCGTCGAGAGGAGGCGGTCAGGTGCTACCGGGAAGCCCTGGGTCTGTATCCAGGCCGACCCATGCGCGACGACCTCCACGGGATACACATCGACCGACAGTGGATCGAAGACCGCCTCGAGAAGCCCTTCCGAAGCGACCACGTCACCATCCGGAAGCCCTGAGCACGGCGTAAAACCCGTCCCC
>CBDVDV010000296.1:0-2732 GCA_965372835.1 uncultured bacterium | reverse complement strand
TCCGTCTCCTCCACGACGGCCGGGTGCGAGCCACAGCCGACGACAGGGGGGCCTCATGGCAGGTGTCGGAGCCAGGCGTCTACCGGGTCGAGCTGTACTTCGCCGGCCGGCCGTGGATTTTCTCCAATCCCATTTGCATAACCTAACATTCTGTGGTAAAAGACCTTATGGTACGTACGAGGGCGCTACTGGTGGGGGAATTTGAGCTATTTGAGACGGCCTGGGGCTGGATGGTTCTGGTCTGGCGGGCCGACCGCTTGTGTCGGGTGATCTTGCCTGGCGGCCGTCGGAACGTGGAGCGCGAGGCCATGCGAAACGGGCCCTCAGTGAAGAAAGGGACGCGGTCGGGTCTGGCTCAGCGCTGCCTGCGCTACTTTGAGGGTGAGCCGGTGACGCTGTCGGCGCCGATGGAGTTCCCGTCTGTCTCGGAGTTTCGCCGACGGGTTTGGGAACTCACTGCTCAGATACCCTATGGGGAGGTGGTCACGTACGGCGGGGTAGCGACCCGGGCGGGCCGTCCGGGCGCGGCCCGAGCGGTGGGGCAGGCGATGGCTCACAATCCCGTGCCGCTCGTTGTGCCCTGTCACCGGGTGTTGGCAGCGAACGGTGGGCTGGGGGGCTTTTCGGCCGAGGGAGGTCTCCAACTCAAACGGCGACTGCTTGGGTTAGAAGGCGTGACCCTTGGTGGCTGAACGCGGAGGCAGAATGTAGGGGGGTCTGGACGATGGCGCTGGTGGTGAACGAGATCTTCCGCAGTATCCAGGGCGAATCGACCTACAGCGGCTGCCTGTGCACTTTCGTCAGGCTGACCGGGTGCAACCTCCGCTGCTCGTACTGCGACACGGCCTACGCCTACGAGCAGGGCGAGCAAATGACCATCCAGGAGGTGCTTGAGGGTGTCAAGCAGTACGGCACGCACCTGGTGGAGGTTACGGGCGGCGAGCCGCTGCTTCAGGATGAGACCCCCCGCCTGGCCCAGGCGCTGCTGATGGCCGGTCACCAGGTCCTGGTGGAGACCAACGGCAGCCTGGACGTGGAGGCGCTTCCCGAGGGCGTGGTGCGGGTGGTGGACATCAAGTGCCCGGGCAGCGGCATGTCTGAGCGCATGCTCTGGGAGAACTTTCAGCACCTGAGGCCCACCGACCAGGTGAAGTTCGTCATCACCGACCGTCACGATTACGACTGGGCCAAGGACGTGGCTGCGCGGTACGGTCTGCCCGGGCAGGTGACGGTGCTCTTTTCGCCGGCGTTCGAACGGCTGCGTCCCGAGGAGCTGGCCAACTGGGTGGTTCACGACAACCTCCCGGTGCGTTTCCAGGTGCAGTTGCATAAGGTGGTCTGGGGGCCGGCGGCTGAAGGGGTGTGAGCCATGCCCGCCGAGACGTCGGGAAAGGGTCGGTGCGTCGTCTGCCTGAGTGGCGGGCTCGATAGTTGTGTCACCGCGGCGATGGCCCGCCGCGACGGCTACCAACTGTGCCTCTGCCACGTCACCTACCACCAGCGTACCTGGCGGCGTGAACTGCGTGCCTTCCGGGACATCGCGCACTTCTTCGCGGTGCCCGAAGACCGGCAACTGGTGGCCGAACTCCCTCACCTGGGTCGCATCGGTGGCTCCAGCCTGACGGACACGGCGCGCCCCGTACCGCATGGCAAGCCCGACGCTCAGAGCGTCCCCGACACCTACGTTCCGTTTCGCAACACCCAGATTATCGCCGTCGCCGTCGCCTGGGCGGAGGTGCTGGGGGCTGGCCCGGTGTACGTCGGCGCCACCGAGGTCAATTTCAGTGGCTACCCCGACTGCCGATCCGTCTATTTCGACGCCTACCGACGGCTCATCGACCTGGGCACCCGCCCGGAAACGCACCTCCAGTTGGTGACCCCACTCATAGACCTGGGCAAAGCCGACATCGTCCGCAAGGGACTGGAACTGGGAGCCCCCTTGGAACTCTCCTGGTCCTGCTACGAGCGCGAAGACCAGGCCTGCGGGCTGTGTGAGAGTTGCCGGCTGAGGCTCTCGGCGTTCGGAGAGGCCGGGTTGCCTGACCCCATCCCCTACGTGGTGCCTCCTGGGAAGGAGCAACGGTGGCTGAATGGCCCCGCGACTGGCATGGCCTGAAGGTGGCCTTTACCACCTCCATTCCCGTCGAGGTGCTGGTGGCGGCAGGGGCGGTGCCGATGGACCTCAACAACGTCTTCATCACCAGTGCGGACCCGGCAAGGCTGGTGGCTCAAGCGGAGCAAGCGGGGCTCCCTCGTACCGTCTGTGGCTGGGTCAAGGGCATCTACGCTGCCGCCCTGGCTGCGGATGACCTCGCCGCCATCATCGCCGTCACCCAGGGGGATTGCTCCAACACCCACGCCCTCATCGAACTGTTCCAGTACCAGGGCAAGCGCGTCGTCCCTTTCGCCTACCCGTATGACCGCAGCCAGGCTGCCTTGGCGGTCGAGGTGGAAAAGTTGCTGCGGATATTCGGCGTCACCTACGGTGAGGCGCTCGAAGCCAAGCGCCGACTGGACCGCATTCGGCGCACACTCCTCCGCCTGGACGAACTGACCTGGAAAGAGGGTAAGGTCGGCGGAGAAGAGAACCATCGCTTCCTGGTTTCGGCCAGCGATTTCAATGGCGACCCGGACCGCTTCGAGACGGAAGTGGAGGCGTTCCTGCGGGAGGCGGAAGGCCGGTCGGCGGCCCCGGAGGGACTTCGGCTGGGCTACCTGGGGGTGCCTCCCAT
>CBDVDV010000295.1:0-2746 GCA_965372835.1 uncultured bacterium | reverse complement strand
ATGTTTTCTCGGTTGTACGTAGTGATGCTCACGGCTGAGCGGTACCACGTGCTGGAAGCCAGTAGCTCGACAACTTCAAAGAAGTGCGCGAGGGTGTTAGCCGCTTCTACCGACCACTTGCCAGGATCGCGTATCCTCGAAGGCCCCAGGCGAATGACACTCTCCGGCTTTCGTGCAATAACTACTGGTCCACCTCCTGCGACGTAGTCCATCATTTCTACCTCAGAGATCTCTGCCCCATTCTCATCCTCGAAGTAACTGCCCATGAGGCTTATTGACTCGAGGCTCACAGGTTCTCCGTGCCGGTCTGCGCAATCGAGCGCCGCTTGGAGTTCCCCAGCCGTGCGCTCTCGGAAAAGGTGCCTATATTTCAGAACTCGCCTGTCACAACCGCTGGCTCCAAAGGAAACGGTCTCCATTGTCTGCCCCATGCCTGGCGGAAGATCTGGTGTGGGCACGTCATTCTCGTGAATAAGCCTCAGCATGGCCTGCTTCTCTGCGTCGGTCGCCTTCGCCTCATCCAGGACGTAGAAGCGCGTGTAGACGGGCAGTGGCTTCTTCCGTCGCTTGTCGAAGCAGGATACTGGCCAGTAGACGAACACGTTTTCGGGCCTTGCCATAGAAGTCTCCAGTTTGTAGGGACGGGGGTTAAGCCCTGTCCGCGAACCTTGCTTCCTCAACTCACACGCCAATGAGCACCTTTACCCACCAGCATGCGCGTCTGCTTTCCGTCAATGCGCTCCGTGGCCCAGCCGACACCATGAAAGACCGGAGTTCCCCTTCCCTATACCTACCGCTTACAGTCCACAACCTCCAGGGGGTACTCGGCGCATCCATGCCTCTGCGGTTCCTCTGTACCCCATCTGTTTCCCGGGGAAACGCATTGCACCGGAAACCCAAGGTGCTCCTTCGCCCTTACGTTGACTCCGGGTTTCCCACGCTTCGCGCCCACCTTGGCCAAGCCAAGGTGGGCCACCCAACGGCGGTTTTACGCCGCTGCGCTCACTGTGTCAGCGAGGGTGTCCTGAGCCTGAAGCCCTCTTCGTCCTGCTCCAACTTTCCCAACAGGTTGACCGACTTCCCCGCAGTGACGGCGCTGAAGCCGAAGCGCTCGCGGATACGATCCAGGGAACGGTAGAGGCGTCCACGCTTCTCGTAACCATCGTCCTCCAAGAGCGAGTGCTGGTGGACGGCCTCGGCCGAGAGGCTGCTCAGACTCACGCCGATGAGCCTGACCCGCACCCGTCTGGTGAACAGCCTGCGGAAGAGTTCCCGCGCCAACTCGTAGATGCGGTGGTCCTGGTCGGTGGCTTCGGGGAGCGAGCGGGTGAGCAGGTAGGTTTCGAAGTCGCTGTAACGGAGTTTCACCGTCACGCAGCGGGCCTTGAGGCCGAGCTGCCGAAGTTTCTTGCAGGCCCTCTCGGTGATGTAGTAGAGCATCCCTTCGACGACGGCGCGGTCCATCACCTCGACTTCAAATGTAGTCTCTCGGCTGACTGACTTGGGTAGTCCCGGAGGCTCCACCGGGGAGGGGTCCCGACCCCGCGCGTACTCGGCCAGGTTCCGCCCCAGGGCGCCGAAGGTGGTTTCCAGAAGGTCAGGCGAAATCTTCCTGAGTTCCCCCACCGTGTGCACGTTGAACTTCTCCAGTCGTCGGCGGGTGGCCCGTCCGATGCCGGGAAGGGCCGAGACCACAAGCGGCGCCAGGAACTCAGCCTCGTAGCCCGGGCGTATCCAGGTGACCCCGTTGGGCTTGGCCAACTTGCAGGTTAGTTTGGCCATGAGTTTGGAGGTCCCCACGCCGAGGGAGACGTCCAGTTCGGTGCGCGCCTTGATGGCCCGTTTGATGCGCTCGGCCAGGTCTATCGGTGTGACTCCGTCACCTTTGGCTGGCCCGGCGCGGTTGCGCTCACGGGAGGCTCCTTCGTCGCTCGTCGACCCGTCGGTCAGCCAAGGCCGGCGAAGCCGATACAAGCGCTCGCAGCCGGGAAACTCCAGGTAGGCTTCGTCCAGGGAGACGGGCTCCACCAGGGGGGCGAACTCTTCCAGCACCTCCATAATCTCATCCGCTGCTCTTCGATAGTGGCTGAAGCGCCCTTTGAGGAAGACCGCCTGGGGACAGAGCCGGTAGGCCCGCGAGAGGGGCATCGCGGTGCGGACGCCGAAGGCTCGCGCTTCGTAGGAGGCGCTGGCCACTACGCTGCTTTCCCCGGGCATTCCACCCACGATGACGGGCCTCCCCCGCAGTTCCGGGTGAAGCACCTGCTCCACCTGGGCGAAGAAGGCGTCCACATCCACCAACATCACGACTCGACTGAACTTGCCGAAGTCCACTCGCTCCACAGCCACTCCTCACGCCATTCGAGCACCATCTCAGCGCAGTTCATCTCTGGATTCCAGCCCAAAGAGTATACCTAATAAAACCCTAACGCAAGGGAAAAACGTTCCTGGGTAACAATTTTCTTTAATCTCCTCCAGGTCTGTCTTCCGCAGACGCCTCCGACCCCGCGGTCCTAGCGGACTCCGCATGGGCACCGCCTTGCCGGGAGCCGACCGGGTGGGGCGGGAGTCGGCGGCGCTCTGCTCCGAGAGTTGGGGATTAGGGCGACTGCCCCATGCGCAGGTCACGCTCTGGCGAGGGGGAAGGGTGTCCCGGTCAGAATGAGGCATGGCGAGGCCGACGGGACTCGAACCCGCAACCACCGGATCGACAGTCCGGGACTCTATCCAGTTGAGCTACGGCCCC
>CBDVDV010000294.1:0-2765 GCA_965372835.1 uncultured bacterium | reverse complement strand
AAGGTTACGAGTTCACAACCCGGGGCGTGCCCCGGGAGGAAGCACAGACGTTCCTCATCTGAGCCGCCGAGCGAGCGAACAGCCGACTGTATTCCTGCCATTGACATGCCCGGTCCCACAGGAAACAATGCATCCGATCGTTACTCCCGGCCGAGCACCGGGCCTGGCCTGACCACCCGAACACAGGAGCAGAGGCGCATGACACCACGAGAACGCATCCTCGCCACACTCAACCACCAGGTACCGGACCGCACCCCCACCGAAGGCTGGTTCCACGACGAGGTGCGAAAACGTCTTCTTCGCCACTACAGGACCGACGACTGGGCCGACGTGCTTCGGGAGTTGGGCATCGAGGGCTGGGCCGGGTTGGGGCCCGGGCTGGTCTTCCCTGACTACCAAGCGAAGGCGACCGAGCGCCCGGGGCGCGAAGGGGGCCGCAAGGCCATCTGGCTGGACGAGCGCACGTACGAAGATGCCTGGGGCATCCGGCACCGCATCGGCGAGGGGGGCTGGTACGAAGAATGGGTGGGCGGGCCGCTTGAAGGCGCCCGGAGCGTCGAGGACATCGAGCGGTATGCCTTCCCCACGTCAGAGCAGATCCGCGAACCTGAGAACTACACCCAGCGGGTGAAAGAACTCAAAGAGCAGGACCTGTTCGTCTCGGCGGGCATCTCCAACCCCTACAAACAGGCCTGGATGCTTCGGGGGATGGACAACGTGTTGGCTGACTACTACGCCAACCGCAGCCTCCTGGAGGCCCTCTACGACCGCCTCTACGACCTCTTCGGCGAGATGGCCAAGCGGATGGCCAAAGCCGAGGTGGACATGATAACCGTCACCGGCGACATCGCCATGCAGGACCGCATCATCATGGGCCCCGACGCCTGGCGAGCGGTAGACAAACCCCGGATGGCGAAACTCATCGCCGACTGCCGAGCCATCAACCCCGACGTCTTCTTCTTCATCCACAGCGACGGGGACGTCACCGACCTGATGGAGGACCTGGTGGAGATCGGCTTCAACGTCATCAACCCACTGCAGCCCGAGTGCATGGACCCGGTGGAGGTCAAGCGCCGATGGGGCGACCGCATCACCCTTCACGGCGGCGTCAGCCTGCAGCGCACCCTCCCCTTCGGCTCGCCTGAGGACGTGCGCGAGGAGGTGGAGCATCTCATCAGGAAGTGTGGCTACGACGGCGGGCTGGTGGTCTTCCCCTCCAACGTCATCCAGCCCGACACGTCGACGGAGAACATCATCGCCTGCTACCACACCGCCCGCGACTTCGACGTGGCCAGCCTGGAAGGCCGACCGGGGTGAGGCGCGCACGGACGGAGGCCTGCGCGCATACGAGTCGCGCGAGCCGCCTCATTCAGGGTGCTGCGCGGGCGGGCTCCTGCTCCGTCTCGACCTGGGCGTGGGCGCGGAGCAAGGCGACCATCCGACACAAATGCATGAAGGCGAGAAACATCAGCAACACGATGGGCCCCAGCCACATCCAATCGCCCGTCGTGCGGAAGAGGTGGGTCAGTGAGGACTGGGTGACGTTGAGCTCGAAGGAGCTGGTTGCGGTCGTGCTGAGAAGGTGGTCGGTGGCGCGGTCATAGTACCTGTCAAGCAACACGATGAAAGCGAGCGCGGCGAACCAGCCGGCGAAGAGTCTAGCGTACGACCGGTTGACCAGTCGCCTGGCGTGGCTCGGCCAGTCGGAGGCGCGCCCGGCGACGAGACCTGCCCTGACGAGGACCTCTTCAAGCGAGGCCACGTAGAGGCAGAGGGCGTAGGCAGCAAGTGTGACCAGGACAGCCACGGCCAGTTGAAGGTTGGCCGTGGCCCGGGTGGCGGCAGCAACGCCCTCGATGACGCCCTGCCACTCGTAGCCCGTCGGCACCGCCACCTCTTGCAGCACGGCCTGGGTCTGGTCCAGACTCTTGAGATGGGAACTCCACCTGTCGACGAAAAGGAAAGTGAATCCGACCGCCAGGCAACCGAGAATCACACGATAGACGACGTCTCGGGCCCTGAGAGCCGACGGCCAAAAGCCCCTTTGCATCGTCCGCTCCTTTCCGGAACCTGTGAAAGTGAATGGCGAACCGTCTTCTCGTTTCCTTTGGCCTTATACCGATTATCGGCCAGTCGCCCTCACTCATGCAGACGTTAGCACTTTACAGGTACTGCTGGCGGGCGGTCCAGTCCCCGGAGAGGAGGTCCTGCTCGAGCACCTTGCCGAAGGTGTCGAAGTTCCAGACCACCCGGAAGCCCAGTTTGAGGTAGAAGCGCTCAGCGGTCTTGAGCCGGGTCCAGAGAGGCATTGATGCCCCCCTAACTGCCAGGCGCGCTCGACTGCACGGGACAAGGGACTCGATCGAGGTCACCTAATCCGTTCAGTTCTCATCTGGAGGAAATGTACCACCAGAAGTGTCTCCGAGCAAGCGGAAAGGACCTGCGCGAGACCCGGCGGCCCTCGTGCCTCAGAAGGTGATCAGGCTGATGCGGGTGAGGGTGGTTTGGCGACGGGTGCCGGGACCGTTCGCCAAATGCCAAGCCGTGTATTGCTCAGCGTATGGCTCCGTGGAGGACATGCCGTCAACGGGCACAATGACCTCCAGGCCCCGCAACGCAGCCCCAGTGGCCGTGTGCAGGACGGCGCCGTGCGCCGACGTGCCTACCACAATGACCGTTCCAATGCCCTTCGCCTTCAAGATGTCTTCCAGGTCGGTGCCGAAGAACTTATCCACGCCGGACTTGACCACACTCTCCCCTGCCAG
>CBDVDV010000293.1:0-2847 GCA_965372835.1 uncultured bacterium | reverse complement strand
GCTGCCCGACTGGTTTGCTCCCGTTGCCGAGGACGTTTTGCAGTACTGCCGACCGAAGGAAGGCCTCTGGGTCGACCTGGGCTGCGGAAGTGGCGGTCTTGGGCTGGCCTTGGGGCGGAGTTCCAGGAGCACAATCTTCTTGATCGACCCGAACGTCCGTGCTTTGGCCGCCGGCCTGGATAAGGCAAAGGAGTCGGGGTCAGCAGGGCGTGTGGTGGCCGTCGCCGCTTCCGCGGAGAGCATCCCGCTGCCCGACGGTTCTGTGGACCTGGTGGTCAGTCGTGGGTCGATTTTCTTCTGGGACGACCCACCTCGGGGCTTGCGCGAGGTCTATCGCATCCTGCGTCCCGGGGCCCGGGCCATGGTCGGGGGCGGCGTAGGCTCGGGGTACCCGGAATGGGCCAGGCGGGAATTCATACGTCGGCGACGGGAGGCTGTGGCCACCGAGGGGGCGAAGTCCCTGCGCGAGTTTGAGCAGGCGCGGAGCCCGGAGAGGTTCAGACAACTGGCCGAGGAGGCGGGACTCACTGGCGCCCGGGTGGTCCCGGACCCGCCGGGCTGTTGGCTGGTCTTTGGCCAAGGGGTGCTGCTGTGAGTAAGTGGGTGATTGAGGCGCAAGCGCTGACGCGGAAGTTTGGTGAACGCCTGGCCGTGGACGACGTCAGTTTCGCCATCCCCCGAGGGGAGATATTCGCCTTCCTGGGGCCCAACGGCGCGGGGAAGACGACCACGCTGCGGATGCTCACCGGGCTCCTTCCCCCCACCAGCGGCCGAGCCATCGTGGCCGGCTATCGGATGAGTCGCGACGCGGTCCGGGCCCGTCGCGGCATCGGCGTCGTGCCTGAGAACGCTAACATCTATGTCGACCTGAGCGTCTGGCGCAACCTGATGCTGATGGCGGAACTCTACGGCGTCAGCCGACGCGAACGCGAGCAGCGAGGCGACGAACTGCTGGAGCGTTTCGGTTTGCGGGATCGGAAGGCCAGCCAGGGCCGCACCCTGAGCAAGGGACTGCGCCAGCGACTCATGCTGTGCATGGCGCTCATCAGCGGGCCGGAGATCCTCTTCTTGGACGAGCCCACGGTAGGCTTGGACGTGGCCAGCGCCAGGCTCATCAGGCAACTTATCCACGAGTACAACCGGCGGGGGGTGACCGTGTTCCTCACCTCCCATAACCTGGCCGAAGTCGAGGAACTGGCCAGCCGGGTGGCCATCATCAACCATGGGCGACTGGTCGCCATTGCCAGCCCCGCCCAACTGCAGGCCGGCGCCCAGACCGCCCGGTTCGTCGAGGTGACCTTCGTCGAGGGGAGCCTGCAGAAGGACGACGTAAGAGGCTGGCCTGAGGTGAGCGATGTCGAGGCCATCGCCGGGGGGCTCCGGGTACGGACGGAGGTCCCAGGTCGCGTGGCCCAGAAGATGCTTCGGTTAGCAGGCGAACGCGGCCTGGAGGTCAACTCGGTCAACACCAGACTTCCCAGCCTGGAGGAAGTCTTTGTGGCCATCACCGAGCGGACACAGCCGGTGGAGGAGCAGGGATGAGTGAGCAAGCCGTAAGACCCATAAGCGCTGGGTGGATGGGCGAGGTCCGCGAGTTCCTCCGGGGTACGCTGGTCATTGCCAAGAAGGACTGCCTGATCTATTACCTGAAGCCTCCGGTGCTCATTTTCGGGGTGCTCTTTCCGGTGGCCTTTTTCCTGGCTTTCGGCATCGGTCGGGAGCTGACGTCGGCGGCTCTGGTGGTGGGGATGCTGGCCCTGGTGCTCTTTTTCACGGCCTCCTCGGTGGGCCCGCTCATAACCCCCTGGGAACGACGGTCGGGGACCTACGAACGACTGCTCTCGGCGCCGGTGGGTGTGCCTCAACTTGTGTTCGGTGATGCGCTGGCGGGGGCTGGGTTCGGCCTCGGGCTCTCGCTGGTGGCTGTGGTCGTCGCGCTGGTGGCGACGGAGGCCAGGCTGGCTTCGCCGCTGACGTTGGTACTCGCGCTGGTGGCCTCAGCGTTCTGTTTCTCCGCTCTGGGGGTGCTGCTGGCAGCCCGGCCCAGCGACAACCCCTCGCAGATAATGATGCTCTCGCAGTTGGTTCGGCTGCCCCTCATCTTCGTCAGTGGCATCTTCCTGCCCCTGGGGGATATGCCCGACTGGCTTCGAGCGGTGGCCTACGTCTCACCGCTGACCTACAGTACCGACCTCATCCGCGCCTCGTGGGGTGTCTCCGCGCACTTTCCGCTGGCTCTTGACGTCGCCGTTGTGTTGGTCTTCGGTCTGGTGTTTCTCCTGCTGGCCCGCAAACTGCATGTCCGCGTCCTGGCCAAAGGGAGGCTTTGAGCGGCCAGGCCTATCCAACCATTGCGGTCCTCTCGATTTCAAGGGGCTCCGCTCTCACTGAGCGGATTTCGCCGGCGCGAACGGCTCCGCGCTGATGGTGAATGTCGTCGATCCACATCTTCTGACGCCTGGGGGCCTGGGTCCAGGAGCAGACCCAGAGGGTGTTGATGTTGAGTTCGGGGACGGTCCGCCCGCGCAGCCCCTCCACCCGGCTCCCCCGGTCGCCGTCGATCCAGAGTTCCTGGAGAACGCGGCTGTGTCCGCGGGCGTTTTGTTCCACGTGGAACAGCAGTTGGTGCGAGGGGCGGGTCGGCTTGACAGAGGGCGCAGCGGGCGGTATGGTGAGGGCTGCGACGCCACCGTCCAAAAAGGAGCGGAACGAGCGTGGGCACTCAGAGGATGTATGACAACCCTCTCGTCAGCCGATACGCCTCGACGGAGATGAGTTACATCTGGAGCCCGGAGCGCAAGTACCGGCTCTGGCGGCGCCTCTGGCTTGCCTTGGCCGAGGCTGAAC
>CBDVDV010000292.1:0-2847 GCA_965372835.1 uncultured bacterium | reverse complement strand
GGCGTGGGAGGTACAATGCGGAGGCTAGCAGAGGGGCTGAGACCGAAGTCATGAGTGGGGAGGCGCGAGATGGGTGAGAACAGGATTGCTGCGGGGCTCTGGTGTTTGGGGCAGACATCCGACCGCTTCTGCCCGAGGGGCTACAGCGACGAGGTGAGCGTCCAGGAAATGATCCGTCGCGCGGGGGACGTGGACGGCATCGACGGCGTCGAACTCCACTGGGACACGGATTTTGTGGAACTGTCCTTCGCTGAGATGCACGACCTGCTCAAGGAGCACAACCTGGTCTGCTCCAACATGAACCTCAACACCTTCGGCTACCGCAAGTGGAAGCACGGAGCCTTTACCAGCCGCGACCCCCAACTGCGCAAGGAGGCCCTGGAACTGGCGGCAGGGGCGGTGACTGCGGCCCGGGAGATGGGTTGCGGGGTGGGCCTCTGGCTGGGGGCCGACGGCTACGACTACCCCTTCCAGGCCGACTACCGCCAGCAGTGGAACCTGACCGTCGAGGGAGTCCGCACCGTGGCCCAGGTCGACCCCACCATCGACATCGGCATCGAATACAAACTCAAAGAGCCCCGCACCCACATGCAGATCGGTTCGGTGGCCAAGGCCCTCTACGTCTGCCATGAGGTGGGGCTGCAGAACGTGGGGGTGGCTCTGGACTTCGGCCACGCGCTGATGAGTCGGGAGAACCCGGCCGACAGCCTGTGCCTGCTCGCCCGCTCGGGCAAACTCTTCAACGTCCACTTCAACGACGCCTACCGGGAGTGGGACGACGACATGATCCCCGGTACCGTCAACCTCTGGGAGACCATCGAGTACCTCTACTACCTCAAGGTCACCGACTATCGCCGCTGGATCGGCCTGGACATGTTCCCCTTCCGCGAGGACCCGGTGGAAGCCTGTCAGATGGCCGTCGACAACATCAAGGCCATGATGAAACTGGCCGACGCCATCGACCGGGACTCCCTGGAAGAAGCCCAGAGGGGCATGGACGCGGTAGCCACCCAGAAGGTCGTCCGGAGAATCGTCTTCGGCGACTGAGCCGGAGCGCATCCCGACGTCCCAGTGCTTCGGAGGCTGGTGATGACCCTGACACCGAGGAGACTGGTCGTCCTGGGCATCGTAGCGGCTGCCGTGGTGGGCTACATCCTGGTGGAGGTATTCTGGGTCACTGACAAGGAGAAACTGCACCGGCTGGTCTCCAACTTGGAGCAGGCCGTGGAGGCCCACGACGCCGAGGCCTGCGTGGCCCTAGTCGACGAGGAGTCCTGGGACTGGCTGGGGACGCGGGCCGAACTGGTCGCCCTGCTCGAGCGTCTCTTCCAGACCTACGACCCCGTCCAGGTGCGCGTCGTCCGTGAGGACGCGAAGGCCCAGCCCCCGCGGGGAACCGCCCGGGTCCTCACCGTCGTGGTCCTGGGGCCACGGTCACCTTGGCCCGGCCCGGTCAACAACACCTGGGTGCTCACCTGTATCAAGCGCGACGACCGCTGGCTCATCAGCCGAGCGCGGGTGGAACTGGAAGGTGGGCGCGAGGAGACGGTGCAGACCCTCCTCAAACGGGCGCCGCGTACGCCGTAGGCCCGGCCCACCGACAGAGCGCACCCACGCTCAACGCACCGGTCAGCGACTCTTCGTCCTCTTGAACATGTAGATGCTATCGGAGTGCCGACCATCAACGGGGACCTCGCCGTCAATAGGCGTGAATACAAATCCATCGACGCCACTTCTTGGAATCCACGACGAGATCGGGAGGCAGACGTACAGGCCTTCCTCGGAACCATGCCACTCCTTCAGGACGATAACTGTATTGTACTGGTGCATATAGACGCGAACGGGATGCAGTTCGCGAATTGGATCCGCCCAGAGATTTGGAGGAATGTTCGACAGATCTGCGTTGGCTGCTCTGCGCAGACGAGAGTAGGTTGCCGATGCCGCCTCGGTCAGGGCCTCGGTGTCGATATGGGCAATCCATTCTTTCAGCAGCAGGTTGCCTATGTTTGGGGGGAGTTCCGAGGTGAAGGTGACGGTCGCCAGGCTGTCCAGTTGGCGGCCGGTGTGGGGTCCGGGTGGGAAGGTGATCATCTCCCGCAGCCCCGAGTCGTCCCGGTCGGTCACGCTCAGCAGCAGGCGGAACTCACCCCTCGGCGGGGGCCAGAGGTCTGTCAGCATCAGCGAGGAGCGGGCCACCGCCACCTCGTACGTGGTCGCCGCTCGTTCCCGGCCGATGCCTACACGCACGGTAGCGCGGGTACGCCCCATCGGCGCCTCCAGTCGCCGCCTTCCCGTCGGACCGGCAATGGTCAGCGAGAGCGACTTCCGCAGGCCCAGTGTGTGGGCGGTCGGCACGATGCGAAGCAAGAGGGCGTCGCTGCGCCACTCGGCTCCCGCCTCACGGGGTGGATGGTGGACGTCATCGACCACCTCCACAGCCAGGTAGAACCAGTCCTTATCGTAGGCCAAGCGCAGTGTAGCCGCCAGGGGGACCACGTCGGGCGCAGAACGCCCGGCTGTCTCCGGGAAGAGCCGACGCGAGCCCGCTCCTTCGCTGGGAAACCGGGTCGACCCGACGGCCGACCACTCGCTGAGGTCGCCGTCCACCTCCACCTGGAACTCCCCTGCGCACGGCTGGGCCACCACCTCCACCGGATCAAGCCCGGCGATGAGGAGTTCGAGCAGGGCCTGCTCCCCACGGCCGAGCCCGGGGCTTCGGCGGAGCGCCCGCAGCTCCTCCACGGCCTCCTCCCCGCTCACCGGGGCCAGGAGGCTCAGCCCGGCCGGGCCTAAGTGCAGCATCCCCTGCTTCAGCGGGAGCAGCCACTGGCAACTGACCCGCACCTC
>CBDVDV010000291.1:0-2893 GCA_965372835.1 uncultured bacterium | reverse complement strand
GCCTCCTGCCCCTCTGGGTAGGACGATGAACCGGCCACCCAGCGCTACTGAATCAGCGCCAGCCAGGTGTGTTCGCGGTTTGGGCCCTCAAGCAGGGCCTCGCCCCCGGGCTCCAGCGGTCTGGGGTGGGCGAAACGAGCGGTGGTCGGGTCGAACCAGCGGAGTTCGAGTTGCTTCTCAGCGTGCCCTATTTTGAGGCACACCGCTCCGCCCTTGGGAAAGTACAGCGCGTAGACCTCACCGGGCCGGGCCAGGCAGTAGGCCTCGTTGTCCTCCCGCTCAGAGAGGAGTTCGGGGTGGGGTTCGGTGTGGAAGATATCGAAGGCATCCGTAAACGTCCGCGCGGCTCGGATGGCCTGCTGGGCCTCGGCGCCCAGGCCGATGCCGCTGCCACCTGTCGGCCGATGAAAGCGCGTCGAAGCGCAGCCGGCGAACACGTTCTGCCACCAGCGGTCCAGGCTGATGTCCACCAGACCGGACTCTCGCCCCAGCCGGGCGTAGACCTTGTCGTTGTTCATCGGCCTGATCCCCCCCGCCTGCTTCCCCAGCGTCCGGCGCATCCACATCAGGCGGTCATAGTGGGTCTGGCCGATCTGCCAGTTGTTCTGGGAGACGTCCACGTAGGAGAAAATCTCAGGATGCTCGTAGGTATGGGAGTGCTGCTCGGCGCGGATATCGTGGGCGTCCCACATCTCGGTGACCTGAATCGGTACCCCCCGCTTGCTCGACTCCCCAGCGAGGAACTTCCCCCAGTACCAGCACCACTCAGGCGGTGTCGCGGTCTCATTATCCAGGCAGTAAAGAACGTTGGGCAGGTCGATGGTCACCTCCAGGACCTTGCGCACGAACTCCTGCTGGTACTCCAGCAGGACAGCGTCGTCATTGAGTTCCGGGACCGAGTAGAAAAAAGGCTGGGCCTTGCGGTAGGGGTGGTGGTCCCATTCGGGGACGAGTCTGGTGGTTTCCGTGGTGTAGTTGACGTTGTTGGCGGGGTTCCAGGGGTTCTTGAGCCAGTTGTCTCGATAGAAGTCGAAAGTGGCCCAGAACTCGATCTGGACGATGACGTCACGTTCACACGCGTCCCGGCAAGAGTTGGCCAATCGGTCCCAGAACTCGGGATTGGGGCCGTCCAGGTCGTATTTGCCGTCGGTCCTGCGAAACGGCCAGACATTGCCTTCATCCCGGCAGGAGAGCGTTTGGCGGATGTAGTTGCCGCCGATCTCCTGGAGCGCCCTTAGATTAGCCCGGCTCATCTCCGGGTGGTTGAAGAGGTTATCCTCGTCGGAGCCGCCCAAGAGCAGCACCGGCTTGCCCTTGTACTGCCAGTACCACCGGTTCTCCGGCCAGACCTGAATACGCTCCCCAGACACCAGACCCCCTCCTCCCTGAAGCAAACCCAGAAGCAGCACACCAGCAACTGCCCTCTTCGTCACTCAGTCCCCTCCCAGGCAGCCCGAAGCAATGCCCCCTGAAGGCCACGTTTAGAGCATACGGGACACCGGGCCTCAAAAAAACTGCGTTTTTTCTGTTGACACGTTTTGTGCGCCACTCTATTCTACTAATCGTATAATACTACCGTAGTAGTAAGGAGCACAGAATGGCGAGAAGCAAACTGACGTTGGCCCCGGTGGAGTTGCTGCTCATGAAGGCGGTTTGGCACCTCGGCAAAGCCACCGTGCAGGAGGTGAGGGAGGCGGTCGCCGAGCAGCGAGAACTGGCCTACACCACGGTCCTCACCATGCTCCGTTCGCTGGAGCAGAAAGGGTTCCTGGCACATGACGAACGGGACCGCAAGCACGTCTACCGCCCCCTTGTCAGCGAAGAGACGGTCTCGGGCAGCATGCTCAAGGACCTGCTGGAGAGGGTCTTCGACGGTTCACATGAACTGCTTCTGACCAGGCTCTTTGAGCTGGAGGCCGCCGATGCGGACGAACTGAAACTGCTGCGCCAGAGGCTGGCGGAGTTCGACAGCACCGAGACCGAAGGTCGCTCAGGGGAGCGAACGCATACCGGGAGGGGAGCCGATGACGAGTAACGTCTGGCAAGGCTGGCAGGACTTTGCCCCCATGGTCGCAGAAGAACTCCTCACCTGGTCCTTGCAGGTGGCGGGGCTCCTGGGAGCAGTCTGGGTGGTGACGGCCCTTCTGCTGCGGAAGCAGACCGGACTTCGGTCGGCGCTCTGGCTGACGACGCTTCTGCTCATTCCGCTTCTCCCGCTGGTCGCCCGGGTCTCCCCCGTGCCGACGGCCTCCCTGGCCCAGACGCTCGACTTACTCCGAAAGTCCACGCCCGCTGAGGACCTACCATGGGCTATGCCTGAGCCGACGGTGGCAAGAGTGGAGTCCACCCCATCTTCACCGGAGCCGACGGCGGCCGTTCCGCCAACCACTGTGACCTCAGCCGTTCAGCCCGAGCCCACACCCACTGAACTCGCAGCCCTTGAGGGACCGCCGACCTTCTGGTCGGACGCCCACTTCTGGGCCGCGGCAGCGGTTCTGGCATGGGGGCTGGGCGTCCTGGTGATGCTGGCTCGCCTGGTGCTGGGGGCGCGCTGGGTCAGGAGGCTTCTCCGACGAGCGCAGCCGGTGTCCGACCCCTCGCTGCTGAAAGCCTTCGAAGAAACACAGCGACAGATTGCTGTGGCGCGTCCCGTCCAACTCCGGACTTCAGCCCTGGTCTCCGTTCCCATGACCGTAGGCGTCTTCCATCCGGTCATCATTCTCCCACGCTCCGCCCTGGACGCGAGCAGGAGGCAACCGCTCGAGCACGCCCTCTGCCATGAGTTGGCCCACGTCAAGCGCTGGGACGCCGCCACCACGCTCTACCGACGAGTGCTCGAGGCCGTGCTCTTTTTCCACCCGCTGGTTTGGCTCGCGAGCCGACGCTACCAACT
>CBDVDV010000290.1:0-2912 GCA_965372835.1 uncultured bacterium | reverse complement strand
AACCAGAGCCTGGCCACCTCGAGGGCGTACTCCCGGTCGAAGTCACCGGCGTCAATACGGTCGGCGAGGACGGCGGCCACCACCTCCCGCGCCAGCACCAGGTGCCCGTACACCTTCTGCACGGCCGCGCGGTAGTCGCCGCCGAAAGCGATCACCTTGTTGAGCGGCACCAGGTCGATGATCTCATCGAGCATCCGCTTGGTCTGGATCTGCGAGATAACGGCGCACCAGCACAGGTTGAGCGTGACGTTGGCCAGGTTCTTGCCCATGAGGGCCGCGTCTCGGACCATAGGCATCCCTAAGTGGAACATGTCAAAGCGCACGTCCGGCCGACGAGGTGCAAAAGAGAACATCAGTTTCGGGTCGAGTTGGCGGAAGTCACCCCAGTAGCCGGTATGAACGGCCACGGGCACGTCGGCCTCGGTGGCGACGTCGAGACACCTGTCGAACAGATAGTCGCAAAGGGCGGGGAAGTTGCCCGGCTCCTCCGAGGGTCGCAGGGCCTCTTTGAGTTCGGCCTCGGCCGCTTGGGGGTTGGGAGGTCCGTGCCGGCTGACTCGTATCTTGAAGCCGACCGCGCCCGCTTTCAGGTCGCTCCGCAGGGCCGACTGGGCTGCGTGGGCAGCGTCTTCGAGCGTTCGTATCTCCGTGCCCGAGCCCTCGGCCAACGACCTGATAAGGCTGCGGCCCGCCCCCTGGGCGGTGGGCAAGAAAGTTATGCCCCGCAGGCCCGGGTCATCGGGGAATGCCGCCTGCCCCGTGCAGGTGATGGAGTAGCGGACGTTGCAGCGCTCCTGAAGCACCCGCTGGTAAAGCCCCGGTGCGTTGTCGGCTTTGACCTTGTCGGCGAACTCGGCGATGGTGCCGTCGTTGATGTCCGGGATGCCGAAGAGGTCGCGGGCGGTGATGCGCAGCGCCTTGGCATAGGTGGTATGCTTCACGTACTCCCAGTAGGGTCGGATCTGGGGCCACCACTCCTCTACCGGGCGGTCGCCGCCCTGGCGAAGCGTCGCCTTGAACTCCGGTGACATCCCCGCCGACTCCAGGTCGTGCCAGATGTAGCCGCCGGCGAACATGTTCGGCCCCGAGTACTCGAACGAGAGGTAGTCGGCCTCGGCGGGCAGATGCTCGTGAGCGTCGATGATGGTCAGTTGGGCGATGTCCTGGTACAGCGCGCGGGCGAGTCGACTGAGTTTCATGCTCCTGCCACTTTCCTTGGTAGTGTTCCCCTGGCTCGGACGTCAGACGTACGTCAACGGTGGCGCTACGTAGATGTAGTACCCGGAGCCGTGCTGGCTCCGGTCGTGACGGTAGTAGAAGTCGGTGTAGGGCGAGCGGCCACGCCTGTGGGCGGGTTCCGGGTTGGCCAGCACCAGCAGCCGGTCGCGCTCCACGTCCACGGTGGCGACGTTCTCGCGGTAGTCGCCCACGAGGTCGGCGCAGACGAGGTTCCGCCCGTAGAGGCCGCCGGGCGGAAGGTCGGGCTCGGCGAGGGGCTCGGTCTCGCCATCGTCAAGGAGCCGAACCAGGCGGTGCTCCTTGCGGATGATGAAGACCGTCCTGGGCCCCTCGTCCCACTGCACGGGAACGAAGTTCTTTCGCTGCCATTCGGTAAGGTTCAGCCAATGGCTGCCGTCGGGGAGGAAGATGGGGTTGTGCTCCTCCTCGCGCATCCCGGCGCCCACGGCCCCGTGCTCGGCCCGGGCGTCCTCGGCTGTGTGGGGCTGGAGGCCGGGCACTTTGTCGGTGTGGCGAACGATCCACCCGTAGTGGGCGTGGCGATAAGGCTCCTTGAAGATAGTCCGGCCGTCTTTGTCCACGAAGTACACGCCCGGGTTCTGGTCCCGGCTTTCCACGGCGAAGTAAACCTGGAGCCCGGGGAACGACGGATCGATCCTGGCCGGCTTCGAGATGTCGGTATGCCCGAAGGGCTCGGCCTCCCAGCGCACGGTGCCGTCACCGTTGTAGCAGACCCCGCCACAGACTACCTCCTGGACGCCGTCCTCGTCGATATCGCCGACGTCCAGGTTGTGCCCGCTGGGCCGATCCTGGACCACCTGCCAGATGAGAGAGCCGTCGGCGCCGTCCATGGCGTAGAGGCGCGACGTACCGTATGGCCGACCGTCGTGAATCACCACCGCCGGGCACTCGTCCATCCCCCGGACGTACCCCAGGGTCATGTGGGCTTCGAAGGTTTCGCCGGGCCAGCCCACCTCCCAGACGGCCTCGCCCGTCTCCCCGTCCAAGACGCAGAGCAGGTCGCCGGGCCGAGGCTCGGCCTTGACCGGGTTGTCCCAGGGAAAGGAATCGGGACAGGTGCGTTTGGCTTCCTCGATCTCGGCCTCCCAGCCTCCGTGGGCCCGTCGGCAGACGACCTCGGTGCGGCCGTCGTGGTTCACGTCCCAGGCCAGGTAGGGCCCGCAGGTGTGTCCGATGTTGATGTTGGTCGGGTACCCTAACGGCCGACGCCAGAGGTGTCGGCCGTCGCAGGCGTAGGCGTCAAGGAACAGTTGCCCCTCTTGCCGACAGGTACAGACGAAGCCCATTCGGCCGTCGTTGAGCAGTTCGCCGGCAGCCAGGTGATGGGTGCTGGCCCCGCGCGACATCAAGGGCGCATCGACGACCGCGATGGTGGGTGCAGCCCCCGCGTCCACCGTCACCGGCGCCGACGGCTCGCGCTCACCTTTGCTGAGCGCCACCACCCGGTACTCGTAGGTGGCCCTTTCGGGAGCCTGGTCCATGAAGTTAGTCGAGTCGGTCACCGGCTCAGCAGATACGGTCTGCCATTGACCGGCAGGCTCTCGGCGCTCGACCTCGAAGCCCAGGTCCGGGGGATCGTCTGCTAAGAGTCGCCAGCAGAGAAAGGCCCTGCCCCCGCCACGGGGGAGGCCTAACAAGTATCGGTCGACAGG
>CBDVDV010000289.1:0-2929 GCA_965372835.1 uncultured bacterium | reverse complement strand
CGAGGAAGCCGGCACGAGAAAGCTCCTCGTAGAGCCGTTCCCGGGCGCGGTGAACCCGGCTCTTGATCGTCCCCAAGGGGAGTGCGAGAGCCTGGGAAATCTCCTCGTAGCTCATCTCCTCCTGATGGAAAAGGACAAAGGGCATTCGGTAGTGGTCGGCAAGCGCGGCGATGGCCCGGCCCACGGCCTGCCCCAACTCGCGGGCCTCAACCTGGTCGGCAACCGACGCCGTCCGGGTCGTCTCGCCGGGGTCGTCAGCCGTCAGTCTCTCAGGTCCGGTGGGTATGCTTCGCCGACGGCGAAGTACGCTCACACAGCAGTTGGCAGCGATGGTGAGCAGCCAGCGGTCGAAGGGCCGGCCCGGGTCGTAGCGGTCCAGGGCTTTAAAGGCTCTCAGGAAGGCCTCCTGGCAGGCGTCCTCAGCATCGTGATATCGGCCCAGAAGCCGATAGCAGAGGCCGAAGAGCCGACGCTGGTACCGGTGGACGAGTTCCTGGAACGCTTCCACATCTCCGGTTCGGCTGACCACGACAAGCTGGGCGTCCGTGGTTCCATCCTCGCTTCGAGGCACGGTGTTCCTCATACAGACACCCCCCCATCGATGAGGGTTATAAGGTACTACGCAGAGGCGAGCCACGGGTTCCAAAAAAAACGGGGCTGAGAGTCGGGGATCAGTGGTTTCCGCTGCTGACCCCGGTCCCTGACCCCGGCCCCCGTCGTTCAGTACCAGCCTTCTTCCCAGGCGGTGTCGTAGCAGGCGACGATGTTCTCAGGGGGGCTCACGACCTGGATGTTGTGGCAGGGGCCGAGCATGTAGCCGCCACCGGCGCCCAGGATGCGGATGTTGTCGCGCACCTCCTGCTTGACCTCCTCCACCGAGCCGAAGGCCAGGGTGTACTGGTTGTCCATGGCGGCGTGGAACACAATCCTGTCACCGAAGTCGCGCTTGAGGCCCTCCCGCTCCATCCCCTTGCAGCGCCACTGAACCGGGTCCAGGATGTCCGTGCCCATTTCGATGAGGTCGGGGAGGATCTCTCGGATGGCGCCGTCGCTGTGGGTAGTCACCTTGACGCCGGCTTGGTGAGCGAGGTCCATCATCCGTTTCATGCGCGGCAGGAGGAAGGTCCGTATCTGTTCGGGTGAATAAAGCAGGCTCTCCTGAGAGCCCAGGTCCTCGGCGACGCTCGTCGAATCCACCCGGCCGGGAATCTGCTCGTAGATTCGTCGGGTGTTCTCGTAGGCGAGGCCGAAAAGCTTGTCGAGGATGTAGTGCACAATCTCCGGGTTCTCAACCAGGTCGATGAAGGCCTGGATGTCACCGCGGAGGTACTTGTACCTGAGGAAGGGCTCGGAGCCACCCCCGCCACAGGGGAGATCGTCCTTTCCCTCGACCTGCTTGGCGATGTGGGAGTAGTCCCACCAGTCGGGGTCGGGCCAGGTGAAGTTGGCTCCAATTTCCTCGACGGTCTTGAACTCGGCGAGGGGATGGGTAGCGCACTCGCGGTAGACGCCCCCTTCGTACTCGATGGTGCGGTACTCGAGGCCGAGCGTGTCCTTGCCGGGTGGCGGCTTCGGTCCCACGTACCGGCCGCCAGCGTGGATGCCCGGCTCAAGGTGCAGTCTCTCATTGCGCTCCTGGGCGGTACTGACGCCCAGGTACTTCATGAGTTTGGCGTCGGCCTCTTCAGTAGCCCGGTAGTGGAGCGGGATGCGGTCGGGGACTTCGTGGTTCACGATAGCCAGAAACCGTTCCCTCGGTGTCATGGTCTCCTGGGGCATGGCTCTTCCTTATCTGGTGACAGTACTCTCCAGCGCTAATCTGCGGATGAGTCTATCCCAAACTGGCGCGCCGGGCAATGAATTGTATGCTGGGGAGCCGAGACGATCCTCAGACCGGCCGCGAGGTGGTGCGGTGGGACAAACGCGCTTGCGGGGAGACAGGCGAGCAAGTAACTTGTAGTCGGCGGGTGCGGGGGGCATCGACGGGGTGCCTGGCACGGCGATACGTTGCTCTGCCCCCGGTTTGCAGGAAGCCCTTGGGAGGACGGGAGATGAGATTTGCAGTTACGGTGGTTCTGGTGCTCGGGATTGTGACGGCTCGTGTCTGCTTTGGTGAGGGAGGGTCCAAGGCCAACACGGGGGCCGGGCTTCTTGAGGGGGACACGGGCATCGCCTCGAGGCACCCCGGAGACGTGGGGATAGGAGAGGACCCGGACGTCATCTACGCCACGGGCTTCGAAGACGGGACTCCGGGAGCATTGAAAAAGAACAGGACTGGTGTCGTTATCCTCAATGCCCCGGAGATCGCACGGACGGGGAAGGGCTGCGCCCGGATTACGGCCATCCGCGGGAAGGACACCGGGGGCGATCTCATCTACACGTGGGAGCCTGCTGTTGACCAGTGCTTCGCGCGCGTCTACGTGAAGTTCCACAAGGACACGGTGACGCCCCACCACTTCATCGGCATGGGGGGACGCGGACCCAACTACAAGTGGGGTGGTGGGGCCGGCTTCCGTCCCAAGGGTGACAGCAACTTCGGAGCAACCATCGAGCCGCCTAACCTCGACAAGCCCGACTCGGGCTGGCACTTCTACAACTACTGGCACGAGATGCACAGTTGGCAGACCCCCCATGGGGAGTCGGCCGGGCAGCCCAACGCATTCTACGGCAACAACTTCCGTCCCGACAACCAGCGCCCCTTCGTCGGGCGTGAGAAGTGGATCTGTGTTGAGTGGATGGTGAAGGTCAACACCATCGGCAAGCACGACGGCGAGTTAGCGTTCTGGATCGACGGGAAGAAGGTGGGCCACTGGGGTCCCGGGTTCCCGGTGGGCTCCTGGATCAGAGACAGGTTCGTCACCTCCGGCTCCTGGAACAAGGACCCCAAGCCCTTCGAGGGTTTCGACTGGCGCACCGGCGAGCGGCTGAA
>CBDVDV010000288.1:0-2980 GCA_965372835.1 uncultured bacterium | reverse complement strand
CGGGCTCGATGTTGGCCACCTTCTGGGTGAAGATGTTGGGCCGTTCCTGGGTGAGGAGCGAAGCGACGTAGCCCTGCCTGCGTGCTTCCCGGTAGATCTTCTCGGCCTCTTCGCGCTCACGGATGATGCCACGGATTCGGCGGTCGCCGATGGTCATGATGAACTCGTTGATGGCCGCGTTCTGCGGGAGCGGGAAGACGTAGACCGCCTCGATCTTCTCGTCGTAGGGGTTGTGGAACTGCTGGGTGACGTCCACCGCGGCGATGTAGCCACTGATGGCGGCTTTGACGTCGGTGTGCTTGAGGGGCAGCGGCACCTCCTTCTCATCCGCCAACCTGGCCATGAGGGCACCGGTGCCAGGCGTCTCTTCCTCTGCCGGGACCTCCTCGCCTTCCGCCCGGGCAATGACCCAGAGTTCTTCGCGCTTGGCAATTTCCCCAAGCTTGTCCCCCGGCATCATCCGGAAATGTACATGACCGGCTACAAAGAAGCCGTGGCCATCCTCATCAACCCCAGCCTCGGACTCCGCCAGGAGTTCATTCCGCCGGCGGGTCATCTCCTTCCAGTCATCGGGGTAGATGATGGTCTCTCGTTCGCCCTGGATCCTGGTAGCATCCTGGGTCGCCTCCCAGTGCTCGCGGTATTCCCGGGCCCGCTGCTCACTTAACTCCACGAATGCCAGCCGACTCCGGCCCCGGTCAATCACGTCGAGCAGAACTTTGGCCTCAGCATTGTCCGGATCGAGGGAGAGGATAGCCTTGACGGCGCTCTCGGCTTCGGCGTAGCGCTGGGCCACATACATGTCCTCGGCCTGGCTGAAGAGTTCTTTGATCTGACCAGCCTTGAGTTCACGCTGGTAGCGGGCGGCCTCCTCGGCCTCGGCCTCCGCCTCCTCGGGTCGGCGGGCGGCACCAGTGGGAACCGGAGCCGCATCTGCAGGAGTTGCACCGTCAGCCGGTGAAGCTGCGGTTTGTTCCTGTGAGGTCGATGGCGCATGGTAGGTGCAGCCAACGATGAGCGTGGCGAAGAGAACACCGAGGACGCACGACAGGACCAGGGCGGTCAGGACTGTTCTGTTTGGTGCTCCCTTCATCCCTCGTCTCCTTGCTTGAAGGTAACCGTCGCTGGGGTTTCTTTGCCGTCGCCAGAAGCGGCGACGATGAGTTTGATGGAGTAGTCGGGCTTTTCGTCGCCACTGATCTGCAGGTGCACCCTCGCCACCCGCGTGCGGCCTCGGGGCAGGATGCGGTCGGTACTGAACGCGGCGATGACGATCCGGTCGTGGGCCAGGGCGGCGGGGTCGTAGTAGGGCGCCTCTTTGAAGGCTGCGTGCTCACCACCCTCGATACCGACGATGGCGACCTCGCCCGCGGTCGCAGTGAGTTCGAACTGATAGGCTGCGAGAGCGGCGCCACCGGAATCGACGTAGACGTCGAGCGGCGCGAACCTCACCTGGGGTCTTGCTGGCCCAGGCTCGTCGGCCGCCGGTCCCGCACCCACGATCACGGCCAGGCCGACCACCATCACTCCGATTGCCAACACTCGACTCATCAGAATGCTCCCCCCTTCAGACTCACCGCCGCCAGCGCGACGGTGTCCACGTCTGTCCGGTCCACGACCCCGTCGCCGTTCAGGTCCCATTCCTTCTTTACGCCGTCGGGCGCCTCGATGTTCCGAGCCAGGGTGAAAGCATCCAGGATGTCCACCCGACCGTTGCCGTCGATGTCCCCCCTGCCCGCAGGCACCCAACGCAGGCCGGGCCAGAGGATGACTGCAAGCAGCACAGCAGCGGCCGCTACACCCGCCACCCCCCAGCGAACTGCCCTGGCCACCATCCGCCGACGGGCGAAGCGGCGCTGCGCTCTGGCAAGAATTGCCTCATCAACTTGAAGGGGAACCGCAACCCGCGTCCCGTAGAGAGCGCGGACGTCGTCAATGAGCCCCTGGGGTGCCTGGGTCTCCAGGTTGACGTCGGACTGTTGCTCGCGATGGTTCATGTGCGTGTCTCCAAGAGGTTAAGCGCACGAAGGGGGCAAAAGGTTCATTCCCCCAGGTTTTTTTCAGACCAGGAGTGGAACTCAGTCGAGGAAGTAATCCCTGGTGCGTTGGTCGTTCCGCAACGTCCGCAAGGCGTTGTGGAGCCTGGACTTGACGGTACCCAACGGAATCTCCAGGGCCTGGGCGATTTCCGCCAAACTCATGTCGTCCACGAAGCGCATCAGCAGCACCTCGCGCTGACCTTCGGGGAGCATCGACAGAACCTGAGCAAGTTCGTCTCGGGTCTCGGCGCCCCCGCTTGGAGTCTCAGCGGGGATGTCTGTCAGAGCCTGGTCGTCAGAGACGTACCGTGCACTCTTCCTTCGGGCGGCGAGCGAGAGGTTTTTCACCACGGGGTAGAGGAAGGTGGTCATGCGTGCGGAGAGGCGGAAACCGGGGAACTTGCTCAGGAGATAGGCGAACGTGTCCTGGAGCACGTCCAGCGCATCGTCCCGATTGCCGGTGAACCGATACGCTGAGCGCACGACCCAGTCCCGGTATCGCCGGTAGAGCGCCTCGAAGGCGGCGACCTCCCCCCGGTTTGCAGCCTCCACCAGCGCCTCATCGCTTCGAGCATCCGCCTCCGTCACCGGTTCCACCTCCGCGAAGTCGTCTGCTATGGACCGGCCTAAGGTATTTGCACCAAGTTTTTAGAGAATGATGGGGTGGCACGGACTGAGCGGAGCTCTGTCCGTGCCCTCCTACCACACACACGGACACGCCTGCGGCGAGTCCGTGCCACCCAGCACCGCTGGGGCCTGCGGCAGTAGGAACTACGCCTTCGACCGCCATTGTCTAAAAACCTTTGCCGGGCAGCTTAGCGTACCCCCGCCTGGGGCCAAAGTTGGCAGGGCACGACTTGCCCCCCGTCGGTGGTGCGACTATTCGGGTACTTTGGCTTTGCGCAGGTACTTGGCGTTGTCTTCGGGGAGGGTGGTGTTGA
>CBDVDV010000287.1:0-3003 GCA_965372835.1 uncultured bacterium | reverse complement strand
CCTGACCGGACTTACGGGTGCGATCGATGCGATGAAGGGGGCCGGTGACATCGGCGAGCTCCGCCAAGGATTCGTCCATCTTTCGGGTGCGCTGGAGGTGGCAATTCGCACCTTCGGGAAGCGTCCCGCCGCGCCGGTGTACAAGATTCACTGCCCGATGGCCTTCGACGGCAAGGGCGCCCACTGGCTGCAGGCCGAGAGGGACACGCGGAACCCGTACTTCGGTGCTTCCATGCTCAAGTGCGGCTCCATAGTTGAGACGCTGCCGGGCGAACCATCGCCAGCGGCGCAGGGCTCCCCGCCGCGGCGGGACCTAAGTGGACACACCCATGAGTGAGGCTTTGGAGCCCCAGCACACCCCTGGCGGTCAAAGATCATTGCTTGGTGCGCTCATCCGCTTCTGCCTCGAGAACAAACTTGTCGTCGGGCTGGTGGTGATCTTCTTCGTCGGCTGGGGCATCCTCGTTGCCCCCTTCGACTGGAACCTGGGTGGCCTGCCCCGAAGTCCGGTGCCGGTGGACGCCATCCCCGACATCGGCGAGAACCAGCAGATCGTCTTTACCGAGTGGATGGGCCGGTCTCCCCAGGACGTCGAGGACCAGATCACTTATCCGCTGACGGTGTCGCTGCTGGGCATTCCGGGTGTGAAGACGATCCGCAGTTACTCCTTCTTCGGCTTCTCCAGCATCTACATCATCTTCAACGAGAAGGTGGATTTCTACTGGTCTCGGAGCCGGGTGCTGGAAAAACTCAACAGCCTTCCCGCCGGCACCCTGCCGGAGCGGGTCCAACCGACCTTGGGTCCCGATGCCACCGCCCTGGGACAGGTCTTCTGGTACACGCTGGAAGGTCGCGATCCGGAGGGGAATCCCGTCGGCGGCTGGGACCTACACGAACTGCGCACCATCCAGGACTGGTACGTGCGCTATGCGCTGCTTTCGGCGGAAGGCATCAGCGAGGTCGCTTCGGTGGGCGGGTTCGTCGCCGAGTATCAGATCGACGTGGACCCGGACGCCATGCGCGCCCACCGGGTCACCCTGGAGGAGGTCTTTGACGCCGTCAGGAAGTGCAACGTGGACGTCGGCGCCCGCACCATCGAGGTCAACCGGGTGGAGTACGTCATCCGGGGGCTGGGCTTCATCAAGACGACGGGCGACATCGAGAAGGCCGTCATCAAGGTCACGGAGAACGTGCCCATCTCCGTCAAGGACGTGGCTACGGTGACCCTGGGGCCGGCCCTGCGCCGGGGCGCACTCGACAAGGGCGGGGCCGAGGCCGTAGGTGGGGTGGTGGTCGTCCGTTACGGCTTCAACCCGCTGGAGGCCATCAAGAACGCGAAGCAGAAGATCGCAGAGGTCGCTCCCGGCCTGCCGACCAAGGCGGTCATTGACTACGACAGGGTTTCACGGACTGAAGTCGAGCAATTCGCCGAGGCCCGGGGGTTCGAGGCCTACACCGGCGGCGACCTGAACCAGGAAGAGTGGCTCGCCTGGCTTCGCCGGAGCGCCAGGCAGCAGTGGCCGGACTGGGTGAGGACGAGCCAGGTGACCATCGTCCCCTTCTACGACCGCACCGGCCTCATCTACGAGACCCTGGGAACGCTCAATACCGCGCTGGCGCAGGAAATCCTGGTCACCATCATCGTGGTCATCGTCTCGGTGGTCCACCTTCGCAGTTCGGCCCTCATCAGCGGGGCGCTCCCGCTGGCGGTGCTCATGTGCTTCGTCGCCATGAGACTCTTCGGAGTCGACGCCAACGTCGTGGCCCTCTCCGGCATCGCCATCGCCATCGGCACTATCGTGGACATGAGCATCATTGTCTGTGAGAACATCCTCAGGCACCTGGACGAGGCCGGCCCGGAGGAGAACCGTCTCGAAGTCGTCTTTCGCGCCTCCAGGGAGGTGGGTGGCGCGGTGCTCACCGCCGTCGCCACCACGGTCATCAGCTTCCTGCCTGTCTTTACGATGACGGGAGCGGAGGGCAAACTCTTCAAGCCCCTGGCCTTCACCAAGACCTTCGCCCTGGTGGCTTCGGTCATCGTGGCCCTCACCATTGTTCCGGCCGGGGCGCATCTGCTCTTTGTCCGGAGGGTCACCGGGCGGGTGCTCAAGGGGATCTTCCAGGCCGGGCTCATCGCTGCCGGTGTGGTGATTGGGTTGTGGCTGGGCTGGTGGTGGGTGGCTACGGTACTGGTCATCGTCGGCCTGTATTGGCGGGTCGGGGCGTACCTGCCTCCGGTGCTGCGCAGGATTGTCCCGTGGGTGGCCAACGTCCTGGCTGTGGTCTTTGTGGGGGTGATCCTCACTCGGTACTGGGAGCCGCTGGGGCCCGAGCGCGGGCTGTGGCGCAACCTGGTCTTCGTGGCCGCCCTCATCGGCGGGCTCCTGGGGTTCTTCTACCTCTTCCGCCGGGTCTATGCCCCCCTGCTCCGCTGGTGCCTGGCTCACAAGCGGCTCTTCCTGCTGATACCGGTAGTCATGGTGATTCTCGGTGCAGCCGCATGGCTGGGCCCCGGCTATGCACTTGGGCCCCCTGCCGAGGAGGGATTGGTCGAGAAAGGGGATCTTGCAGCGGCTGATGATTTCTCCGAACTGATGGAAGCCGACCTCATCCACGAGTCAGAGGAGAAGCCCGGCCATTACATGTGGGCAACGGCGGGGATGTCCATACGTCAATTTGCAGCAGCTTTACATGCTGCTGACGTTGCCGAAGTAGGTCAGGTTCTCTACTTGTGGCTGATGACACAGCCCCTGCCAGAACTGGCCCAGAAGGAGTGGCAATACCCAGAGAAGCCCGCCGAAATAGGCATTGCGCACATGGATCTCCCCGTCAAGGCCAGGTGGACGGTGGCTAAGAGCTGGGATGGCTTTGGCAAGGAGTTCATGCCTCCGCTGGACGAAGGGTCCTTCCTCTTCATGCCCACCACCATGCCTCACGCCTCCATCGGGGAGGCCCTGGACGTGCTCCAGAAGCAGGACCTGGCCATCAGCGCCATCCCGGAAG
>CBDVDV010000286.1:0-3013 GCA_965372835.1 uncultured bacterium | reverse complement strand
GACCGTCTTCCCGGCCGGGTCGATGTAGAGGGCCACGGGTGAGCCGGTGGCGGCTTCCAGCGTGCAGCGCAAGCCTGACGCCGTCTTCCGCACGGAGCAGCCCTCGGCACCGGTGAAGTGGGCGACGCGCGGTCCCCTCTGAGCCGGTTCGATAAGCAGCACCTGTGGCCAGAGCGTGTTGAGACGAAGCGGTATTCTGAACCTGGCGCTCATCTTCACGTACTGGTGCGAGAGGAGGTCCTGCACCTGGTACTTTCGTCGAGGGGAGAGCCCCAGCGCTTTCGGATCGAGTATCTTCACCGTATCTGCGACTCGACGGGCGCGCAGGCTCGGCTTGGCCTGCGCCGGGGCCAGTGCCTTCGGCTTCATGAACGGCTTCAGGTGAGTGAGAATGCCGTTGACGATGCCGCTACCGATGTTCGCCTTTAGCATCGCTTTGCGGATGTCGTCGCTGAGTTCCGCAATCTCTTGACTGTGGAGTTCAAGCGGACGCACGGGAACGACACCCAGCACCAGGAGCACCTTGCCGTCGCGGGCGAAGATGCTGGCCCGGACACCAGGCGTGCTGAGTTTGATGAGGTCCTCCGACTCGAAGGGAGAGACCTTCCCAGCCTGGTTGACGCCGAAGAAGCGCAGGATGTCCCAGTAGGGCTTGTAGCCGTCCCAGGGCTTGCCGGTGGGCTTGTCCTGCCACTCGTCGATGGTCCGGGGCGACGGGCGGATCTCGTGGGGCATGGTGAATGACATGGCGAAGTTGAGGAAAGTCTGGTCCATCCCGTACCGGCTCGGATACACCAAGATGTGCAGCCCCTGGCGCTCGGCGTTGTAGGTGCTGGTGAGGGTGAGTTCAGGAGCCCGGCGCGGGTCGAAGTTTTCGCCCATAAGGCGAAGGTCGATCCAGGAGAGCACGCCGCTGAAGAGGTCCTCGCCGGTGTTGAGCAGGATGATGCCTTTGCCGTCGGTGTGTCTGGCCACGACCCGACGAGCCCGCCTGGCAATGTCGTGATAGCCCTCGGTCACCGCCCGGACGAAGTAACCCCCACAGCCGTGGCGCTCGTTGGTGCACATGCGCGTGGGTTTCCAGTGGTCGATGTAGAGCCCGTCGAAGGGGAACTTACTGAGCAGCCAATCGACCTGGCGCTCGAAGTGCTCCCGCCAGCCCTGCGCTCCCCAGCACATGAGCGTGGTCTCGTTCCTGAACTCGATGCCCGAGGAGGTCATCCACTCCAGCCCCTGCTCCTGGTAGCCGGGGGCGCAGAAGTTGAAATCGCTGAAGGTGACGTAGGGGATGACCTTGATGCCGTGTTTGTGCGCCTGGGCGAGGAAATGGCGTGTCTTGCCCGGGTGTGTCGGGTGGACGTAGTCGCCGGAGAAGTAGTTGATGCCGCCCACGATGAGGTTGACGCCCATCTGGGCCCAGAGGCGCACCTGCTCATCGGAAGGCGGCGTCCATTCCTCGGTCCGCCCGGCCCAGCGGACCATGTTTATCTGGTGCGGACCCGGCCAGACGCAGCGAACCGAGTTGAGTTCTTTGCGAGGAAGTTTCGGCGGCGTCAGTTGAAACCAGAAGGTCCTTTTGCGCGGGTCACCTGGGTTGACGGGGATGGTAGTGTTGCGGATGTCGAACTCTTCGATCTCATAACCGGCCTTTCGCTTATAGACCTGGGTGAAATGCCCTCGCCGGCCTCGGGAGTCACCTTGGCCGACCCTCTTACCGTCCCTGGTAAGCACCATGTCGAAGCGGACCTGGGTGCCGTCCTCCAGCACCGCCCCTGAATCCTTGTAGCCGGCCCAGCGGTCGGTGAAGTCCTCTTTGGAGAACTCGATGCCCGTGGATGGGTTCCCCATGTGGAAGTAGGGGTTGACGTGGGCGCCGAAGACAAGGTCGTCCTCCCTTAGGTGGCCTACGGGACGGGTGTTCTCGTAGCGGAACCCTAAGATGGAGGCCATCGGCGAATCCGTCCAGGGGACGATGAACTCGATGGCCTGGGGGGCGAGCGTCACGTGGTTGAAGCAGTGCCAGCGGAGCATCATCGGCTCCTCCGCCTCGGCCTTGACCGTCACCTTGGTGAAGCCGTCCACGTCGATATCGTATTCAACGCCCCAGCGCACAGGTGTGTCGCCGTAACGTCCGCGCGAGCGGATGACCACCCGGTCAGGCTCGGCAGCGACGACTTCGACGGCGTCGGCCTTCTTGGTGTCGTAGCGGTAAGAGCCGGTCAGGCCGCGTTCCCAAAGCCGGGGGTGGATTTCGGCGGAGATTTCGTGGCCGTAGCGGGGCCGGTCCTTCCCGCCCCGCGGCTTCGCCCTGGGCTCATCGGTCGGGAAAAGGCCGACGTAGGGGTTCGGCAAAGCCGACCCGCGGGCAATGAACTCGGTTCCGAGGGCCTTGGCCGAGACGATCTGCCCCGTCCGTTTGCTCACACTGATGCGGAAGGTCCCGCCAATGACGGTGACCCGCTGAGCCGTGTCCTTCACCTTCAAGGGTGCGAAAATCCCGAAGACCTTTCCATCGTAGATGTCCGACATCGCGCCGTTCCTCCTCTTGTTTCCTGCACGCTCGCCCGTTCATCGTTTCCACACAGGAGACATGCTTTCGACGCTACCGCTTCGCCCCGCACCTGTCAACAGGAACTGAGCCACAGCCGCGCCGTCGGCGCAAGGCCCGCGCGCGGGCGCCCAGGCCAGGCCAGGCGAGCGGCAAGGCGCTTGACATTTGGCGGATGGCGGCGGTCTAATGGGTAGAGGAAACTGCGGGGGTGATCGGCGACAATCGGGGGCGGACGGAGTCTCGAAAGACTCGAGGTGTGCGCGATGTTAGTTGACAAGTTGGCCAGCACACTGAGCCGTGGGCTGTCGGCGGTGTTTGGCAGCCGAAACCAGCGCCTCCTCCGCGCCTTGGAGCCGCTGGTGGAGGAGGTCAATCGGCTGGACGAAGAGGCGAGCACGCTCAGCGAGGAAGAACTGCGGGGAAAGACCGACGAGTTCCGAGAACGGCTGCGCCCCTACGTGG
>CBDVDV010000285.1:0-3019 GCA_965372835.1 uncultured bacterium | reverse complement strand
AGCCCCCACGGGCCAGGAGGTGGCGGTGAGCCTGAGCCTGGGCGTGGTGGTCATCCTGCTGACGCTTCTCCCGCTGGCGGCTATGCGGCGCGCCGGGTGGCACGAGGGGATCGGCTCCCCAACGGAACTGATCCTGGTCTTGGGCATTCTCTGCGTTGCCGCCTTCCTGGAGGAGTTGGTGGCCCGGGCCTACATCCTGACCAACCTGCGGGAGGCCCTGGGGCCGGTCGCAGCGGTGCTCATCTCCAGCGCCATCTTCGCCGGGTTCCACCTGGGGAATCCTCACGCGGGCATCGTCGGCGTGGTAAACATCTTCCTCGCCGGGGTGCTTCTGGGGACTGTCTTTGCCCTCACGGGCAGGTTGTGGTCGGCCTGGGCCTTGCATGTGGCCTGGAACGCCACTTTGGGGATGGTGCTGGGGCTGCCGGTCAGTGGGCTTCGACTTCCCAGCGTCACCCGACTGCACTTAGCGGGAAGCGACCTGGCCACCGGCGGCCGGTTCGGCCTGGAAGGCAGCCTCTGGAACACGGTGGCGCTCGGCCTTATAATAGTTGCGGTTGTCGGGTTCAGGACACGTCTGTTCGGCCGGGGGAGCCGACCTCCGCCGCTCGGCCAGCGAGAACAGACCAAGGGCGCGACGTGAGAACGGAACGACCTTTGCAGAAAGGATGAGATGCGATCATGAAGATCGACTTCCACATCCACTACCGGGGCAATGACGACTACCTGGAGGAACACCTGGAAGCCATCCAGGGCCGGGGGTTCGTCAGGCTCGTCATCTTCGGTGATAACGACGCCTGTGAAAAGGCGGCGGCCGGTCACCCCGACCTCCTGGTGCCCTTCGTCTATTTCAACTGGGACAAGGACACCGCCGACGCCATGGATGAGTACGCTAAGCGGGGCTTCCGAGGGGTGAAGTTCATCCTGCCCAGGAAGCCCTACGACGACGAGGGGTACTTCCCCGTCTACGAGCGCCTGGAGGTCAACGGGATGATTGCGCTCTTCCACACCGCCGTCATCGCCGGCAGCGGCTCCGAGCGCCAGAAGAAGATGCACGCGAGTTCCCTGGACATGCGCCCGGGTCTGCTCGACCGCATCGCCCGCTCCTTCTCCGACCTGGTCATCGTGGGCGCTCACCTGGGCTACCCGTGGTACATGGAAGCCTGCTCCATGATGCGCTGGCACAAGAACGTCTACTTCGACACCTCCACCTGCCAACTGACCGCCCGCCGACCCCGGTACCTGAGCGACGGCCCGGAGGAGTCGGTCAAGCCCTACATCCGCGACCTCTACCTTTCAGGCGACCTCCACCCGGAGAAGTTGATCTTCGGCTCCGACACCGCCCTTGACCGGGAAAACGCGCTCTCGGTGGTGGATCTGGCAGTGCGCCAACACGACGTGGCCCTGGACGACCTCGCCGCGCCGGAAGAGGTGCGCAGCGACCTCTACTACAACACCGCCCACCGCCTCCTCACCGCCGGCACCGGCGACTGAAACCCCGCCTGGGGGCCGTAGTCCCTCTGCAAGCGTGCTTGGTTTTTGGCATTTCGAGCGATAGGTCTGCCGTCAAAACGCATCTATAGTGGTAGAGGCATCAATGTGCATGTGAGGAGAACAGCGGAGAATGGCCCGTGCCCAACACCCCTGAAGAGCAACTGGTCCTGAAGGCCCGGCAAGGTGGCCGCGACAGCTTCGGGGAGTTGGCTCGCCGCCACCGCCCTCGCATCGTAGCCCTGGCCGCCCGATTGCTCGGGGACATGCATGAGGCCGAGGACGTAGCCCAGGACTCGCTCCGGAAGGCGATGGTGAACCTGGACCAATTGCGGGAGCCGGACAGGTTCGGGGCCTGGCTCACGACGATCACCCTCAACGAGTGTCGGCAGCTCTCACGCCAAGGGCTCCCGATCGCCCTGCCTCTCTTGGAGGAGCAGGACCGCGACACACGAGCGTTTTCCGGCCAGTCGAATCTCGGAGCCGTCCTGGCCGCGACTGCCTCCCGCCTCATGGACCTTCCCTCGAGGCAGTGTGCGGCGGCCTCCTTGTTCTACTTTCACGGCCTGAGCTACGCAGAGGTTGCTGAGCACTTGGGTACGACCGCCGCCGCCGTCCAGAGCCTGCTCGAGCGCGCTCGCACGAAGCTGCGTTCGAGCCGACAGGGAATCTTCGACGAAGGAGAGGCCATCATGGATGGAGCCGGTTCTGACCTCGACCATGTGGCTTCGACACCCGAGCTGGTCATCGAACGGCTCCGCCTTGGCGACCACCGGTGGGGGACGAACCACGTTTCGGCCTGGGTCACGAACCACTCGCGTACCCCTCTGTATTTAGAGCTGGACGTGCGGGCCTGCGTGGCCACTGGCCTCACCGTCAACTGGCAGCGCCAGTGGTGGTATGAGGTCGGCCCGGGTGAAGAGCGCGAGGTTACCGAGCCCTACGTCATCATGCGTATCTTCTCGCCCTGGTATGCGGTTTTCCGGGGGCCAGGCATTGCCAAAGTGAGGGTTACGTTTGCTCGGCTTTCGGAGGATGAGTTCCGCAAGCGCGTCTACTTCATGGACAACCCGGCAACAGTCGTGTTCCAGAAGTGGTTTGAGGTCGTGGTGCCCGCCGACGCTCAGGAGAAAGGCATCCCCGTGAAGCCGGTCCTCCCGAAGGGCGGTGACGTCACACTCGACGAGGTCAAGCTGGGACCCCGCTCGCCGGGGGAGCATGAAATGCTGGTAACCCTCCGTAACCACACCTCTGACGAACGTGCCGTGCACATTCACGTCGAGACGCCCACCCGGGGTCAGGGCGCCGACCACGTCCTGGCCCCAGAGGAAGCCAAAGCGATCCGCTTGCCCTACTTCATCCATCAGGAGTGGCGGCGCTACGTGCCGGAAGGTGAGCTGGGGAGCATCTCGCTGGACATCATCCAGTACCCGCTCAACGTCGATGAACTCGATCTCGAGGGTCACCGAGGCGCCATGTGTTTGCAGTACCAGCAGAACGTGCCTGAAGCGACGGTCGCTTCGGAGCG
>CBDVDV010000284.1:0-3023 GCA_965372835.1 uncultured bacterium | reverse complement strand
GCCGACACGCCCGGAACCTTCTTGATGACCTCATCGAAGCCCCAGGAGTAAACCCCCACTCCGGAGAGTACCTTGATCCCGCGCTGGTGCGCCGCGTCTACGAACGCTTTCAGCCTTTCCGCTCGCTCCTCGTTGATGACGCTTTCCAGGGGCACCGGCCAGGAGCGATCGACGAAAAAGCCCCAGGCCAGGTTGTAGTCGACGCCGAGTTCGGCCTGGACGTCCAGGAACCTTATCTGGTCGGCTAAGAGCTGGTCGTCCCAGCGGATGCAGGGCCAGGCATCGTTGGGTGTGGGCTCCGAGGCCAAGTCCCGGAGCCAACCACCCGTCACCCGGAACGAAAAGCAGTCATCCTGCATCGAGTCCACCCCTTCCCTCGAGCCCACCTCTGGTCGCTCCGAGCCACCCCCCAAAACCAACCGCCGAGACCAGCCTCTGCGATAGTGCACAAAGCAGCACACGCGCTCAAGCGTTTTGTGCCTGTGGCCCTTGACCTCAGTGGTCCAGGAGGGCAGGGGGGAACCTGCTTGCAATGGCGGAGGGCCGCTGCTACCGTCGGCGATGGGCGCAGCCGAAAATGGTGAGTTGGTGCTCAAGGAGGCGAAAGCATGTCGCTGCCCTTCGGCTTGAACTTCGGATTGGGGTCGCTGCCAATCCTGAGCGATGCGGAGACGCGCTCCATCTCCGCAGAAAACCCCGACGGGGCCAAAGCGGGTGGCGCCAAGGCCGAGCCGGGGGCTGAGAGCGCGGCGCGCGAACTGGGACGGGGCTGGAAGGTCCGACCGTGCATCACAATCAAGAGCGGCGAGACCGTCACCCTGGCCGACATCAAGGGCCCGGGCATCATCCAGCACATCTGGATTACGGCAAGACCGGAAGCCTTCGCCAGTTGCGTCCTTCGAATGTACTGGGACGAGGAAGAGACGCCCTGCGTGGAGACGCCTCTGGGTGACTTCTTCGCCTGCGGGCACGGGCTGCGGACCAAGGTGGCGTCGCTGCCCGTGGCCGTGAACCCCAACGGCGGCCTCAACTGCTACTGGCCCATGCCCTTCTCGTCGAAGGCCCGCATCTCGGTGGAAAACCAGTGGCACGAGGACATCGGCGGCTTCTTCTACCAGATCACTTACGCCCTGACTGACGTCCCGGCCGACTCCGCTTACCTCCACGGCCAGCATCGCCGAAGCCTGACCACCCGGGAGTATCCCGAACACGTCATAGTCGAGGGCGTCACGGGCAAGGGCCACTACGTCGGCACCTACTTGGCGTGGACGCAGATGTCCAACGGCTGGTGGGGTGAGGGGGAGATCAAGTTCTACATCGATGGCGACGACGAGTTTCCCACCATCTGCGGCACCGGTACAGAAGACTACTTCGGCGGGGCCTGGGGTTTTCACGGGCCCGACGGTCGTGAGGAGACGTTCAGCACGGCGTTCCTCGGGCTGCCACTCTCACGGCACGTGGACAACGAGGTGCCTCGTCACGGGATGTACCGTTGGCACATTATGGACCCCATCCGCTTCAAGAAGGACCTGCGGGTGACTATCCAGGCCCTGGGATGGTGGCCGAACCGCAAGTACCAGCCCTTGACCGACGACATCGCCAGCACCGCCTTCTGGTACCAGACGTTGCCTCACGGCGAGTTCCCGACGCTTCCGGGCCTCAATCAGCGCTACCCGCGCTAAGCCGAAACGCGCGTGCAGAATGGGAACAGGGAAGATGACCGCCAAGAGCACGATCCATGAAGCCGCTCGCGAGGTACCCGTCGGAGCGGAGGTTGACGTGCTGGTAGCGGGCGGGGGACCTGGAGGTGTCGCCGCGGCGATTGCCGCCGCGCGCGCAGGGGCCTCCGTGCTTCTCATCGAGCAGTATGGCTGCGTTGGTGGTATGGGCACCATCGGTCACGTGCTGACCTGGTCGGGGTCGGTGCGGGGCGGACTTTTCGCTGAGTTCAAGGAGCGGGTGAGCGGCGCAGGTGGTCTGTCGGCCTCCGGCGTCGGCTTCGACCTCGAAGTGACCAAGCGGGTGATGGAGCAGATGCTGACCGATGCCGGCGTGCGCCTGCGGTATCACACGTTCGCCTGCAAGTCCACGGTTCAGGACGGGACCATCACGGGCGTCATCGCCGAGAGCAAGTCGGGCCGCGAGGCCTTCCTTGCCGAGCAGGTCATCGACGCCACCGGCGACGCCGATGTCGCCGCCGACGCAGGCTGCCCCTTTGAGAAGGGCCGCCCGGAGGACGGACTCCTTCAGCCCGCGAGCCTGATGTTCCGGATGGCCGGGGTCGACACCGACCGGGCGCCTGGGATCCCCTCGTTTGAGTCAAGGGTTGAGTTGCCCAAAGGTGATGCGCACATGCTCGCTCGGGAAGCGGCCAAAGCCGGGAAGTTACCCGGGAACTGCGAACACGTACTCATCTATCACCTGCCCCGGCCCGGGCAGGTGCTCATCAACATGAGCAACGTCACCGGCATCGATGGCACCTCAGCCGACGACCTCACCCGCGCCGAAGTTGAAGGACGGTCCCAACTCGAACCCATCGCCCGGTTCCTGAGGGAGAACGTGCCCGGTTTCGAGGAAGCATATGTGCTGGACTCAGGCGCCCTCATCGGCATCCGCGAGACGCGACGGGTGACAGGCGAGTACACCTTGACCATCGACGACGTGCTGGAGGCTAAGGCTTTTCCCGACGGCATCGTCCGCGCCCGGTTCCCGGTGGACATACACGATCCCAAGGGCCACGCCGGCGATTCCTCCCGTCTGCCTCGGGGCTTTTACGAGATACCGTACCGGTGCCTGATCCCCCTGGATGTGGAGAACCTGCTCATCGCCGGTCGGCCCATCTCCGCCACTCACGAAGCCCACGCCTCGCTCCGGGTGATGCCCATCTGCATGGCGATTGGGCAGGCTGCCGGCCTCGCGGCCGCCCTTTCGGTCAGGGAATCAGTCCTCCCTCGGGACCTCGACGTCGAACTTCTCCGCTCCCAACTTCGCCACGCGGGCGCCGAACTCTGTTGATGCTTGTA
>CBDVDV010000283.1:0-3077 GCA_965372835.1 uncultured bacterium | reverse complement strand
GTGGCGGTGCAGGACCCCAGGGTCGAGGTCGCCTCGCTCAATATGGGCTCAGCGAACTTCGACGAGGGCGTCTACGTCAACACCTTCCCCGACATCCGCTACTGGGCCGGTCGGATGAAAGAGACCAACGTGCTCCCCGAACTGGAGATCTTCGAAGGGGGGATGATCAGCAACGTGAAGATACTCACCGAGGAGGGAGTACTCTCATCGCCCTTCTTGTTCGCCTTCGCGCTCGGCTTTCGAGGAGCGCTCCCGGCCACCGCCTACAACCTGCAGTACCTCCTGGGGATGCTGCCCTCGGGATCGCTGTGGGGATTCATCCACCACGGCATGAAGGACTTTTCGCTCCTGGCAACGGCCCTGGGCATGGGGGCCGACCTGGTGAGGGTGGGGTTTGAGGACAGCGTCCACTACGCCCCGGGCAAGGTCGCCCAGAGCAACGCCGAACTCGTCGAGGGGCTCGCTAGACTCATCGGCCAACTGGGCCTCAGCGCAGCCACGCCACAGGAAGCCCGGCAAATGCTCGGGCTCCAGGAGCATCGCCGCTCGGGCGGATGAGGAGAAGTAGAGAGACGTGCGACCGGCTCAGTGGCGTGCGGAGCCTGAACTTAGTATTTCGTACACCCGCACGAGAGCGTCCTCGCCCCCCACGTTGCCCGGAAAAATGACGTAGGGCATCCCTTCGAACCGTGAGCCCGTCAGGGCAGCAACCACGGGAACGCCGGGGAGAATCTGACCCAGAACGAGCGCCCGGTCCACCTCTAACCCAGTCATCAACACATCGTGCGAGGTGATGCCGCCCTTGGCCACCACGTACGGAGGCGCTGTGGGCAGCCGACGAACGAGTTCCGCCAAGAAGCGAGAGATGGTCTGCCCGGCCAACAGGCGTTCCTCCGCCGACGCGAACGTAAGTTCCTCGCGTGACGTGTAAACGACCGGAGTGTCGTCCGCCGACCACGCTCGACGCACCCGCTGCAACGCGCTCTCCAGGAGCGCGTCAAAGCACTCCAGCACCTTTCGAACATCCACCTCTTCGCCTTGGACGGACGGACACTCGAGCAGCAACTGCAGTTGCCTGGTGGTTCGGCGGACGTGAGACCCGACCACAAAGAGCCCCGGCCCCGTTCGCCGCACGATCTCCGCACCCAAGAGTGGCTTGTCCGGGAGCCCTGCCAGGGCCTTGACCACCGATGCAGCGCTCTGGAAGGCGAACCGCTTGCCCCGACCCACCGCGTCAAGCACCGCACCGGCGAACCGGTCCAGGTCAGCGTAGTTCTCAGCGTTCACCACCACGAAGGTGCGTCCGTGGAGGTCGTCGAGGAACCCGGCGAGCGCCTCCGGTGAATCACTGCGCAGCAGGTCAAGGGAGACCGATTGCACCGCCGCCGCCGGCACCCGGCCGCCTGTCTTCTCCTCAATGTACTCAGGCAGGTATGAGGTCCTGTAGCCGAACACCGAGTCCCTGGCGAACTCCGTCTCCGAAGTCGGAACCCGGGTGTCCCCATCCGTCAGGTAGTGCACGTTGCCCACGGTGGTTCGGCCGCCCTCGAAGAAGGCGGGAACCATGAAGACGGCATCCACCCGTTCGCCGTCCTCGTTCTCGACGGCTTCGATGATGGTGTCGATCTCGGTGGGGAAATGGCTCCGCAGTGTCGAGTCGGATCGGCTGACGAAGATGAGGCGGTAGCCAAAGTCGCGGTTGAGTGCCAACACGTTGGCCACGATCTCGGCAACAGTCTCACGGGCCCGGTCGCGGGTGAAGGCGCGGGTGTTGGTCAGAACGTAAAAGAACGGGCAGTCGTCCTCAAAGCCATGGCGCAGGGCCTCCACGTCCCAGCGGGTGAAGAGCAGGTTGCCGTGCACCGTCTGGATCCCCGTGGGATCGTCATCCAGGACCACGATTCGGATTCTTGCGGACATCAGTGACCCCACGGCCTCCCAGGAGGTCTGTCACCGGCGCTGCCAGCCGGCCGGCCGGTCATGCGACTCGTATGAGCGGGTGAGTTCGAACCAAAGCCCCGGGACACGCCCATTGGGGTACTGACCGGCCAGCCCCGGCTCAGCGACCGCCACTCCCTCGGCGCCGGGGCACCGGGCCGATGGGCTTGCGGGCGATGACCACGTTGTCGAAGTAGACGTGGATGTCGGCCTTGGGCACCCAACTTCCACCGTGGTAGATGTTGAACCAGATCTGTTCGATCTTCAGATCCGGGACGTCGCGGAAGCGGATGTCCGTCTTCTCGAAGGCTGGCTGACCATCGATCCACGCCCGCAGAACGCCGTCCCTGCGCCCCGGGGTGTTGAGCCGACAGTACTCCTGCACACAGTACCAGCGTTCGTGCCGAAGCACACCCCGGTTTTTGATCCCCCAGTCCCAACTGGAACCGTAGCGGCCGCGCATGTCGGCGTGGTAGCAGTAGAAGCCCAGCGGGGTGCGAGAACCTTTGGTTTTGCCGAAGTGCCCGCGGGCGCTCCAGCCGTCACGGCCGTTGACGCGTCGGCCGCCCCACCCCGCGCGGCCGTAGGTTCCCGAGATGCCGGGCATCTTCCCCCCACCGGTCGAGCGCACCCAGTCGGCGTCAAAACGGACGTAGTAGCGGAAGTAGATTTCCTCGGGCTCGGGGAGGCCCTGGCGGGCGAACTTGTAGGCGAAACTGGTGCCCATATGGGAGCCCTGCTTCACCGTCACCCGCAGACTTCGTCCTCGAAATGCCTTTCTTCCCGGGCCGATGAGATCGGTGTTGCCGGGCTGCTCTCGAGCGCCCCAAGCCTTCCACCAGTCGTCGTTTTCGAAGTCACAAACCAGGATTACGTCCTCCCGCTCCGCCAGGGTCGGCTCGGTCGGCGCCGCGCCCTCCGCTGCCAGGGCCGACTCGCCGGGCGCCGCGCCCTCGGTCCCCAGCGCCGTCACGCCCAGCACCGCAATCAACACGGTCACAAGAACACCAACCATGGGAGTCCTCCTTTCTACGGCCGAGAACCCGGGAAACTCGCAGGGAAGCAAACCCCACCGCTCACAACACTAAGGCCCAACCTATTGCCTGTCAAGCTGCCCCGCGCCTGATCCATCCCCAGTT
>CBDVDV010000282.1:0-3089 GCA_965372835.1 uncultured bacterium | reverse complement strand
GACCTGCGACCTGGGACGTGTAAGGGAGTCGGAATGGCGAAGAAGAGGCTTTCGGTTCGGGAACGGATACTTGAGGAACTGGAGTCGTTGGAGACGGTGGACTGTCATTCGCACACCATGCTGCGAAGGGACTACTACAAGAACAAGGGGGGCTACGACCTCTTCAGCATCATGGGCTATTTCGCCCGCGACATCCAGTCGACGGCGGGCGACGACGTCTACAAAGGCTGCACAAGCGACGAGGAGCGCTGGCCCCGCCTCAAGGCGATCCTCGACAAGGCCCGCAATGTCTCTTACTGGCGCCACATCATCGTCACCCACCAGAAGGTCTTCGGCCTCCGTGGCGAGGATATCACCGACCGCAACTGGAAACGCCTCAACGCGACCATTCGCCGGAAGACACGGGACCCCAAGTGGTACGGCCACGTCACCCACAAAGTCTGCCGACTCAAGACCCAGGTGCGCAACGTCCCCTGGTTCCAGGACTGGGAGCCCGAGTACTTCACCGCCGTGCTGCGGATGGAAGGGGCACTGAGGCTCCTGCACCCGGCCGAGCGCAAGAACCTGTCCAAGCAGTCGGGCATGCGCCTCGGCAGCCTGAAGCGGGTCAAGGAAGCACTGGTCAAGGTGACCGAAGACTACCAGAAGCGGGGCGCGGTGGGCATCAAATTAGCGCACGCCTATTGGCGAACCCTCTCAAGCGACCCCGTCTCCGAGCGCCAGGCTGCCTCCATCTACCAGAAGGCCCTCAAGAAGGGGAAGTTCACCGAGGCCGAGGAGAAGGCCTACCAGGACCACATCATCTACTGGCTGGCGGCGCTGGCGCAGGAGATGGGCCTGGTCTTCCAGATTCACACGGGCGTGCAGTCCAACTGGGGTCACATCCCCTTCTCCGATCCGCTGCATCTGCTCCCGCTCCTTCGCACCTATCAGAAGGTGCGCTTCGACCTCTTCCACGCCGGCTACCCCTACTCCCGGATGATGGGGATGTTAGGGAAGCACTACCCCAACGTCTGGCTCAACATGGCGTGGATGTACGTCATCTCGATGGAGGGGAGCAGGCAGTCGCTCTCGGAGTGGATCGACCTGGTACCTGCCTACCGGATTCTGGGTTTCGGCTCCGACGTGCACTTCCCCGAACTGATCTACGGGCACCTGGTCATGGCCCGCTCCTGCGTCGCCGACGTGCTGGCTGAGAAGGTTGAGCGCGACTTCCTGAGCCTGGACGCCGCCCTCGACCTCGCCCGCAAGATGTTCCACGACAATCCCGTGGAACTGTACGGATTGCAGTAGCGTTGAATGGGGGCACGAACTGGCCGGCCTGTGGTGAGAGTGTCGAAAGGTCGGCCTGGCAAGGGAGGTGTGGAATGATCGAAAAGTTTGTGGTCAGCAGGGATGATTCCATCTACGAGGCGTTTCCCGACGTAACACTCACTGCGTCGGGGAAGTTAGTGTGCGTTTTTCTGGAGTGCACGCACCACGGGGACCGGAGTTACACCTGCAATATGCTCACCACCTCGACGGACCGCGGGCGCACCTGGTCGAAGAAGCGACCACTCGGGGAAGCCCTTCGCGGCGACCCGAAGAAGGACCCTTTCTACGATTGTCCGAGGATAGTGACCTTGAGCGACGGTCGGCTTGTCGCCATCGTGAACCGTATCACTCGCTCTCCGCAGGGCGGCCGAAGCGAGCGGAGCAACTGGCTCCTCACCAGCGATGATGAGGGTGAGACGTGGAGCGATCCGCAGGCGACGCCGGTCGAGGGGGTCGTCCCCGACCAGTTGATCGAACTGAAGCGGGGACCTCATGTCGGCCGGCGGATCATCAGCGCGCACGTGCAAGAGGAAACGGAGTCGGGTCCGGTGTGGGTGGTGCGCTGCTGGATGTCCGACGACCAGGGCGAGACATGGACCGGCCCGCACATCATCGCCCGGGAGCCCGGACTGCTGCTCTGCGAAGGGAGCATCCTGGAACTCCCTGGGGGCGAGCTGGCTTGTTTCATGCGCGAGAACTCGCACCTGGGTCTGGACTGCTTCAAGTCCATCAGCACCGACGGCGGGGAGAAGTGGGAAGGCGTGTTCAAGATGCCCATCCCAGGCTGCCATCGACCCGTTGCCGGTATGCTCCAGAGTGGAAAGGTCATGATCACCCACCGCTACTGTCAGGGCGGAAAGGGCTGGGTGGGTTGGTACACACAGAACTTCTTCGCCGCGCTTACCGACGTGGACTCCTGCCTGGCACACGAGCGGAACGAAGCCCAGACCCGCATCATGCCCATCGACTTCGACCGCAGCGCTGAGTCCGACACCGGCTATTCGGGCTGGGTGCAGTTCGCCGACGGTGAGATCTACGTCGTCAGTTACTGCCTGGACGATGCGCCCAAAGGCCACATCCGCGGGTATGCGTTCACTGAAAGCGACTTCCTCATCGCGCCAGCGTAGACATTCCTGACGAGGTCCATGCATCGATGGTCGAGATCGGATTTGCCGAAGCGGATGTGACCCCGGATGTGCCCTGTCCCATCGGAGGTTACGGCGACAACGTGGCCGAGGAGTTCCTGGGGCCGCCTCTCTTTGCCCGTTCGCTTGCGGTCGTCGGCGACGATGGCACCGAGTGGGCGCTCAGCGCCTCCGACCTCATCGGCCTTGACCGCGAGGAGATGGTGCTTCCCGTCCTGGCGGAACTCCGCGCGGAGGGCTACGGCGGAGACGTCATGCTCACCGCCAGCCACACCCACTCCGGTCCGCACACCCGCTTCTCGCAAAGTTACATGAGAGAGCGGGCCGATGATGCCTACCTGGATCGTGTGCGCTCAGCGCTGGTCTCGACCATCCTCAGCGCCCGAGAGAGCGCCCGGACGAGCGAGGTCGCCGTTGGCCGGACCTGCATCCGCGAGAACGTCAACCGCCGGGTGAATCTGCCCGACGGGACTCACCATTACCTGCCGAGGGAAAAACACCTCTACCCTTACGCCAGCGGCGCCGTGGACGAGGAACTGGGGGTCGTCGCTATCCGGGACGCTGAGACCCGGGAACCAATCTGCACCATCGTCAACTACACCGCCCACGCCCTCACCATCGGCAACTATA
>CBDVDV010000281.1:0-3089 GCA_965372835.1 uncultured bacterium | reverse complement strand
CGCGTCTTCTCGGGGTTCGAGCATGGCCACGTGCCCGTCCAGGTAGAGGACGTTGATCTCCCTGAGGTTGTGGGCGAAACGGTCGTTCTCAGGGTCCTGGGCGCACCAGGCTATGGGCTCCTTCGAGTGGAAGCCCCGCCAGTGGAATCCCGCAGGCCCCCTGACCGCTTCGTTCTCAAAATCCGCGTTGACGAAAAAGTATCCTGCTTCGACAAGGATGTCCTGTCCGCCAACGTGGCCGCCAGCCGGACTCCGACTCCAGTAGGAGCTCCATGTTCTCGTGACCAGCGCCCCCAAAGGCATGTGCTTGAGACACCCGGGATCGTCCAGTACGCGCTCGTCGGCGAGAAACCCAGGGTAAAGGCATCCCAGGCCTATCTTCTCCGGTACGCACAGGTACGAGTCTCCACTGGGCAACTGGACAACGTAGGTCGCATCCAGGCCGTAGGTGGTGCCGTCCCAATCGGTGAACTCGGATCGACGGCGGTCACGCCACACCGGGAAGTACCCTCTGTCACAGTCAGCATACATGCTGAGAGCAGCGCCGATTTGCTTGAGGTTGCTCGCACACTGAACCAGGCGCCCACGCCTGTGGGCTGCCGCGACCGCCGGTAGCAGAATGGCGGCCAAGATGCCGATGATGGCGATGACCACCAAAAGTTCCATCAGGGTCACGCCGGCCTGTCGAGCAATCGGTCCTCTGGACACCTCCGTCCCTCCTTTCGCCGTCGCGGGGTCCTCGATCCTTGGAGGGGCAGTCCGGGCGCAAGGGCAGGGCTCACGAAGTGTCTCCGTACGCATAGGAACCTCGCCCGTGTGGACTGAGTCCCGACCTGTGGCTCAACACGCTGCGCTTCCGCTCAGGCGCCTACCTGACGTGTCGAACTGCAGCTTCCGGCTCAGCCCACGCCCTCGACCGCCACGAGGTATGAGAGGAATGACACTATGAAGACTTCGGTTCCGGCGGCGAGACGGGCGTCAGGGCAGCCACGGCACACATCCCCTTTCCTGGCTTCACTAAGGGCAGTAAGGGCCGACCCATAAAGTGTCTTTTTCTCTGGTGCGCACAGGAGGTACCACCTTGACACAGAATGCGATCTCGCCGTCGGACAGGACGACCTGATAAACGAGAACGGCCCCGTCCTTATCGAGATCTATTGTCCTGACCAGTTCCTGTTTCCCTTGCCTGATGAGCTCCCCAGCCTCCTGGTAGTGCTTGACGGCCTTGGCCACGCTGTAATCGGGGTCACTGGAGAAAATGATGCCGCCATCGGGCAGCGTTAACGTCTGGTAGGGGGTTGCCCGCTCAATAGAAAGCCCCCGGACCCAACCCCAAACGGCAACTCTCGCCACCAAGAACACGAGAGCGGCGCACGCGGCCCACGCCAGCACCGGCCTCCACCTCAGCAGAGGAACGCGGGCATCGGCTGCCTGGCGGGGACTGAAGAGTTGGCGTTTGAGGAGCAGACGGTGCGGACCCGCCACCACCCCCGGTGTCGGTGTTCCAGCCAGCAAACGCTCGATGTTGTCGGTCGGACTCACGGTGCGACTGCTCCTTCCGTAGTTGACAGTGCAGAACTCAGGGAAACGTTGCACCTTTTTTGCCCATCAGGCGTCTGAGTTTTTTCCGACCTCGGTGAATGAGCGACCTGACCGTGCCCGTCCTCTTGCCGACCACCTGAGCCACCTCACCAATGGGCAATCCCTCAAAGTATCGCAGGACCAGGACCGTCTGGTACTTCTCCGGGAGAGCCTTGAGTGACTCGTGCAGCCGGGCGTACTGACGCATCTTCTCCCTGAGTTCTTCCTCGGCTTCAACTTCCGGCGGTTCGAAGTGGACGCGCCCCAGCTCCGCTTCCCAGCGCGCCCCTTCCTGGAGCGCCCGGCGTCGGCGCCGGGAACGCCAGTACATGCTGATCTCGGTGGTGGCGATACGGTAGAGCCAGGCCCGGAATGGCGCACGGTAGCGATACCTGGGCAAGCCGTCGAGGGCCTGGAAGAACGTATTGGAGGTGAGTTCCTCGGCAACGGTGACGTCGAGCGTCCGGCGATAGAGGTAGTTAAGGATCCTCTGGTAGTGGCGCTCGTAGAGCAGGCCGAAGGCTTCCGGGTCGGTCCTGGCCCGTTCCACCAGATCTGCTTCGGAGCAACTGCTCTCGTCGCACGGTCCGGGCGCGGGGACGGCGTGCACGCAGTGCCTCCTTACCTACAGAGACCACGCCTGTGTGGACCGAGCCCTCACCTGTGGCTCAACACGTCGGGCCTCTGCTCAGGCACCGACCCGCACGGGCCGAGCCTCAGGTTCCGACTTAGCCCAAGCCCTGAACCGCCACGAGGTATGAGGGGAACGAAACTATGAGGGCTCCGGGAGCTTCGGCGGGCGTGCAACGCGCGCACACGCCACACAGCGGCTCCGCGCCCAGTGGCAAGACGGGCTTCAGGGTAGCCATGGCAGGTGTCCCGAGATGAGACTCAGCCCTCCCCTTCCGGCTCAGCGCACAGAGCATCAGCCCGAACGCCGACACTCACGCGCCAAGTCGCAGGTTCCGACTTAGGCCAAACCCCGAACCGCTACGAGGTAGGAGAGAAATGAAGGAATGAGGCCAGAGGCAGCGAATGCCAGTGCGCGCGGAGCATTCGCCCGGTGCAGAACAGCCCCCTCTTCGGTGACAACAACCTGTTCGGGATGACCATGGTCGGCCTCACGGCTTTGGACGCCGCTTGCGGGACGCTCCATCTCGGCCAACGTTTTGAGCATCTTAATGCAACTCCCCCGTGCCCTGTCAAGCACTTTTACCGAAAAACCTCAGCATTCGTTCCGCGGCCGCGCTGAAGCTCGTCAGGGTCCGCGCGAGCCTGGATTCGGTTCCAAAAAGAAGAGACCAGCAGTGCGCCTTGCCCTTGCGACAGATGTTTGCCGTCGGGCGTTTTGCCCGTTGGGTCGGCAGACCTACCCTCATTCAAACTCAGGGGAGTTGAGCGGTGCGATCGGAACGCACGGTCATTGAGCGCTGGCGGTAGAAAGTTCTTCGAGGAGTACGACCTCGACTCCGCAGAGCACGGGTGGGAGGGAGCCGGCCTTGGGCTTG
>CBDVDV010000280.1:0-3125 GCA_965372835.1 uncultured bacterium | reverse complement strand
GCGGAACCGAAATCATCCGTCCATCGTCATCTGGTCCGCCGGCTGTAACAACGCCTCCGTCAACGCCGACCTCAAGGCCCTCATCCTCGAAGAGGACCCGTCGCGGCCGGTGGTGAGATACCATACCCCTGAGAGCGACCGCGAGGTGCTGATGTTCGGCTTCCCTGGCTGGCAAGGCGAGGAGCCGGACTACAGCAGAGGGATCGCCGACATCGAAGCGCAGCTCAAGCGGCGGGGCGACCGGAAGTACCCGCTCTGGATCGGTGAGTACTGGAGCCAGAGCGGCCGACCTCGGGCTATGGAGATGACCTACGACATGGGCGTAGCGGGCGGGTGCACTTTCGACGTCGGCGGCTACCGGGGGAACCTGCCTCCCTTCCCCAGAGATTTCACCATCACCTGGCCGAGTCTTTCTGGGGTCGGACAACGCAGGCAGAACCTCTTTCTGCGCGGGCACAAAAAGACCTTCCCTGAGTACCGTCACCCCAACTGGTGCGATCCCTCCAGACCTGTCTTCAGGGGCGAGTGGCAGGAGGAGCCCGGCTACCGCGCCGTGGCCGAAAAGGCCAACAGCAAACCGGGGCCTGCAAGAGTCCGGGTCCCCGAAGTCATCGTGACGGTCACCAGAGATGGAAAACCTGTTGCCGGCGAGTACGTGTTCATACTGCCTGAAGCAGGCCAGTCCACCAGTGCGGTGGGGGTGATGACGGACCCGGAGGGCCGGGCCTGGTTTGTGCTGGAGGAGTCGGGCAACTACCGGGCCGTGTGTGGCGAGGAAGAAGCCGTCTTTCAGGCCTCAGGCCGACCCCTGAGCCTGGAGCCCGGGTATGGGTACATCCAAAGGATCGGCCTGGGGGACTGAGGGAAAAGCCAAAGGAAAAACCGCTCGAAGGTTGGGAAGGAGATCCAATGCTCCGCATGTTGATTCTTGTGGCGTTGGCCGGGGCAGCGCTGTCGGCAAGTGCGTGGTCGGCGGGCGGGGCCGAGGTGGAACAGGGCATCGCCTCAAAATACCCGGGGGACGTGGGGATTGAGAAGGACGAGGACGTTCTCCTCGTCGAGGGGTTCGAGGAGGACGGCTGGGACGAGAGGTGGCAGGAACGCTCCGAGGCCCATCGGAAGTACGGCACGATGGAGACGGACCCGCGCATCGTCCACTCGGGCAGGAGGTCGCTCAAGCTCCTCTTCACCCACGAGGCCGGTAAAGACGCGGCCGGCTGGATGCACCACTGGTGGGACGGCTCCGAAGTGGCCTACCTGCGCTACTACTACCGGCTCTCAGAAGACGGCAACTGGGCCAACCAGAAGATCATGCAACTGCACGGCCACCAGCGCGGCGAACGCTACGGCACCGGCGCCGGCAACCGGCCCACGGGCTACGACTGGTTCTGCAGCGGAACCGGCGTCGGCTCACCCGACTGGAAGAAGCACACGGGCCCGCCCTGGACCAACGTCATACTCTACACCTACTTCCCCGGTCAGAAGGGGGGCTACGGCGACAACGTCCAGCCCAACCGGGGCATCAAGCCCGCCATCCCCGAAGAGGAGTGGGTCTGCTACGAATTCATGACCAAACTCAACGACATCGGCAAGTCCAACGGTGAGCAGCGCCTCTGGATCGACGGCGAACTGGTCATCGAACAGACCGGGATGCTCTGGCGGAAGGCCGAGAATATGGTCATCAACAACATCATGCAGGCCACCTACAGCCACAAGCCACCCGAGCCGGGCACGACCCGGGCCTTCTGGATCGACAGCATCGTCCTGGCCAAGCGTTACATCGGCCCCATGGTGCCCGCACAGGAGGGGAGCGGGACGCGGTAGCCATCGACTGAGAACCGGACCGGGCCGCCCTGGCAAAGTCTCCACCTGGTCAGCGGCACGGTTCCAAGGAAGGCAAGGATTGGGCGAGACATGAAGCGCACAAAAGACGTGGTCCGAGTTGGTGGTGTCGGTACCGGACGGATCTTTCAATGGGCGCACCTGAGGGTGTACCCGCAGTTGCTGGCCAAGGCCCGTCTGGTGGGCTTCTTCGACATCGACCCGGCCCGGGCCGAGCAGGCCCGCGACAAGTATGCCGACATGCTGCGCGAGTATGCGTCGGAGCATCCGCAATGGGCCGAGATAGCCAACGGGAACATTGCCGAACTGCGCTGCTACGGAACGCTCGACGAGCTGCTAAGTGAGGTCGACGTGGTGGACGTGTGCACCCACGCTCGGGGCCGGACGGCCGTGGCCACGGCCGCCCTGGAGAAGGGCGTCCACTCCATGCTCGAGAAGCCCATGGCCCGCACCTGGATCGAAGCCGACCGGGCCGCGAGGGCCTTTGCGGCGAAGCCGGAGGTCTTCTGCCAACTCAATGACGACAACGTCTTCGACCCCGGATACCACACGCTGCACGACCTGCTCCGCCAGGGCGTCATCGGCAGACCCCAGAGCCTGTGGATTATCCGGGGCTCCCGGCTCGACTCCACCACCGTGCTCAAGGCCCAGGCCAGCGCCCTGGACAACGGCGGCGGCTGTCTGATGGACTATGGCTCGCACGGCCTGGCCGGCACCTGGTACGTGCTGGGGACGCACCTCAGGCCCGTGAAGGTCGAGGCCGTCAGCGTCGGGGTCCGTTTCCCACACCGCGTGCTGGAAGGCGAGCCCGTCTACCTGGAGGTCGATGACAACGCGGTGTTCAAGGTGTTGTTCGAGGACCCGGACACCGGGGCCTGGCTGACGGTGTTCATGGAGACCTCGTACGTAGGTGGACACATCGGCCCCAGGGAACTCAGGAAAGACGGCGGCGGTGGTGGCTTCCTCCGCATCGAAGGGACCGAAGGCTTCATCGACGGCGGTGACAAGACCCAGTTCGCCATCACCCGGTGGGACGGGGGCCAGACGGTCTTGCCTCTGCGCGAGTTCCCGGGGGAGAGCATATCCTTCCTCAACGAGATCGGCACCTTCATCGATTGTGTGCGCACAGGGACGCCGCCCGACGTCGACGTCCATTTCGGGGCCGAGATCATCGCCATGTGCGGGGCTGTGTACCTGTCGGCCCTGCGCGGTCGGGCGGTGACTCTTGATGAGTTCAAGGAGTTCAGTCGGGAGTATGTGAAGAAGCACGGCGACAGCGAGGA
>CBDVDV010000279.1:0-3143 GCA_965372835.1 uncultured bacterium | reverse complement strand
GAGCGCAAGTACCGGCTCTGGCGGCGCCTCTGGCTTGCCTTGGCCGAGGCTGAACGCGACCTGGGACTGCGCGTCAGCAAGAAGCAACTGGCCGAGATGGGCCGACATCTGGATGACGTCAACTACGCCTCGGCCCGCCGATACGAGCGCCGACTCCGTCACGACGTGATGGCCCACGTGCGCGCTTTCGGCGACCAGTGCCCCTCGGCCCGGGGCATCATCCACGTGGGGGCGACCAGTTGCTTCGTCACCGACAACTCGGAACTCATCCAGATGCGGGAGGCGCTGGGGCTGGTGCAGGCTGGGCTCATCAACGTGATCGATGCACTGGGGAAGTTCGCTCGCCGATACCGGTCGGTCCCGGCGCTGGGCTTCACCCACTTCCAGCCCGCGCAACTGACCACGGTGGGCAAGCGGGCCACGCTCTGGCTTCAGGACCTGCTGATGGACCTGGGGGCGGTTGAGTCGCTGTTAGGGGACCTCCGCTTCCGGGGCGCCAAGGGAGCCACGGGCACTCAGGCCAGTTTCCTGGAACTCTTTCGTGGCGATGCCCGCAAGGTGCTCAAACTGGAACGGATGGTGGCCCGGAAGATGGGCTTCCGCGCGGTCTACCCCGTCACCGGGCAGACCTACCCCCGCAAGGTGGATAGTGCGGTGCTCGCGGCGCTGTCCGGCGTGGCCCAGAGCGCTCAGAAGTTCGCTACCGACGTGCGACTGTTAGCCCACTTGCGCGAGGTGGAGGAACCCTTCGAGGCGAAGCAGGTCGGCTCCTCGGCCATGCCTTACAAGCGCAACCCCATGCGGGCCGAGCGGATGACGGCCCTGGCCCGCTTCGTCATCGCCCTCAGCCAGAGCGCTGCGGTCACCGCCGCCGAGCAATGGCTGGAGCGTACGCTCGATGACTCGGCCAACCGTCGGCTGACGTTACCACAGGCCTTCCTGGCTGCTGACGGTATCCTCAGGCTTTATCAGAACGTTGCCGGCGGCTTGGTGGTGAACCGGGAGGTCATCCGAGACCACGTCCGCAGGGAACTCCCCTTCATCGCCTGCGAGCGGGTGCTGATGGTTGCGGTCCGAGCCGGGGGCGACCGCCAGGAACTCCACGAAAAACTCCGTCACCACGCCCACGCCGCCCTGGCCCAGGTCAAGGCCGGCCGACCCAACGACCTCTTCGACCGCCTGGGAGCCGACCCGGCCTTCGCCCGGGTCCCCTTGAAGGGGCTCCTGGATGCCCGCAAACACGTGGGGCTGGCTCCGGAGCAGACCCGGGCCTTCCTCCGTGAGTACGTGGCCCCGGTCCGTCGGCGGTACCGTAAACTGCTGGGTCGGCGGGTCGAACTGGAAGTGTAGCCGTGGCTGAGGTTGGGCCTGGATCGGCGAGACCGGAAGCGCATCTCAAGGCTGTCCTCTTTGACATCGGTGGCACGCTCCTGGACTTTGTACCTGAGGGCCCGCCTCCGGGTCGACGGCTGCTTGCCGAGGGGTGTCGGCGGGCCTACGACTGGCTGCGTGAGCGCGGGAAGGACCTCCCTGACTTCGAGGAGTTTGCCCGGCGGCACTGGCGCGCCCTCTGGTGGGCTCGGCTGTGGGCGTGGCTGCGGGGACGGGAACTCCGGGCCCAGCAAGTGGTGCTCCGGACGCTGGCCCGGATGGGGGTGGAGGTCCCGCCCGAGGAGGTCTACGACCTCACCGAATGCTACTACCGGCCCTTCGGGGAGACCTTACGGCCGGTGCCCGGCGCCCGGGAGGTGCTGGAGCGCCTCTCGGGGATGGGGCTGCGTCTGGCTACGGTGAGCAACACGGCCTGGCCCGGGTACCTCCTTGAGGAGGACCTGGCCCGCTTCGGGCTGACGGAGCACCTGGAGTTCTGCCTTTTCTCGTCCTATTTTGGTCGGCCCAAGCCCGCGCAGAGCATCTTCGGCCAGGCGCTCAAGATGCTGCGGGTGTCAGCAGCCGAGGCGATGTTCGTCGGCGACAGCCTCAAACACGACATCCAGGGAGCCAAGAGGGCGGGGATGCGGACCGTCCTCCTTCGCCCGCAGGCTTCGGCGGACAAGGTCCTCGTCACCCGCAGGCGCGTCGATAGGGCGCGAGGCGACTGGACTATCGCGGAACTGGCTGAGTTGGTAGCCATCGTTGAGCAAGAAGCGTCGAACACGGAGGAATGAAACCGTGACAGAGAAGGCGACGAACGGCTCGGACACTGTCCTGGGAGTAGGCTTTATCGGGTGCGGTGAGATTTCTCACTCCCAGGCGCGAGCAGTGGCCGAGGCCGAGAACGCGCGCATGACCTACGCCATGGACGTCAACCCGGAAGCAGCCTCAGACCTCGGCGGCCAGTACGACTGCCCCACCACGACAGAGGTCGACCAGTTGCTGGCCTCGGCCGATGTCGATGCGGTGTACGTCTGTGCCCCTCACCATCTGCACGCCCCGCTTGCCGTGCAAGCCCTCCAGGCGGGTAAGCACGTCATGGTGGAGAAGCCCATCGCCACCCGGCTGGACGACGCCGAGCAGATGATACGCGAGGCGGCCAAGCACGACCGCACTCTCTCGGTCTGCTTCGTGTCGCGATTCGCTAGCCACAGTGAACTGGCCAAGGCCGCCATCGAAGCCGGTGAGATCGGTGAGGTCATCTACGTCGAAATCAACGACATGCACCTCAAGCGTCCCTCTTACTGGTCGCAGGGCGTCAGCGGCAAGGCCCGGGCCACCGACTGGCGCGCCCACAAGGACAAGGCCGGTGGGGGCGTGCTCATCATGAACTCAGTCCACCCCATCGACCTGGTGCGCTACCTGACCGGGCTGGAGGCCCAGCGGGTCTATGCCGAGTGCGACACCTTCGTCCATCCCGTCGAGGTGGAAGACACCATCGCCGTGCTTGTTCGCTACAGCAACGGGGCCCTGGGCATTATTCAGTCGGCCACGTCGGCAGCAGCCGGTCGCGAGGGCCGCGCGCCCCTGCGCATCTTCGGCACCAAAGGACAGATCGCCCTCGCCGCGCCCTGGGCCGAGAAGCCCGCCATGTCCATATTCACCGTCGAGAGCAACGCCTGGGAGCACCGGGAAGCGCCCGCTCGCAAGGGCGCCCGCACCCGCTACGTCGAGAACTTCGCCCGCGCCTGCTTCGGCGAGGACCAACT
>CBDVDV010000278.1:0-3166 GCA_965372835.1 uncultured bacterium | reverse complement strand
CGCCGGGGTCGGGAACGTCGTCATCGTTGAGGGCATCCCCGGCGAGACCTCCGGGGTGGATTACTCTAACTACGAAATGGCCGACGGCAACATGGTGGTACCGGACCTCCCCGGCTTCGGGATTCCCCTCAAGAACGTCGCAGCCGAGAACAGGCCAGTTCAGGCGTCGTAGCCATACACGATTGTCAGGCAGGAATGCCTGACCTCCAGCAGGTAGGACGGACATTCCTGTCCGTCGAGCTATGGCGAAGTCGGCTCTCCCTGGCCTCCAATCAACTCACTTGAAATCTTGATCCATCCCCAGTTTCGCGGGTCCTTGGGTGGCACACCTTGAGCAGGCTCAAGGTGTGGGCGAAGCCCCGGCGTAGGGGCGGGGCTTGCCCCGCCCAGGGGCCAGGGCGCAGCGAGCGGCGCCCCTACGCACCCACCTTGGCTCTGCCAAGGTGGGCCACCCCTGACAACTGAACTCTCTGCTACTAAACGAGTTATCAAAACTGGGGATGAGTCAAACTTGAAATCCCGTTGACCGCCTCACAGAGTTGCGTATCCTACACGGCTGGTGCCGCTGTGGCGCTATCGGACTCCGCGCACGCTCTCAAGAGCGTCGGCGCAGGGTCCAGTCTTTGACTCAGAAGCGGACAGCCCCCATGAACACCGGGACCGAAACCGAAGCCGCTCGGCGGGAGGCTGCTGAGGTGATTCGGAAATCGGGCATCACGATTACCGATGCTGAGGCTGCGGCGATTGAGGTGGCTGATTTCGGGCTGGGGAACCTGCGGCGCGAGGGCGCACAGATTCTCACCTTCTTCAACAGCAAACGGGTCAGCGCCAAGGTCATCGTTCTCTTTCCCACTCAGACCTTGCCCGAACACTGGCATCCCCCACGAGGCGACGACCCGGGCAAGGAAGAAACCATCCGGGTCGTCGCGGGCCTAGCGTACTGCCTGGCCGCCGGAGACGACACGCTCCGCTACGCCGCCATACCGGAGGGCAAGGGGCACTGCTACACCTGTCGGCACGAGGTGGTCATGAAGCCCTGCGACCAGATAACCTTCGAACCGGGGACGAAGCACTGGCTTCAGGCCGGGGCCGAAGGCGCGGTGCTGTACAGCCTTTCCACGCAGGCCACGGACGCAGAGGACAAGTTCTCCGATCCCGACATCGTCCGGATTCCCAGTAGGCGCGAAAAGCGCTGAGCGCCGACTTTCAACAGGGCATCCCCGGGGCTTCGACCAATGGGAGGTAGAAAGATGGAACGAAAGTATGCAACCATCACCGGTTTTCTCGGCGCGCTGCGCGACCGGTTCATCGTCTATCAGCCCGCCCGCCAGATGGAGGAGATGCTGGACTTAGCCGCCCGCATCAAGGGCTGCTCGGGCGTGGAGGTGGTCTACCCGCAGAACTTCGAGGACCCCGTCGCCCTCAAGCAGATGCTGGCCGAGCGCAACCTCGGCGTAGCTGCGGTCAACCTCAACGTCAAGGCCGAGCAGAAATGGCGCTTCGGTTCCTTCAGCAGCCCTGACCCCGCCGTCAGGAAGGAGGCCGTCCGGTATCTCAAGGCGGCCATGGACGCTGCCGCCGAACTGGGCTGTAACCTGGTGACCACCGCCCTGCTGAACGACGGCGCCGACTACCCCTTCGAACTCGACTACGTCCGCGCCTTCAACCACACCCTGGAGGGCATCAGCGAAGCCGCTGATTACCGCGACGACGTGCGCGTCAGCCTGGAGTACAAGGCCTCCGAACCCCGGGTCCACTGCCTGCTCAACAACGCTGGCAAGATGGCTTACTTCTGCGCGCGGGTGGGGGAAGAGAACGTTGGGGTTACGCTCGACGTCGGCCACGCGCTTCAGTGCCAGGAGATCCCCGCCGACTCGGCGGCGTTCCTGGGAGCGACGGGGAGACTGTTCTACGTCCACGTCAACGACAACTACCGGAACTGGGACTGGGACCTGGTGCCCGGGACGGTCAACTACTGGGACTACCTCGAGTTCTTCCTCTATCTCAAGAAAGTGGGCTACGCCGGCTGGCTCACCGCCGACGTCTTCCCGCAGCGCCACGACCCCATTCGCATCATGGAGAAGACCTTCGAGTGGATGGACGTGCTCCTCGACGCGGTCGATTCCATCGACGATGCCACGGTCTTCGAAATGATGAACGACAAAGACGCCTTCGACATCCTGGACTACGTCCGCTCCTGCGTCATGGCAAAGTAAGCACCGGACCCACGGAAGGCTGACGTATGAAACTCGGATGTGGCACCTACGCCTGGGCCCTCGCCGCCCAGGACCTGGCGACTGCGCTCAGGGAGATAGCCGACCTGGGCATCCGCTACGTCGACGTTCCGGGCTGCCTCCATGGCGACCCGCGCGAACTCAGCCAAAGCGAGAAGCGCGACGTGAAGGTCGTGATGGACGACCTGGGTCTCGTCGGCTCAAGCCTCCTGGCCGTCGACCCCGCGGCCAACATCGCCGCTGCGGACAGAAAGGAACGGGAGGCCGTCTGGGAGTACGCCGAGGCCGTCGTCGAGTTCGCCCAGGTGCTCGGCATCGGTCAGGTCCTCTTCAAGCCCGGGGACAAGATGATCGACGTGCCCAACGAGAAGACCTGGGGAAACGCGGTACGCTTCAGCCAACGGCTCGCTGACCTGTGCGCGGACACCGGTCTTTTCCTGACCTTCGAACTGGAATGGCGGACCTGCGGATTGGTGCAGACCATCGCTCAGATGGAACGGTTTCTCGCCGACGTTGATCGGCCCAACGCCCTGGCCAACATCGACCTCGGCCACGTGGCCCTGGCTCGCGACGGTGTAGAAGACCTGAAGCGCATCGCCCCAAAGACCATCCATCTGCACCTCAACGACAACGACACCTTCGTCCACACCAACGACATCCCGGGCACCGCCAAGGTGCCATTCCAGCGCTACGTGAGCGCCATCGCCCCCGGAGCCGAGACCAAGGCCAAGGCGGTGGGCCAGGTCCTTGTCGCCGGCATCGAGATCGAGGAGCCGCCGGACTCCCCTCGGACCCCTTACGAGATCTGCGAGCAGGCCCGAGACTGGATCCTAAAGAACATCCCGGAGATTGAACTCTGACCGAGCACAACGCGCAAGCCTGGAGGAGACTGCGATGCGAAAGGTCATCATCTCAGTTGCGCCGGTGGCGGC
>CBDVDV010000277.1:0-3171 GCA_965372835.1 uncultured bacterium | reverse complement strand
TTCCGCGGAGAGGCGACACGCATGACCGAAGGCACTCGATGGACGGAGATGACGGTGGTGGAGGTGGGCCGGGCCGCCGAGGAGGGGTGGGTGGTGCTCCTTCCCGTGGGCTGTGTCGAGCAGCACGGCTACCACCTGCCTACCGGGACGGACTTTTTCGTGGCTCAGGAGGTGGCCCGGCGGACGGCGGAACTGACCCGGTGCGTGGTGGCTGCGGGCGTTCCCTACTCCTTTTCCGGCGGCGAACTCCCCGGGACGGTCGACGTGGACCCGGCGGTGGTCTCCCAGTACGTGCTGGAGGTGGTGCGTTCCTTCTACAAGCAGGGCTTCCGGGCCGTGGTGTTGTTGCTGGGACACGGGGGAAGCGAAAACGTAGCCGTGCTTGAGCAGGAGGTCAAGGTCTTCTTTAGGCGGAACCCGCAGTTCACGGACCGCGTGCTGCTCTTTGTCCGCACCTGGGAGTTAGGGCGGGAGGGACCCGGTTACGTCCGCGACGGCGACTACCACGCCGCCTTTGGGGAGACCTCCCTCATGCTCCACATCGCCCCTCACCTGGTGCACACGGAGCGCATCGTGCGCGACAAACCGGAGGTAGCCGAACTGCTGGCCAGAGACCCCGACGCCTACCAGCAGGAAACCCGACTCACAGACTCTCCCTTCGAGGTGCCCCACATCTCCCAGCGGAGCGACATCGAGGTGGGGGTGATGGGCGACCCGGCGGGGGCCTCGGCCCAGGTCGGCAAACAGATGGTCGAAGCAGCGGCCCAGGGGCTGGCCGGCATTGTCCGCCAGATCGAAAGCGCCCTCCGGCCGGACGAGTAGGGATAGAGCCACAGTCGCCTATTTCCCTCACTCCGACGGGGGCCACGTTTTTCGGATTCGATGGAGGCAGTAACGATGGGCGAGAGTATTGGCTGGGGTGTCATCGGTGCTGGAGGCATCGCCGATCGGCGTACCATGCCGGCGATGGCCGAATGCGAGCACGTTAGGCTGGTAGCCCTCATGGACATCGACCCCGAGCGCACCCAGGCGCTGAGCGGGAAGTACGGCGTGCCCGGCTTTGACAGCGCGGAAGCGCTCCTACAGTGCCCCGACGTGCAGGCGGTCTACATCGCCACCCCGGTCGACGTGCACTGCCAGCAGACCATCGCCGCGGCCCGCTCAGGCAAGCACGTCCTGGTGGAAAAGCCGTTGGCTCGGGACCTGGACGAGGCCGACCGCATGATCGCTGCCCTCGCCGAGGCCGGCGTCTTCGCCACCGAGGGCTACATGATGAGGTTTCACAGCCTGCACCGGAGACTGTTCGAACTGGTCGGAAGCGGCGCCCTGGGTCAGGTGGTGAGCATGCGCGGACAACTTTCGTGCTGGTACCCACCCATCGAGGGGGCCTGGCGACAGCAGAAGCAGCGGGGCGGCGGAGGCGCCCTCATGGATATGGCCACTCACATCTACGACCTGATGATGGGGCTGGTGGGCCCGGTCCGCTCGGTCCGCGCCCTGGTCAGCACCCAGGTCCATGGCTACGAGGTCGAGGATTCCTCCACCACGCTCTTGGAGTTCGCCAGTGGCACCCACGCCACCGTAGACTGCTTCTTCAGCATCCCCGACCAGGCTTCCTTCGGCCGGCTCGAGGTCTACGGTTCCCGCGGATCGGTCCTGGCCGAGGGCACCATCGGCCAGGACGGCACGGGCACCATGACCGCCTACCTCTCCCAGCAGGCCGACTACGAGGCCGAGCAGCCCGGCGACATAGGAGAACGAAACGCCCTTGGCATCAGCGCCGAGCCCGTTAACATGTACGCAGCCGAAGTGGACTACCTCTCCCGGTGCATCCTGGAGGGCGAGGCGCCTACCCTCAACACGATAGCCTCGGGGAGGGAGGTGCTGGAGGTGGCCCTGGCTGCCTATCGAAGCGCAGCCGAGGGCAGGAGGATTCCCATCCGACCTTGAGGAGGTGAAAGATGGCTCGCAGACCCGCTGCCGATTTCCGTTATGGTACTGGTGAGGCCCGGGTCCCCTGGGCGGCCGTGGGGGAGACCGTCCGCACGGAGGACATCGTGGCCATGCTGCAACTGCTCATCCCCCCGCCCGCGGCCGGTCGGCGGAAGTACGACGTCGCGTTCCAGCGGGTGGTGGCCGACCTGGAAAGGCTGGGCCGCGCAGGCGGTCGGGCCGCCAAACTTACGCTGGGCAGCGCCGTCGGCCGGCTGGAAGACGCCGTCAAGCGCTTCCTGAAATGCAAGTACGCCCTCTTCCTGACCAATGCCACTGCCGGCTTCGAAATTGGCTACAAGTTCGCCGGGCTGGCCCCCGGGGATGAGGTCATCGCACCGGCCATCACCTTTATCTCCACCATACTGTATCCGCTGGGGATCGGAGCCAAGGTGGTCCTGGCCGACCTGGACCCGCGCACCCTCAACATGGACCCGGCCGACGTGGCCCGCAAGATCACCCGACGAACCAAAGTCATCTTCCCCGTGCACATCGGCGGCTACCCTACGGACATGGCCCCAATTATGAGGTTGGCCCGCCGGCACAATATCACCGTCATCGAGGACGCAGCCCACGCTTTTGGTGCCCTCTACCGGGGACGAATGGCGGGCACCATAGGGGATTTCGGCGCCTTCAGTTTCCACGAGGTCAAGAACATCAACGCCCTGGGCGAGGGAGGCATTCTGGTCACCAACCGAGCTGCTTTCGGGAAGCAGTTGAGCATGGCCCGCTTCGTCGGGCTGGACCCCTCTCGGTCCATCCCCACCTGGCTCTACGATGTCACCGCCCTGAAGGGCAAGAGGGGCTACGTGGCCCCAGGGAACCATTCGCCCACCGAGATTCAGGCGGTGGCACTGCTGAGCCAGATGAAGCGCATCCGCCGAATCATCGCTCGTCGCCGGGCCGCGGCCAACTACCTCACCCGCCGCTTCCAGAAGGTCCCCGGCCTGGTCACTCCACCGATGGACACCAAGACGACCAAGAGCACCTGGCACCTGTACTTGCTTCAGGTTGACCCCGAGGAGGCGGGCGGTAACGTTCAGACCTTCAAGAAACTCCTGGAGGAGCGCGGCGTCGTCCACATCCCTCACTTCGCCCCGCTCTACAAGTTCTCCATCATGAGGCAACTCGGCTACGACACCAAAGCCATCGCAGCCAGTTGCCCCGTGGCCGAGGACC
>CBDVDV010000276.1:0-3191 GCA_965372835.1 uncultured bacterium | reverse complement strand
GCGAGGTCGGCGACGCCCGGATGCTTCCTGAGGGTGCCTTCCAGGTCGCGCTCCATGTCGGCTCGCAGGGCTTCGAGTTTGGGTCGGTCCAGGTGGCCCAGGGCCTCGGCCACGCAGTAGTCGAAGAACCCAGCGTGCTGGAAGTAGCGCTTTCCCAGCCCCTCCCGGACCAAGTCTTTCAACGGAGACTTGGCGTACTCATGCTCCTGGAGCCGCCAGGTGGCATCGACTACCGCATCGCCGATCTGGCGCACGGGCGCGGCCAGGCGCTCGGCGAACTCGTCCAGGTTGGCTTCCATAGGATGCATTCCGTGCCAGGGGGTGAAGATGACGATGCCCTCGGGTCTGGGTGACATTCGGCTCACGATCGCTGCGCAATAGTCGCAGGTCTTCTCGAACCATTCAGGCTCGGGGATGAACACGGGGGAGAAGTGCCTGGCACTTTCGGCGTGGTCCGTGGAGAAGGGAACGTGGGCGATGTAGCGAATGCCCGTCCTGAGGGCGACCCCGGAGCAAAAGGCTTGTGAGAAGAGCGTGTCGCAGGTACTGGGGAGCGCCGGGCCGTGGTCTTCGTGGTCTTGACCGCAGCCGAAGAGGATGATCCGCCGACGCCTTGGCGGAAAGGGACCGTAACTGTCGAGCCTCGCCTCCAGGTCACCGAACTCACTCATCTTGTCCCCCAGTTGATCACCTGCCTACGGGTTGGTGTGGTCTATTCCGCCCAGTCCCTGGAGTCGGGCACGGGGAGCGTTGTCCCCTCTTGCTCAGCCGACTGAGCGGCAACGATGCCCGGTACGGTGTAGTCCATGGCGACGTGCACGTCGATGGGAGACGCGGTCCCTTTCTGGACGCTCTCGAGGAAGTCTTTGAGCATCCAGTATTCGGTGTTGCCGTGACCGCCCTGCTTGGCTTTTTCGCCCAGGCGCTCGGTCTCGCGCAGTCGGTCAGGGATGTACTGCTCGGCATGGTCCCAAAGCCGTTGCCATTTGCACGTCTCGTGCTCGTCGGCAAGCCAGACAGCGGAGTTGTGAACGAAGGGGAAGAAGCGGTCGCCCTTGTAGGCGCCACGGTTCCCCTGCAGCGAATAGTACACGTCCCACTCGCGGGAGGAGAGGTGGTCGACGCGGACTAACACGGTCCGCTCCTTCTCGGTGCGCATGAGCATGAGGTGGTTGCCCTGCCAGTGGATTTCTGGGTCGTAGAGTTCGCTTGGGTTCGCTAGGCAGGAGACGCTCGTGACCCGGTCCTCGAGAATGTAGAGGAGGGGACCCAGGCTGTGCGTGCAGTAGACGTTGGCGAAGCCTTCGCCACGCCAGGTGAGTGAGCCATCCTCGTTGCGCCAGAGGAACTTGCAGTCGTGGATGTAGGCGCCTTCGGCGAAGTACACCTGCCCGAACCGGCCGGCCTCGACCATCCGCTTCACCAACTCTATCTCGTCGTAGTAGCGGTAGTTCTCAGCCAGCATGTAGTGGGCTGAACTTCGGCTGGCTGCCTCCACCAGTCTGCGCGCGTCCTCGAGGGTGCCGGCTGCGGGCACTTCACTGAACACGTGGATGTCACGCTCGAGGCACGGGATCGCCTGCTCCACGTGGCAGCCCACGGGAGAGCAGATGACGCAGGCATCGATGCCCGAGTCCAAGAAGGCTTCCAGATCGGTGAAGGTGCAGGCCCCGTCGAAGCCTGCAGCAGCCCGCCGGGCATTCTCCTCCACGAGGTCGTAAAAGGCGGTCACCCGGCTGCCGACTACGGGCAGCATCCGGGCAAGTTGGTCGCCCCGTGCCGTTCCTGTTCGTCGATTCCCGGCGCCGATGATGCCAAACGTCAGAGCAGCCTTCTCTGAGGCAGCGGTCATTCCGTATCTCTCCTACGGGCGCCCCGACTTCCGCCCCGCGCTCAACACCGGCTCAGACCCCTCGAACTGCCGGCAATCGGGAGCGCTCGCGCACACCCCACCACCGACGACACCCACGGCCGTGACCGCCGGTCTCCCCTTCGGCATTCTAACCAAGCGCACGAGGCCTTCCTTTAATAAATGGCTTGTGCTGGTGCCGGAGGACCGACAGCCTCCTGCTCGGAGAGAATGTCATCGCCCTTCGACTGATGGGGTGAGCACTGTCTCAGGACGAGCGGTCGATGCTCTCTCTTGCCCACCTCGGCTTTTGCCTCGACCCGCCACCGGTTCCCGTCGTCATCCGTGACGGCCGCCCGGAACGTATGAACGTCACCTTTGAAGAGAAAAGTGACAGATTTCGTCAACCTGCTGCAGGTTTGTGTATCTTGCCGCGCGTTTGATATGACGTAATCCCTTGCAGAATAAGGGCTTGTGAGCGTATCGCTCATCGGCCAAGCGGAGGCATAGGATTTGCAGAATAACCTGTGGAAAGGGAGACATGGTTATGGAGGGCTTTGTCATGCGTCGCGCGATGCCGTTTCTGTTCGCTGCTGTCGTGACTTTGGCCGTAGCGTGGTCCACTCCCGCCTATGCCGCGACGGAGCCGTTCGTGGGGACCGCGACGGGCACCTACCCTGCTGGTGGCCAACCCGATTTCCTTGACGTGCAGGGGAACATCGATACGTTGGGGTCCTTCCAGGGTTCCAGCGATGTTATTGGCGGTGGGGATCCCTCCCTCGTGTCTGGCGTCTTTAGCCTCCACTTCGGCGGAAACAATGTCTTGCAGGGCACCTACGAGGGCTGGTTTCAAACTCCTGAGCCCTTTGAGGGTGTCATTCTCGTGGGCGGCTACATGACCTTTACTGGCGGGACCGGGAAGTACAAAAACGCCAGCGGCGGGGCCGACATCCAGGGACAGGTGGAGTTCGCCGGCGGGCCGGTGCTCACGCTCAGCTTCAACGGCTCGGTAATAACTAAGGGGGGGGGTGCCAGCCTCGCTAAGAGGGCCAGACAGCGGCCATCGCCAGGGCGAGGGCGCTGGTAGGCCCTTCGTGGCCATGGTGCCGACTGAGTCCGGGTGATCGCCCGCTTACGTGGAGTGGCTGAAGCAAGAGCGCCGGCAAGAGTTGAGCCGGCGCTCTTTTTGCGCCTGTTCGAGGGTCAGCGGCAGGAAGAGGATGTACAGGACATGGCGAGGAAAGCCAGCAGAATCACAGGGTCCCTTCGTGAGGTAGTCCAACCGACAGCCGCGGCAATACTGCCCCAAGCCCGGCTTGCTGATGATTCCGAATAGTTCCAT
>CBDVDV010000275.1:0-3208 GCA_965372835.1 uncultured bacterium | reverse complement strand
CCATGGGTTCCTCCTCTTAGGCGATGGCGAAGACGTTCGCCCTAATTGATAGCACGCTCTCAGGACCTGTCAAGGGGAATTTGGCGAAAATGTTCGCTTTTTTCTTCCCGTCGTTCCTGGGACGCTCTGGGCCCCTTCTCCTACTGCCGTTAGGTGTCTCAGGCAAGGTGGCGGATAAGAGCTTTTGCAGAGCCGGGAGCCGGGAGCCTCGCCGCGGCAGCGTCTGTCAGGCTTGGCGCCCCATCCCTTCATGGGTGGCTCCTGTCCGCGTATCACGTGTGTGCGGTCGTGCGCTGAAGGATGCGGGTGGACGACAGCGCCTTTGCGCCAGGGGCTGAGTGTCCAGCAAGTCCCCGGAGGCGTGATACGACCCCACTTCGCGAGGTCAAGGGCAAGCTCGCCTTCCGCCCTTGACACACGGCTGCCGGGCGGTAGGATGGCGGCGGTCGTCACCATCGGGCAGGACAGTCTCGCTCAAGGCCCGGAGGCCATCGTGAGGATCAGAGAGGCAAGGCTGGTCGAGCCGCAGCGGATCGACATTGTTGAGCGTGATCTTGAGCCCGATCCGGGCCAGGCGCTGCTGGAGATAGCAGCCTGCGGCTACTGCATGACGGACCTTCACAAATACGATGGGCACGACCCCGACGCCGTGCTGCCCATGGTGCTGGGCCACGAAGCTTCGGGTGTGGTCGTGGAGACCAACCCGCCGGATGCGCAGTGCCGGCCTGGCGACTGGGTGACGGGCGCCTTCGAGTTCGCTTTTGCGACCCACGCTGTGGCGCCGCTGGACAGGCTGATACCGGTGCCCGACGACGTTCCTCTGGAGCACGCGCTGGGGGAGCCACTGGCGTGCGTGGTCAACGTGGCGCGGGCCGCCAACCCGGAGTTGGGCGACCACGTGGTGCTCATAGGCTGCGGGGCCATGGGGCTCATGCTCCTGAGCTGCCTGGTGCGGAGCTGCGCTGTGACCGTCACGGCGGTGGACGTTCTGCCGGAGCGCCTGGCGCTGGCGGCGGTCTCGGCGCCACGGACACCGTCAACCCCCGAGAGGCGGACGCTGAGCAGGCCATCATGGACATAACCGGGGGCAAAGGCGCGGACATCATCATTGAGTTTACTGGCAAACCGGTGGGGTTCGAGCTGGCGTCGCATATCGTTCGTTATTCGCGGGCCAGGCTGCTGGTGCCGGGTAGCCACATCCAGCCGGCCCAGTACAATCTGTGGCCGCTCATGCTCAAAGGTGCAGACGTGGCCTTCGTCCACCCCGCCTATTCGCAGGACTTTGACGAGGACCTGCGCCGAGGGCTGCAAGGGCTCCGAAGCGGGCTGTTCGCACTTGACCGCATCCTCACGCACCGGTTCACGCTCGACAACGTCACCGAGGGCTTCGAGATGGCCCGCACGGGCGCCGACGGCTACGTCAAGGGTCTGCTGCTCCCGAACGCCTGAGTTCCAGATCCGGCGGCGGGCGGTAGCATGGGGGTGGCTTGACGGCCCCGCCCCGAGCTCGCCAGGTCGGCGGAAGACCGACAGTGCGACCTGGCACAGTGACCCGTCGGGCTGAGGCAGTCAGTTTGCCGCCCTGCTGGCCCGGCGTGTGGAGCCTGTATCGTGGCAACGGCTGAGGAAGCGTGGGACCGCTTTTACCGGTCGGGGGTGATGCGGCCGAAGATGGACCCATCGCCGCTCCTGGTCCAGCACCGGAGCCTGCTGACCGGCGGCCGAGCGCTGGAGGTCGCCTGTGGGAAAGGACAGAACACGCTCTGTGTAGCTCACCTCGGCTACGAGGTGGACGCTATCGACGTCAGCGGCGAAGCCCTGGACCATCTGAGACAGGAAGTTGCGCGGCTCGGGCTCCCCGTCAACATCATTCAAGCCGATTTGCATGCCTACCCGTTCCCGGCGGAAACCTACGACTTGGTGCTGGTCTTCTTCTACCTGGATCGGGAGCTCATCCCCACACTCAAAGCAGCGCTGAAGCCGGGCGGCCTCATGGCCTACCGCACCTACAACATCAACCATTCCAAGGTGGCGGCTGGCTTCACTCCCAAGCACTTGGTGGCCCTCGGCGAACTGCGCAAGTTCTTCAGCGACTTCGAAGTCATCTACTCCGACGACTCCGCTGGCCCCACGCACAACATCTCCTCCCTCTTCGCCCGGAAAGGTGGCCTGGCCTCCCGAGCAAAGAAGGGCGCTTCGTGAGGAGCTCCTCAACGAAGTGAAGAGGGAGATAGGCAGTTCGTGGATTTCGGGCCATCTCGCCTCACCGTCTCGGTAGCCGCCGAGCTCAAATCGCTTGACTATCCGACAGGCCCGTCTCGATTCGAGCCGCTCCCATTCGAGCGGCTGTGCTCAAGCCCAACGTGAGCCCTCGGGAGGCCAGTAGGCCCCCCAATCATGTACCTACCAGGGGAACCCATGGAAGGCTGCCACGCATGCCGAGCGGCGAGCGCGGTCTATCCGGCAGCTTCGTACGCCATCTGCATGAGTTTCGTCAGCAGCTCATTGTGCTGCTCAACATCGCCCTTGCCGAGGCGGATTCGGTACCTGCGCCACCGCGCATCATAGTCCATAAGTTCAAGGCCTGCCTCGGTCAGCATGGCCTGCACCTCGTCGGACTGCCTCAGTCTGGGCTCAAGTCGAAGGTAGTTCTTCCTGGCCCTGAAGATGACGAAGTTGCTCGGCTGCCCCCCCTTTGCCAGGCCGATGTAGAACTTGTTGTATTTCAGTTCCAGGCCCGGCGCGAACTGGCGGATCAGGCTGAGCAGGCCATCAGCCAACGCGACCGTCTGAGGGGTCCCCCGCGTCGTTTCCCAGTATGCTCTGTCGGTGGCATCGGCAGATTCTTCGTCGTCCAATCCCAGCGTCATCTCGTCCAGAACGGTAGTGAAGACCAGCGCGATCTGATCGCCGAGCTTCAGAGCCTTCATCTGCACTGCGATGATGGGTATGGTGCCGTTGAACAAGCTTATGACATTCAGGAAGCGGCCCGTGATGTCCTCGGCGACAATCACGGCACAGTGGTCATACTGGGGGTACCGCTTCCGCTCGATATCCCAATACTCGATGGTGCGGATGATGTGGCTCTCGTCAGTGGTACCCAGCTGGAGTTCCACCTCGTACCGTCGGCTGCTGTCGGCATCCTCAAGCAATAGGTCCAGGCGGCCGGCCCGTGGCTGCATTCTCTCCCTGTCCTTGAGAATGAGGT
>CBDVDV010000274.1:0-3241 GCA_965372835.1 uncultured bacterium | reverse complement strand
AGGTGCAGGAGGCAACTGCGCCGCTGGTTACCCCCAACCTGTTCGTGACTCAGACCGCCATGTGGGGTCTGGGGAGACGCGGAGATAGAGCAGAGCGGGGGTGTTTTATTCTGCCCCGGCCGGCCAAGGGCCGGCTGTGAGTTACCTTCGACCGTGCTCAGAGCAGTGAGGCCGACTTCGCCACAGTAGCCTCGGCTACGACGGCTGAACCTGCCGAACCACCGGTGAGGGAGCCTCGATGGCCCGTAGCCCTCGTGGGTATTTCGCCCTTGTGTTGCACGCGCACCTGCCCTACGTCCTTTCCCACGGCAACTGGCCCCACGGCACCGACTGGCTGGTGGAGGCCGCCGCCGAGACCTACATTCCCCTGCTGAACGTTTTCCGTAGGCTCATCGGGGAAGGTCTGTCGCCGCGGGTCACGGTCGGCATCACCCCCATCCTGGCCGAGCAGTTGGCTGACGATCGGTTTCGTCAGGAGTTCGTCTCCTACCTACATCTGAAGCAGGCGGTCGCCCAGGACGACGAGGCCGAGTTCACCCGCCGGGGGGAGAATCGGTTGGCCGACCTGGCCCATTTCTGGTGGCGTTACTACGAGGACATCGAACGGGACTTCACCGAGCGCTATAACAGCGATGTGGTCGGAGCGTTCCGGCAACTGCAGGACGAGGGACACATCGAGATCATGACCTCCTCGGCCACCCACGGCTACCTTCCCCTTCTCAGTCGGGACACGTCGGTGCAGGGCCAGGTGCGTCTGGGAGTGGCTTCCTACCGGCGGCATTTCGGCCGTGAGCCGGCGGGCATCTGGCTGCCCGAGTGTGCCTACCGGCCGCGCTACGAGTGGGGACGGCCGGTTGGGGGGGGCGGCCGCGAGCCCGAACTGCGCAAGGGGGTGGAGGAGTTTGTGGCCGAGGCCGGGCTTCGCTACTTCATCGTGGACAGTCACCTGCTGGCTGGGGGCGAGGCCCTGGGAGTCTACATCGACCGTTTCGAGGCCCTGAGACGGCTGTGGGAGCAGTCGCAGCAGGGGGTGGTGCGGGAGCCTACTGAGCGGACCGTTTACCGGGCCTATCTTACCAGCAGTACGGGAGAGGCCAGCAAGGCCGTCGCCGTCCTGGCTCGCGACACGCGCACCGCCATTCAGGTATGGAGCGGGGAGCACGGCTACCCCGGGGATTCCTGGTACCTGGAGTTCCACAAGAAGCACTTCCCGGGGGGCTTGCGGTACTGGCGGGTGACCGGGAACCAGAGCGACCTGGGGGCCAAGGCCCCCTACGAACCGGAGCGGGTGCCCGAGCGGCTACGCGAGCAGGCCGACCACTTTGTGGACGTGCTGCGAGGGGTGGTCTGCGAGCAGGCCGAGAAGCAGGAGTTGCCGGTTGTGTGCGCTCCCTACGACGCCGAACTCCTGGGCCATTGGTGGTTTGAGGGGACGGAGTGGCTCTACCATGTGCTCAAGCGGGTGGCCCAGGATGAGGTGGTGCAGCTGATTACGTGTCGTGAGTATCTGGAGGTAGCGCCACCGGTGGAGTTGGTGAGACTGCCTGAGGGGTCGTGGGGGCAGGGGGGCTTCCACTGGGTGTGGCTGAACGAGTGGACGGAATGGACCTGGCGGCACATCTACGAGGCTGAAGATCGGCTGGCTGCCATTCTGGAGGGGGCTCCGGCCGAGCCTGCTGGTGAGTTGGCCGAGGTGCTGGCCCAACTGGTGCGGGAACTCTTGCTGCTGCAGAGTTCCGATTGGCAGTTCCTGATTAGCACCTGGAGCGCCCGGGACTACGCTGAGAACCGGTTCACCATGCACTTCGAAGACTTCCAGGCCCTGGCCGCCGTGGCCGAGAGGCTGCTGCGAGCGGAGCCGCTGAGCCCGGCGGACCGAGCGCTATTGGAGATGCTTGTCGAACGGGACCGGATTTTCCCGGAGGTAGATTTGGCGGATTGGCGGGCGGTACAGTCCCCGGCGTTGGGCTCGCAGGCAGGCTGAGCCTCGGTGCTGGAGACGACCGCGGGGGGAGGACAAAGCCATGAAGAGTGTGCTGGCGATGGTGCTGGCCGGGGGCAGAGGTGAGAGGCTCCTGCCACTGACCCAGGACCGGGCCAAGGCGGCGGTGCCCTTCGGTGGGGTCTGTCGTGTCATTGACTTCACCCTGAGCAACTGCATCAACTCCAACATTCGAAAGGTCCTGGTGCTGACTCAGTATAAGTCACTGTCGCTGGACCGCCACCTGCGTGAAGGCTGGAGCCTGCTCAGCCGTTGGCTGAGCGAGTACATCGACCAGTTGCCGCCACAACAGCGCCTGGGCGAAGACCAGTGGTACCAGGGAACCGCCGACGCCATCCTCCAAAACATCCACAGCATCGAACAGGAAAACGCCGACTACGTGCTCATCCTGGCCGGTGACCACATCTACAAGATGAACTACTCCTACATGGTCAACTTTCACCGGCGGAAGCGGGCCGACCTGACCATCTCCGCGGTGTCCGTGGGCACGGGTGACGCCCAGAACTTCGGCATCATGGCCGTGGATACCGACAACCGGGTGGTCGATTTTCAGGAGAAACCCGTCCACCCGGAGACCATACCGGGGGACCCGGCGCACGCCCTGGCCTCCATGGGCATTTACGTCTTCTCCACCGACGTGCTCCTGGAGCAACTGTACGCCGACGCCGAAGACCCCTCCAGCAGCCACGACTTCGGTCGCGACATCATCCCCAAACTCATTCACGATCATCGGGTCTATGCCTACCACTTCGTCGACGAGAACAAGAAGGAAGCGCTGTACTGGCGTGATGTCGGCACCCTGGACGCCTACTGGCGGGCCAATATGGACCTGGTGGCCGTCGACCCGCTCTTCAACCTGTACGACGAGAAATGGCCCATTCGTACGTTTCAGCCCCAGTACCCGCCGGCCAAGTTCGTCTTCGCCGACGAAGGCACGAGGGCCCGCCGGGGCGAGGCCCACGATTCTGTCGTCTCCCAGGGCTGCATCATCAGTGGCGGCCGGGTACTCCGCTGTGTGCTGGCTCCGGGCGTCTTCGTTCACAGTTACGCCCACGTGGAAGACTCGGTGCTTTTCGAGGGGGTGGACATCGGCCGCTATTGTCGCATTCGTCGGGCTATCATCGATGAGCAGGTGCACGTCCCGCCGAACAGCGTCATCGGCTACGACCTGGACCAGGACCGCGAGCGCTTCCACGTGACCGAGAATGGCGTAGTGGTCATCAGCAAGAGAGCGATCAT
>CBDVDV010000273.1:0-3246 GCA_965372835.1 uncultured bacterium | reverse complement strand
GCTGCTGCGGTTTTTGTGCTGTGGGTTGGGTTCTGCTTTTTCGTGGTCGGTTTGGTCATCGGTGCGCCCACCTACAGGGCTCAGGTCGCACCGCGCTTCACGGTGCCGACGTACTGGTCGCCGGCGGCCAATCTTCTCAACGTACGACAATCGAGGACGTTGGCCGGGCTCTTGGCTTCTGCTGTCAATGGTCTGTGGCGAGTGGCTCCCTACTGCCGAGTGCCGAGACCACCGGCCGATCCGGAAGAGCACCACGAACAGGTGGAGATGCTAATTCTTCGTCATTATTATCACTCAGGCGGTCGGACAGGGCTCTTAGGCGGGCACATGGTCGTGCTGGTGCCCAAAGGGGGCTGGACGACGTACCTGGCCAGCATCATCAGCGTATGGCCGCCCGCCTGGGTTCGCCTCTCTCCGGGTGAGGTTCTTCTCTATGTTTTTCTGCTGCCGGGCGCGCATTTCGCCCTTGCCGCCTTCATTCTGGTCGCTGTCATCACCGTGCTCGTACGACTTCTCATGCGCTTCATACCCGAGGACGCAGCACCACCTCCGGGAGGGAAGCAAGAGGGGGTGCAGCCATGAAGCGGTCGTGGGGGTGGAAGGGAGCGGTGATCGGGTTCGTCGTGTGGGTGGCGTACGTCTTTGGGATGCGGGCGTTGGAGGAGATCGGCGAACGGCAATATGGCCCGATGCGCCGTGTGCAACCCTTGTCCACTGTGGTAGAGAGGGCCCACCGTGGCCTTGCCGCGCCGGGGGAAGTCCTGATCAACGCTGCGTGGCGGTTCGCCGGCCGAGCGGTCTACCCGCGCATTTCCCACGGCATCAGTGGCCAGCCCGCACCGGACCTTCTGGAGGACGAGAACTTCCGCTGGGCGCTATACCCCATGGTGTGCTTCGAGGACAGCACGAGCGTAATGGAGACCTGTCTCTACATTTACTGGAAGCCGGAACGCCTGGCTTTCGCGCTCCACCTGATCGGCTTGCCGGGAGCGGCGATGGCAGGGATGGGTTCCATCTTTGGGCTAATCCTCTCTTTCGTGGCTCGAATTGTTGGGGCCAAGGATGCTGGGCCAGCGCCGAGCGCCACTAAAGCGTGGTAACGGACCCCCGAGCGTGACCCAATTCCAGACATCACGGCCAAGGTTGCTTTATCGGCTGTACCAGGTGTTGCTGGAGGAGTTTGGGCCGCAGCGCTGGTGGCCGGGGGAGTCGGCGTTCGAGGTGATGGTGGGGGCAGTGCTCACCCAGAACACCAACTGGAAGAACGTCGAGCGGGCCATCGACAACCTCAAGGAGCGCGACCTCCTCCGCCCTCACGCCCTCCACCGCCTGAGCGAAGAGGAACTGGCGGCGCTGGTCCGGCCCTCGGGCTTCTATAAGGTCAAAGCCCGCAGACTCAAGGCCCTCCTCGACTGGCTCATCGACAGCGCCGACGGCGACTTGAAAGGGCTTCGTCGGCGCTCGCTCGCTAGGCTACGCAAGGAACTCCTCGGCGTTCCGGGCATCGGGCCCGAAACCGCAGACTCTGTCCTCCTCTATGCGCTCGAAAAGCCCACCTTCGTCGTCGATGCCTACACCCGCCGAGCGCTCCGCCGCCACGGACTCATCGACGAGCGGGCCACCTATGAAGACACCAAGGCCCTGTTTGAATCGTCGCTACCCCGGGAGGTGCGACTCTTCAACGAGTATCACGCACTGCTGGTGGAACTGGGCAAGCGCTGCTGCCGACCACGACCGCTGTGCCAGGCCTGCCCGGCCCGGGCGGTTCTCGGCGAACCCCTCCGCTGACGGGTAGCAGCCGAGGGCGGGTTCGGGGTTAATCCGTATTCCTCATCGAAAAGAAGGCCTGATTTTGCATTGCGCCCGGGCCCGGGCAGAGGTAAGTTTCACAAAGGTGTCGATGGGAATGCGGTGGTGCGGAGAGAGACGCACGATGGGCATCGCCAAGCAGGCCAAGGAGTTCGCCGTCAGGCAGGCGCTGCGAGGCGTCCTGCGCATGCTTCCGCACATCAGTGACGAAACCCTCCTCTCCTTCGCCGAGAGTCGTCTGGACACCATTCCCTACCCCGAGGGTCGGGCCTTGATGGAGCGCCTGCTGCTTCGGGGCAAGCAGGCCCTGGGCGAGGCGTGTTCGGCGTGTCGGGTCAAGGGGGCGGGGAACTTCTTGGTCAACTCGCTGCTCTATGGGTTGGAGCGACGGGAGGCGTTCTTTGAGCGCGAGGGCTTCTACCCGCCTTACTTCTTCGTCATCAGTCCCACCACTGGCTGCAACCTCCGCTGCTACGGCTGCTACGCCAGCGAGTATGGCGGCCACGACGAACTCAGCCACGACCTGGTCCGGAGGATCCTGAACGAAGCCCGGGACGTCGGCATCTTCTTCATTACCATTTCCGGTGGTGAGCCTTTCATCTGGCCACCCATGCTGGACGTCTTCGAGGAGTTCGACGACATCTACTTCCAGGTCTACACCAACGGGACGCTCTTCGACGATGCCCTGGTCGGCAAACTGGCCGAACTGGGCAACGTGCTCCCCTGCATCAGTGTCGAAGGTTTCGAGGCCGAGACCGACGCCCGCCGGGGCAAGGGGGTCTTCCAGCGCATCACCGACGCCATGCGTCGGCTGAAGGAGGCGGGTGTCATCTTCGGCTTCTCCTGCACGGTGACCAGGCAGAACAACGAACTGGCTGTCAGCGACGAGTTCCTCGACTTCTACGCCAGGCAGGGCTGCCTCCTGGGCTGGTACTTCAACTACATGCCCGTGGGCCGAGAGCCTGACCTGGAACTGATGCCCACACCGGAGCAGCGGGAGTATCGGCGGGTCCGCCTGGAAGCGGTTCGCTATGAGTACCCCATGGTGGTGGCCGACTTCTGGAACGACGGCCCCCTCATCGGAAGTTGCATCGCCGGTGGCGCCTCCTACTTCCACGTCAACGCCAGGGGCGACTGTGAGCCCTGCGTCTTCGTTCACTTCGCCGTGGACAACATCAGGGAGAAGTCGCTCACCGAGGTGCTCCGCTCCAGTTTCTTCAGGGACATCTGTCAGCGGCAGCCCTACCACAAGAACCTGCTTCGGCCCTGCATGATAATCGACAACCCCTGGGTGCTGCGCGATGTGGTCAAACGGCACCGCGCCCGGCCCACCTACGACGGTGCTGAGACCGTCATCACCGAGTTGGCCGACTTCCTGGACAACTATGCCCACCGCTGGGCCCAGGTCTCCGACCCCAGTTGGTACCGGGAGTACGC
>CBDVDV010000272.1:0-3283 GCA_965372835.1 uncultured bacterium | reverse complement strand
CCGCCGGCACGATGGCATGGACCAGGACCACCGCTCCGTAGCACACCAGACCCATCACTGCTGCGCAGAACTCCCACAGCCCCAGGGCCAGCAGGAGGTCCGTAGGGTCGAACCACCCCCACTCGCCGAACGTCGGCTGAACGATGTTGTCCAAGAAGAACTGAAATGGGACCGCAATCACCTCAAACCTGTCCAGTAACGGGGAAGGGAACCTGCTCACCAGGAACGCCAGCATGACGAGCGGTAGCAGGTAGGCGTTGGCAAGAGCTGGGAAGGCCCAGAACCACCATTTGGACGGCCACTTGTCACCGCGAGCCATCGCCTTGGTTCCCTTTACCGCCTTGACCGGGCACCACGGCACAGATGAGCGCCACGGCACCGTAGCACACCAGCCCACCGGCGACGGCGCAGACTTCCCACGCGCCGATGAAAATGGCCAGGTTCCCAGGCAGACTCAGCAACCCGTCGTCCACGTTGAGCACCTCCATCAGTGGACCCAACAGCCATCTGGCGAAGAGACCGACCGGCACGTAGAAAGCCCTCTCGACGCTATGGAGGAAGATGCGGAGGCGCCCCGTGAAAACCCCCGTGAATGCCCCGCTCCTCACCGCCCAGAAAACCGCGAAGGCCAGCGCCAGGTAAACGTTGGCAAGGATGGGCACACTCCAGAACCACCACCGAGACGGCCACTTGTCACCGCGAGGCATCGCTAATCTCTCCGGCACACTCGGTGTGCTCACACGCGCCCGTCCGGCGTTTCCCACGCTTCGCGCACACCTTGACACGGTCAAGGTGTGCCACCCACGAAGGCCGCTGCCGGCAGGAGCCCGTAGGGGCCCGAAAACCGGGCGCAGTAAGCAGCGCCCCTACAGTTATCCCGACTGCTCTCCCACGATCTCGGTCAGTTCGACGGGTCGGCTTTCCTGCGCGCTGAGGAGTGCGGCGTTGACCACGGCCACGGCCTGGGTAGCCAGTTCGGCGCTGTTGACGGGCGTAGCACCGGTGCGGGTGCAGTGGACGAACTCGTCCAACTTGTCCGGTCCGCGGACGTCGTCGGGTATCTCGGGGACGCGGTACTTCCAGGTGTCGGCGGTGATGACGTGCATTTCCTTCGACTGGTAGCCCGGGCCCAGGAACAGGTTCCCCTTGGAGCCGTAGAGCCGGTAGTAGGCGGTGTTGACCGAGACCGCATAAGCGGAGGCCACCGAGGCGATGGTGCCGTTGGGGTACTCGACCAGCAGCATGGTCGCGTCCTCGATGTCGTGAGGGGTGTAGTCATTTCGGCTGAAGGCCGTCACCCGTTTGGCCTGCCCGAAGAGGAGGTGGAAGGTGGCCGTGTTGTAGCAGCCCACCTGGATGAGGGCGCCACCCGGGCAGGTCTTGGCCTGGGCCCGCCATTCGTCGCCCTTGAGCCTCAGGCCCCAGCCGCTGGACTGCTGGGCCTCGGCCATGATGACGTCGCCGATGAGCCCCTGGTCGACCACCCACTTCATCCGGAAGGTGGTGTCGCCGGTACTCCAGCCATGGTCCACGTAACAGAGGACACCGACCTTCTCACACGCAACGGACATCTGTTTGGCTTCGGCTACGGTGTCGGCGATGGGCTTGGTCAGGTAGACGTGCTTACCCGCCTCGGCGGCGGCGATGGTCTGCTCCAGGTGGAGGTAGTTGGCGGTGAAGACGAAGACGCCTTCGATCTGGGGGTCGGAGAGCATGTCTTCGTAGGTGGGGGCAATCTGGAGGTCCCACTTCTCGGCGAAGGCCTTGGCCTTCTCGGGTTTGTAGTGGTAGCAACTTTTCACCTTCACCTGGGTGGCCTTGGACAGGACGTTCTTCATCCGGTTCTCACCCCACATCCCCAGGCCCACGATGCCCATGGTCATCGGCTGTGCTGTCATTCGCTGCTCCTTGCTCTGTGTCCGGATCAGGTGAGAGACAACTGCTTGCAATGGTAACGCCCGGCTGCTGAGCCAGCAACGGTGCCCCGGAGGTGAGCGCTTTAGCGCGGGGCGAGTCCCAGGCCCTCGAGGTCGGGGTGCACCTTGCGGGGCTCCCTGAAGCCGAACGCGGCGATGACGCCCACCACCAGGGCAACGGCCAGCGCCGCGACCATCACCGGCACGTAGCCGGTCTGGTCCACCAGCCAGCCTCCCAGCGTGGGCACCAGGAGTATGCTGGGCGCCCCGAGCGTGGCCGCCAGTCCCATGTACGCCGGCCGATCCTCAACGTGAGCGAACTCCATGACGATGTTGAAGTTGCCGATCATGCTGGAAGCATAGCCCATCCCAAACAGCAGGTACACCAGGACGAAGCCGACAGCCACCCCCCCTCCCCAGAAGGGAAGCGTCAGCCCCACCGCCAGCGACGCGGCCATGGCCCCCGAGCCCACCACCAGCAGCGACTTGAAACCGAGGCGGTCCCCGAGAACGCCGGCCAGGGGGGCAACCATGATTTGCCCGGCATAGAGCATGGGCGTAAAGAAAGCGATGACCGTGCTGGGGCTGACGTGGAAGACCTCGCGGGCGTAGGCTGAGTACAGACTCACGGGAAAGAGCCAGGCACAGGGCAGGAGCGCCCGCACCAGGAGGTAGCGGGCGAAGTTGCGGTCGCGCTTGATCAGCCCCAGGGCCCAGCGCAGGTAGCGCCAGTAGCCCCGCATCGGTTCCCGCTCACGCGGGTAGTACGGCTCTCTTGACCGGCTGAGGAGAAGCAAGGAGAAAGTGAAGAGCGCGAATCCGATGAAGAAAGGCGCAGCGTAGTTTTGAGGTCCCTTGTCGCCCAGCCAACCGAGCAGCCGGCCCATGGAGAAAGCAGAAGCCGCCGCCGCCGCCATCCCGGTAGCTTGCTTGAGCCCGAAAAACCGCCCCCGCTTCTCCGGCGCGATGATTCGGCCCAGGAGGCCCTGCCAGGCCATGGAGCCGATGCCCGCAGGGATCACGTTCACGGCCATGAGCAGGAAGAGGCTCACCAGCCCGAAGCGCACCCCCAGCCGGGGTACCAGCAGTGCACTCACGGCCATGAGCAGGAGCGGAATCCTGTTTGTCGCGTTGGTCCACACCGTGAGCGCCCGTCGCTGTCGCGCCAGTTGCATGTAGTAGGCGAAGAACAGTTGCGGGAAACTCCAGGAAAAGATGAACAGCGCCTCCGGCAGGGCGATGAGCAGTTTGCTCGTGGTCAGCAGTCCCACGTAGAGGGCCAGCACGGTCTGCGGGGCGAAGCAGGTCAGGCCGAAGAAACTGCTCAGCCCCTCGCCGATGTGGAGCGTGGCGTTGTAGCGGTGCCA
>CBDVDV010000271.1:0-3300 GCA_965372835.1 uncultured bacterium | reverse complement strand
CTGGCCACGCCCATCGGCGTCCACTTCGAGCAGGCCATGGCCGCGGTGGCAGCCAGCAAACACGTCCACCTCAACAAGGCCATGACCACCACCGTGACCGAGGCCGACCAACTCATCGAAGCCGCCCGGAAAGCGGGGGTGAAGATCGTAGCCTCACCCGGGCAGATGCTCCGCCCCATGCACCGCACCATTAAAGAGTGGGTCGACGCCGGCGCCATCGGCCGGCCCTACTTCGCCGTCAGCGGGATGTCCTTCGCCGGCCACGAGTACGAAGGCTTCCGCAAGGCCGGTGACGTGCTCACCGACGTGGATCCGACCTGGTACTACAAGCCCGGTGGCGGACCCATGCTGGACATGGGGGTGTACTGCCTGCACACGCTGACGGGCATCCTGGGCCCGGCCCAGGCTGTCGTCGGCTCCTCTGGCATCGGTCTCGCCGAGCGGGAGTACAGGGGGAAGCAGATCACCGTCGAGATGGACGACATGACCATCCTCACCGTGGACTTCGGTGAGAAGGGCTTCGGCATCGTCTTCGCCGGCTTCACCTGGGGCTCGGACGCGGGTCGCCTTCGGCTGCACGGGAGCGAGGGCGCCATCGAAGTTGTGGAGGGGAACGTGGTCGTCAATGGCTCAAACAAGGAGAAGTTCGCGCCCGTGCCTGCCGACAGGCGCCCCGAGACCGTCCTCGGCCCACACCGTGACCTCCCCGAATCCCACGTCTACGCAGACATCCTCCACCTGGTGGACTGCATCCGTGAAGGCCGCGAACCCGAGGTGACGGCCGAGCACGCCCGCCACGTCATTGAAATAATGGAGAAGGGCTACGTCGCAGCACGGACCGGTCAGCGCCAGCAGATCACGACCACGTTCTAAGCAGGAGTCCAGACCATGTCAGAGTCCCCGCAGACGTCAGAACTGTTTCGTTCCGGTATCACCATCATTCCCGAACCCCAGGAGGCGGAACTTGCTGAGGGAGCCCTCGCCCTGCCTGCGGGGGTCACCGTCGCCCTTGCGGGAAAGCCTTCCAAGGCGGATCGCTTCGCTGCGAAGCTCCTCGTGGAGGAATTGAAGAGCCGCTTTGGCCTCAAACCGAAGTCGGCGAAGGGCGCTACCGGCACCATCAAACTGAAGAGGAACCCCGGACTCGACCTGCCCGAGCAGGGCTACGTCCTCACGGTGACGCCCAAAGGCGTTGAGGTGGTAGGCGTGGACGAGCCCGGCCTGTACTATGGAGTGCAGACGCTCATAGAGTTGGCTCACCGGTCGCCAACGGGCGCTGTGGAGGTGCCCTGCATTTCCATCCGCGACTGGCCCGACATCCGCCGGCGAGCCATCCACTACGACACCAAGCACCACCAGGACAAGGCCGAGTACGTCCGCTGGCTCATCAGGACCCTGGCCCACTACAAGGTCAACGCGCTGGTCTGGGAGTGGGAGGACAAGTTCGCCTACGAATCCCACCCCGAAGTCGGTGCGCCCGGCGCCTTCACCAAGACGGAGATGCAGGAGTTCACGCGCTTCGCTGCTCAGCATCACGTGCAGTTGGTGCCGCTCATGCAGGGGCTGGGCCATGTCAGTTACATCCTCAAGCACACCAAGTGGCGCCACCTGCGCGAGATCGCAGACTCCAACTGGGAGTTCTGCCCGCTCAAGGATGGCTCCTACGAACTCCTCTTCGACCTCTGGGACGAGGCCATCGAGGCCACGCCGGGCGTCCGGTACCTGCACGTCGGCTGCGACGAGACCTACGAGTTGGGTCAGGGCGTCGAGTGTGGCTGCAAGGCCATTGCCGAGGAGCAGGGCAGAGAGCGCCTGATGGACATCTTTCTCAAGAGGGTTCAGGAACACCTCAAGGAGAAAGGCCGGATGATGATGGCCTGGGGTGGCCGGTCCGGGGGCGAACACACCAAGGTGCAGCCCCGAGTCTTTACCGGTTGGCGCGATGCGGGCAGGTATCAGGAGTTCAGAGACGCGGGTCACGAGGTCTTCTGCTACGCACCCAACCCGGGCATCGAGCCGCTCTTCCTTCCCCTTCAACCCGCCCAGCAGGTGACCCGCTGGCGGGACCATAGCCGCGACCATCCGGGCTCACTCACCCGGACGCGCAGCGGCGTCGGCGCCGCGGCCCGCTCCGGGCAGGCCGACGGAATGATCTGCACCTCCTGGGACGACTCGGGGGTGCACATCTCGCTCTGGATGCCCAGGTTCATCTGTGCTGCGGAGTATGCCTGGTCCGGGAGGGGGCCGACGTTCGACGAGTGGAAGGCCAAGTTCGCGCGGTCCTACTTCGGCCCCGAGGTCAAAGACCTCTGGCGTCTCTACCGTGGGCTGCAGGACTCAGCCTGGTTCTACTACGACTCCTTCCAGCGGAAGGTCTGGCACTACGGCGACGTGGGTAAGGTCCACCTGCCTGATCTGCTCAGGTGGGAAGACCTGGAGTACAGCGAGTACTGGCAGAATCGGTACGCCGACTGGATCAAAGACGCGCGCCGGGAGAGCCAGATCGTAGAACGCGAGATCGAACTCATTCATGAGAACCTGACCAGACCCATCCGGAACAAGTTCGACTTCGAACTCTACCTGGCCATCGCCGGCCTGTGTCGTCACAACTGCAATCTCATCCTCAACTTGGCTGAGATCGAGAAGCTTCTGGGCCAGGCCCACCAGAGCCATTTCACCAGTCGGCCGAGGGCGCTGAGATTCCTGCGTCAGGCCGTCTCCCTGGCCCGCTCGACGGTCGCCGAGCGCGAGGAAGTCTACGGCCGGATGGTTGCCACCTACGAAAAGATGCAACTCCCCAAGGGCATGTCCACGTCGGAAAAGGCTTTCGTTCACGGGCGCGACCGCGCCCGCCACTTTGCCAACCGGACGCCCGACATGCGCTACCTCGTCATCGACGAGGAACTGCTCGACCTCGAAGGCTGGGCCGACTCGCTGGAAGCCCTGGCTAACGACTACGAAACTCTCCTGGAGTGCTGACTCCCACCCGCCGGCGGGCGGGTGGCGGTTTGACCGGCACCGGCAAAGCGGCCCGTAAGGGGCAAGATTGGGCCGGAGCGCTCAGTGACGGAAGCCCTTGTCTTGCAGGAGACGCACCAGCCAGTCAGCGGGCCTCTTCAGGGCAAGGCTGAACTGCCTCAGCGTTTGGATGCGGTGCCGCCGGGTGCCGATGTCCCGGAAGAACTCCCTCACCGTGCGGACGTCACACCGTCGGCGTTTGGCGATGTCGGCAAAGGTTAGATCTTTCTTCGCCATCTCCCGCTCGATGATGTGCCGGATCTTTCTGTTGCAGATGGTCGT
>CBDVDV010000270.1:0-3308 GCA_965372835.1 uncultured bacterium | reverse complement strand
TCACCCAGACGCCTACGGCCACTATCCACCGGGCCATACCCCCGAAGTGAGGCCCTCTCCCCCGTCTCGGACATCGGAAGCTACAGCATCTGCATCCTATGACTGCTGCCTCCCAGAGTCAAGACAGCCTGGGGCTGATCGGGGCTCCCTTTGCTCCTCTCATTCGTCCGGCTCAGGGGACACCGCCTGACCGACTTCGTCTTGTTCTGTTTCTTCGGATTGACCCAGGCACTCATCGAGCAGGCGAGTGATCTCCCGGTCCAGGCGGGAAGCAGCGCCTTCGGGAAGTTGCTCCTTGAGCGCTTCGCACTTTTTGGCCGCCAACCAGTAGGTGCCGTCCCGACTGAAGCCCGCTACGAACTCATCGAGCGCATCCCCCCAGAAGGGCGCTGTCGGCGGGTGCTCGCGCACCACCTTCTCATACTCACCCAGCCGGTACAGCGCCGCGGAAGCCAGTGGCGAGCCCAGGAGTTCGCTGGTGAGAGTGCGGTACTTGCTGAGAGCCTGTGCCTCCAGTTTATCAGGCAGATCTTTCCAACGTGGGTCCTGACCAAGCCTGCACATCTGGTCCCTGAAGGGCCAACCACGAAGTATCCTGGAGCGGCCCAGGGCTCGCTCGGCGTCCATCCAAAGTCTGACGCAGAGGGGGTCCCGCTTCAGTTCTTCCCGCAGGCACTGGAACAACTCCTCAGGCTCAGAGCCGGCCTCTGACGGCCAGGGGGAAAAGCTCAGTTCTGCGTAGCGGTCTACCGCCCGGGCGAGTTGACCATGGTTCTGGTACAAGTTGCCGAGCAAAAGGAGGACGGGCTCAACGACATCTTCAACTTCCCCGACGTCTCCTTCCGACGCCAGTTCGTTCTCTTCCTGTTCGCGCGCCCAGTTGAGGAGTTCCTCAAGGCCCTCTACGTTCCTGGCCGCGGCCACGCGGGCGATTAGACGCCAGGCTTCATAGTCCTCGGCCTGCCGACGGGTTTCAGCCAACGCCGACGCCCGTTCAACCATCCACTGGGGTACCTCGTCGAGTTTGCAGTTCAGAATGACCTCAGGTTCGACGGAGAGCAGGAGATGGCCGAGGAAGGTGTCTTTGAAAGGTCGCTCGCCGGGCTCGGCCCAGGCCCGCCACAGGGCTTGACTGCACGTCTCACTGAGTCGGATCGACGCGAGAAAGTCATTAGCCTCGTCGGTACGGCCGGCGCGGTCGAGCGCCATTACGACATCGAAAAGGGCCACCAGGTGTCCGCTCAGTTCCTGGCCTTCGAGTTCATCGAGCCGCCGAAGGGCCTTGCTGGCGCGAACCTGCTCAATATCCCGGAGAGCACGCTCAAGAACCACCCGCGCCTTGGCGCTCTGCACCCTTGCATCGAACCGGGCCAACTGCTGGGCCATCTCCTCCTGCCCGGCAAGATGAGGCACCGAGGCCTCAAACCATCGCATCTCTTTGCGCGCCTCGTCCGGCCGACCTGACCGAAGGTGTTCGTGGGCTCGTAGGTAATGGCGCAGCGCTCCGTCCGGGCAGTTCTGCAGGACGAAGAGGCGGTCGAGGTAAACCTCGGTGTCTGCGAGGCCCCTAAACTCGCGCGGTCGAAGTCGCTCAAGGTGGCCCAGAACCTCTTTGGCGTTCTCGGCCGTGTACGTGCGCTGAAACTCCTCAAAGTGGGCGCGGGCCAGGGCGAAGTTCTCGAGGAAGAACAGGGCCATGTGGCCGGAGACCAAAGAATCGTTGGCTCGCTCACAGTAGCGCAGCGCCTCTGTGTACCGCTGCTTCCTGAACAGCCGAGCGGCAGCGAGCAGGTGGCATTTCCGCAACTCCAGGCTGTAGGTTTGGAGTGCCTCTGCCGAACCCTCCTCGCTGCACGCCTGCGAAACGAGCCTTTCGAAGTACTCAAGGGCAGTCCACAGGTCTCGGGGAAGGAGGTGCTCCATCCCATACACCGCTCGGAGTTCAGCCTCTGAGACGCTGTCAAGGGCCAACTCGCGGCGTCTCTTGAGCGCGGCGGCCAGCCGGCCGGCGCGGGCGTGAGCACGACAGACCTCAGAACCAAGGAATCCCCGTTCCGGGTGCTCGGGATCCTCAGCGAGTTGCACCTCGAAAGCCCGCACCATCCCAGCGGGATTTTCATTCATTCCGTAAAAGGCTCGCACCACGTTCCAACACTCCTCCGGTGGGACCAACCAGCGCTCAGGCGCCGACGAACTCCCGTCCAGCCGTCCTGCTTCAACCATAACTATTGGGTCGCCACACCCCATCGCTACCGGGGCCAGTCCGGCCAGGGCGAAGCGACCGTCGGTGGTCCAAACGGGTGAGGCCAGGTTCGCGGCGCCCTCGAACATCTCCTTTGTCTTCGCCCGGCCACCTACCTTCCTCCCGAACAGCCTCCCTTCGTGGACCCAGACCAGTGAAGTCGAATCGGGCGACCAGGCGCACGCTTCAGCCGGTCCCAGCGCCTCCTCCTCTTGCCAACGACCATCGACGAAAGCGAAGGTGGACAGACCATTTTGAGAAGCGACGGCCAGCCTCCTTCCGTTGGGAGCGAGGCTCAGGTCTGTCACCTCCTGGAGGTTTCGCGCCGCGCAGGAGCGCTCGCCGGTCTGGAGAGTGAGCGTCCATATGCTCGACGTACTCCGTCCCGGGGAGGAGGGCGATGGGCCACAGGCAGCAAAGGCCAGTAGCCGACCGTCCCTGGAAACTGAGAGCAGTTCCTCTCTTGAGTCGTCGTCAGTGAGGGGCTGACACGCTCCCGTCGCCACTTCCAGTCTCCAGATGTCCGGTTTCAGGCCGCGGTGGGAGACGAAATAGATGTACTCACCCCTGGGGCCGCAGAGCGGCCAGCAGTCCTTGGCCGGGTGGGGCGCCAGGGTCTCCACCGTCCCAGCTTCCAGATCGAGCCGGTAAAGGTCCCAGCCCTGCGTGTCCGAGGCGAAAACGATGGACGTGCTCTCCGGAGACCATGTGAGCCGCCGTTCGGTGAAGGGCGGAGTCTCATACTCGCGCCACTCGCCGCTGCCCAGGTCCACGCAGTAGAGGCGGTCCTGAATGAGCACCCCCAGCAGTCGGCCATCCGGCGACGGACTCAGGTGCGTGATGATGCTTCCCAGCGTCTCACAGCCCAGCACCACCATGACCAGGACGGCGAACAGTCCCAAACGTGCTTGCAGGCCCTTTTTCATTTCCCACCTCCCAAGTGTTCGTCACTGGCGCGGGGGCGGCCCGTCCGATAATCCGGCGCCTCGGCTCACCAGCCATCCGATTTTCGGGCGCTTGGGGCCGTTCCGCACCTTGACTCTCCTCTACACTCCTGGTTTATGGT
>CBDVDV010000269.1:0-3339 GCA_965372835.1 uncultured bacterium | reverse complement strand
CAGCTTCTTCCAGGACTTTTCGGTTGATGTCGACCAGTGCTGCTACCTTGACCCGTGGCTTTGCTCCCAGTACCTGCACCCACCGTCGTCCGAAGCCACCGCAGCCCACGTGAATGACTTTCAACGCCATCGCCATCCCTCCTGTCTGCCGAGACGCGGCCGTATGCACAGCACGGCTACGCGCTCAGTTCCTTCTTGCTTGCGACAAACAGCCAATCCTCGCTTGACGGTGCGCGGAGGTCGCTGGCCGGGGAGAGTTTAGCAGCGCGCGGGTCAAACCAGTAGATGTTCCTGCCCTCAGCCAAAGCACCGAGCGCCGGCTGGTATACGTCCGGTAGGGGGACGTACACCAGCGTCAGTTGGCCGTCCTGACTCCGGGCCGCGACCACGTGGGCGCCATTCGCCGGGTTCTCCTCGGCGGGGGTCAGGTCTGGAGTCGGGCTCAGTGTCCACCACTGAAGCCTTCGCCAGAACTGAGCGATCCGGCCCAGTTGGATGCCTCCGGGATAGGAGCGCACGTTGGTAAACCAATCAGCCACCTCCAGGCCGTAGTACTTCATCCCAGGCGTGAACTGGAAGCCGTTGTTGGCGCCGTAGGTGTGGCCTGAGACCGCCCCCGAGAGCACTGACCAGAAGAAAGCCTTTCGCACTTGATGCGCGTTGATCCGCTTCTGCTCGGACGGGCTCAGACGATGTGCGATGTTCTCGTAGCAGGGCTCACCGTTGATGACGGGCTTAGTGGGGGTGCGCTCAAAGTCCGAAGCCGTCAGCGAATAAGCGTTGGTGTTGTCGATGCTGTGTCCGGACTGAACCATGTTGAAGTCGAGCCACGACTCGTCATGAAGCCACTCGGAACTGGAATAGTGCCCGAGGGGGTGATAGGTCCGAAGGAGCCTCATCCCTGAGCCTTCGTCGAGACTCCGGGCTACGGTCCTCCAGTACTGCAACTGCTGGTTGGTTTCCGCCCGAACGTCTCCCCCCAGCACCCACACGGGAAGGAATGCGCCGTAGCGGGCGCCGATGTAGCGGGCGTAGCGGGCGCCATCTTCCCGGTAGAAGATGGGCACGTCCCCGCTCTGGAAGAAGCCTCGTACGTGATGGAGCATCAGGTAGGCATTGGCGAGAAAGCCCCAATGAGGCAGCATGGCAATGAGCAGACCGGCTTTCTGAAGTTCCCCGAGCAGCGCATCGACGTGCTTGTAAAAGTGGGGATTGGGCACCAACCCCTTCTCCGTCAGCGTGCACGCTGTGTGTCCCCGGGCATTGGGGAGCAGACATCCCCGGCGGATTTCACGGTCCGACCCTTCAAACCGCCGGGCCATGATGCCCACCACCTGCACCGTCGAGAAACCTTGCTCAGCGCGCAGGCCTGCGTAAGCGTGGGCCTGAGGGACGTCCAACTCTTGCAGCAGACACCAGCCCGTGTCTGCTAACCAGAAGAAAGGTGTGCCGTCAGCGTGGACCAGGTACCGCCCCTCTTCGCAGACCTGAAGGGGGCCGTGCCTACATACGGGCACCCTGGATCGGCGCTCGGTGCACTGGAACCGGCCTTCGACGCTGTCCATGGCGAGGTCGTTGGACTCGCTCCTCCAGCGCCAGCCGCCGACTTCGGGAGGCGCAAAGCGTACCTTCCACGTCCGGCCCCCTGCCCAGAACCCCGCCACCCGGTGGCTTTTCTCTCCGGGACCCGCGAAGGTCACCCAGAGGTCCGTCCCCCAGTAGCCCCCGCGTCCGCCTGTACCAGCCCGGAACCTCAGTTCGTGAGGAGTCCAGAGCCTGGCTGTCTTCTCCTTCATGTCCTGGTCCTCTCGGCAGTCTTGCCGGGCTAGAACCCCCGGAGGAACTCGACGGCCTTGGCGATGTCGGTCACCGGGTCCTCACCCACCTCCCGCTCGATGGTGAAGAAGCCGTCGTAACCGACCTCTTCCAGGGCGCCCAGATAGGCCGGCCAGTCCACCTGGCCCTCTCCGAGAGGGACTTCTTTGCCCTGGCCTTCTGGTGTCCTGACGCCGTCCTTGGCGTGGGTGTGGACGATGTAGGGCGCTAGGTCGCGGACGCCCCTGACGTGGTCGAAGCCGCGCATGACCAGGTTGGCCGGGTCGTAGTTGACGCGCACGGCTTCCGTGTTCAGGCTGTCGAGGAACTGGCGCATGAGGGCCGGGTCTTCGGGGCCGGTTTCGGTGGCGAAAACGCTACCCGCCTTCTCAGCGTAGGCGCCCAGTTCTTCGAGAGCCTCGGTGAGAATGCCCCAGGCGGGGTGGGAACTGTCTTCGGGGATGACGCCGATGTGGGTGGTGACGATGGGGACGCGCAGGTCGGCTGACAGGTCCAATATCTGTGTGGTCTTATTGATGAGTTCGTCCAGTTTGTCCGGATCCGTGTAGCCGTGGCCCAGGTCACCGCAGAGGGCGCTGATGGTGAGGCCCAGCGAATCGACGAAGTGACGGAACTCTCGGCGGGCGCTCTGGCCCATTTCTGAGGGAGCCATCTCTCCGCCGGTGACGTAAATCTGGAAGCCGTCCGCACCCAACTCAGCCGCCTTCCTGATGCCCCCCTTGACGCCCAGCCTGAAAGACTCGATCATCACGCCTACTTTGAGTTTGCCCATGGCCGTTGCTCCTTTGTCGGTTTGCCGAGCGTTTCCGGTGCGGGGCCAGACACTCAGTCCCTACTTGAGGGAGCGTTCGACTGCGCTGGCACAGTTGGGTCTCCGACCTCTCCGGTCGCTTCGCTCCCTGCGATTCCCTGCCGCACTGTCTTCCCTGAACGTGCATCTTCCACCACGATGGAGGCTGCGCCATCGGGCTGAAACATCACCTGGTACTTCTGCTCCTCCCAGAGCACGGTGATGATGAGCGCCCCGGCGTCCTCCCGCAACGAAGCCCGAGGCTCAGCCCCGTGGGTCGGCCCCGCCGCCAGGACGGTGACAAACTCCGTGATCCGCCGTACGGCGGACCCAGCAGCCGAGACTTCAACCCTCCAGGTGCCGACTTCCAGCCGGCGAAGTTCTTCCCTACTGTACGGTTCGACACTCTCACCGTCCTGAGCAAGGTCGAAGGATGGCACCGGCTGACCGTCACGAGATCTTTTCGCGGGCCAAGGGTTCTTGCCCGTGGCCTGGACCCAGAACTCGTAGTCCTTGCCCCCTATTGTGCGCATCCGTCGGTCGCGAGGCAAGAGGAAGAGCAGATAGCCCCGGCTGCGTCCGGTCTGCCAGGTGGCTCCGCGGGCGTCAGTCGACTCGCTGATGCCTCCTGCGCGCAGCCCTGCGACTTTGGCAACCCGGCCAAGCAACGTGGGCTCATCCAGCATGTGCAGGAGCCAGATTGGCTGACCGCT
>CBDVDV010000268.1:0-3361 GCA_965372835.1 uncultured bacterium | reverse complement strand
GGCACTTGAAGCGACAGTGTTCTGCCACTGATGGGAGCCTGCGACACCTGAGGTACGACTGAGTCAGGTTCAGCCAGTGTATTCCTTGCCCAGGGCACGTCGGCCGAAAGGGTCTGGACCTCCGCCGACGCTCCCGGCCGGAAGCCCTCCAGATCAACCGCCAGCTCCACCGGGCCGACCGCTCCTCTGTGAACGACGGAGATGAGCAGTGCCCCATCGGTGCCGACCGCAGCGACAGCGTCAATGGTTGAGACTTCTTCGAGTTCAACCGCAGCCCGGTTGATGTCGGGCAGGGCCCGAGGGAGCCTCTCGCAACCCGAACTGAGTTGCACCCCCACGGGTGTGGCCTCGTTGAAGGGAGCGAACATGGCCTGCGAGTAGTGGCAGGGGTTGGCAAAGACACGCTCCCTGACTTTCCGCAGGCCCCCGCCGTGGTTCACGGTGGCCGAGTGGGTGACCATCTCGACGAAAGGCGCAAGACGAACCGCTGCATGGTAAACGAGCGTGTCGTAGATGGCCTCAGCCATAGTGTCGGGCAGGACCAGATTCTCCCGGGTAAGACGGGCAGACCCTCCTTCTTCGAGCGGGCCTACTCGAGCGAAGAGTTGGAGCTCGGTGATGGCAAGGCGCGGCTCTCCTACGCCCGCGGTCAGCATCGCCTCCCGAAGGCCTGCGTGCTTGCCTTCGTAGAAGGCCGGGAAGGCCATGAAGTCCCGGTAAATGTCCACCGGGTCACTGGTCGGGTCCGCATGGCCGCCAACCAGGATGTGGTCAGTGATAGAGCGGACTAAGTCAGCATCCTCCTGTAGCAGGGCCCCGTTCCAGGCCTGACCTCGCCAGACGACCGCCCCGCAGGCAATGAGTTGTATGGTGGGGTCCACAGCCAGCATGGCCTCGGCGAACTCGCGATACCGGTCAGCGTAGCCGGCCGGTGTAGTCCAGTTGATCTGGTGGTGGCCGGTAAGCTCGTTCCCGATCTCCCAGTAGCGGACGCCATGCGGCTCGGGGTGTCCATAACTTGCACGCAGCGCGCCCATCTTGGAATCTGCCGGCCCGTTGCAGTACTCGACCCAGCGCGCCGCCTCCTCAGGAGTACCGTCACCGGCATTGAGACAGATGAGTGGCTCGCAGCCCACATCCCGACAGAAAGCGATGAACTCGTCGGTGCCGAAAAGGTTGGGCTCGACGCCGGCCCAGGCGGGGTTGGGTCTGGTCGGGCGAGCATCCACGGGACCAACACCGTCCTCCCAATGGTAACCACTGACGAAGTTCCCGCCCGGCCAGCGAAGGATGGGCAGCCTCGACTCCTTCAAGAACCGGATCACATCCGGGTCAGCGCCGTGCACGTGGTCGGCGGGGTAGAGGAGCACCCCGCCGAGGACGAACTGCCCGGCCTCACGGGCGGTCACGCTCAGCCGATACATAGCGTCGTCCGGAGCCGACTCGTCCAGCGCCAGCGTGCCAGTGAAAGTACCCCACTCTCTCGCCACCCCCGTGATCTCCGCCACGGTGCATGCTTTGGCTTCTCCCTCCAGGGAAAGAGCGACTGTGAGCCCGGTGAGGCTGTTGGATCGAGCAACGACCCGGAACTCGTACGTGCGGATGCGGTGAAGCGGGAGGTGCGCCCACTGGGCCACCCCCTGGCCGGCGCCCGCGACCTCGACCCGCTGGCTCCGGCCGCCGTGAGGCCCGACGTCCGGGCTCACAGTGACTTCGTCTCGGGAGCCCTGGCGGACCCAGGGAAAGGCAAGCCCGTCGGAGCGGGCCTCGAGCATCTGCTCCAGGCCTCCCTCGGGAAGCAACCAGCGTTCAGCAAAGTGCCTGACCGCGCCGATGATTTTCTCCTCGTCGCACTGGAACCTGGCTCCGCCGTCAATCCGCCTGCCCCCGCCGCCGAAGGGATGGTGGGCGAAGGTGGGGTTGCGGAGGATCTGGGCGTGCATGCCGTTGTTGATGTTCGAGCCGAGATGTTCGCAGAACTTTCCGGTGATATAGGGCGTGAGGCGGTCTGCGCGCCGCTGGCGGGCATCGATTCGAAGTTGCGCCCGAGCCGGGTCGCTGGACGGCGTGAACGTGAAGAGCCGTTTCGTATCGGTCATGCTCGTTTCTCCAGATCGTTGTGGAACGGTGTCTCACTACCGGCACGGTAGGGTTTAGCCGGAGAGGAACCACGTGGCAAGGGGATTCCTCTGACTTCACCACCGCGCAGTACTGACGGAGGTTGACCAGGACGAGGGGGACTGGCGCGGTCAGCCTCGATCCGCTACAGTCAGCACGGCAACACGGCTGCGAGGAGCACCTTGAGAACGTCTGGCGGCCGATGCGACGGATCTCAGCGCAAACGAAGGGAGTAGGGCAATGGCGAAAGGCAAAACGACACGGTTCGGGGCGAAGTTCAGGGCCGTTGACCTCGGCACGTACTTCAACTGGCCTCCAAGGAGCCTGAAGGACAACTGGTGGAACTCCCTTGCCAAACGTATCCGGGGCTACCCTGAAGCGAATGAGCAGTCCTGGGGGATACCGTTCCGCATGGGCACCGGAGTGCGCCGCCGGGTGATCCTGGTGGCTGAGGGAAGGCCCGACGTGACCATCAGGCTGAGCGGGAAAGCGAACTTCATCTGCCTGCTTCACGCCTGGCACCAGCTCCCGGACGAAATCGAACGCGAAGATCCCTCTGAAGGGCTCGTGGTGGCCGAGTACGTGCTGACCTACAGTGACGGGGCGACTCAGGCGCAGCCCGTGCGGGGGCGATTCGAAGTGGCCATGGTCGAGAGCCCCGGCCCGCCTTGGCTCGCCCAGGGCTTCAAGATGTGGGGGGCGGTCGACCCTGTGAACTACCCTCAGTCCATGAGGTGGGGGCAGGCCCAGACCGGAGTGGCGCACGCAGGCGGCGAGCCGCTCGTCTACGCCCTGCCCAACCCGAATCCTGAGAGGAACCTGCGCTCACTGACCATCAAGGGCCTGCAGCCTTCTCCCCTGATCGTCGCAGGACTGACTCTCTACCGGGGGACCTCGCACCCGCTACGGCACCTGCCTCGGCGCACCTACCGAGTGCACGTCCCGGGCAAGAACCCCGACGTCGAACGTGCGGACGTGGACCTCGGCGGTGTGGTCCGTCTTGAGAGGACGGCCGGCCCGCGCGGCAGGCGTTGGCTTAGGTCGAAGTACCCCGGAGTGAGCTGGGTCAGGGAACCGGAAGCCGGGAGTGAGAAGCTCATCGAGGCGTTCGGCTCAGAAGATGCAACCCTGTCCGTCAAACTGTCTGGCAGGCAACGCTCGCTGAAGTTCTCTCTGGGTGAGGCGTTCCACCGAGGCCGCGCGCCCGCCAGCAGGGGTCGGGCAGAAATCCAGACGCTGGGGA
>CBDVDV010000267.1:0-3391 GCA_965372835.1 uncultured bacterium | reverse complement strand
TCGACCGACTGGGCACCGGCGACAGTTGCACCGCCGGGTTCCTCTGGGGTTGGCTGCGGGGTGAGGTCCAGCGCGGCCTTGACGTGGGCGTGGCCCTGGGAGCGCTGAAGCAGAGCGCGCCCGGCGACTTCCCCTTCGCCACTCTCGAAGAAGCCGAAGCCCTCGCCCGCACCCCGGGCAAAGGCATCTCCCGGTAGGTGAGTTGCGGAGGGCCGCAGGATGGTAGACATGTTCCGAGGAATGAAGGTTCTGGTCGGAGTTCTCGCGGTTGCGTTCCTGCTTCTGCTCGCGGGGCTCTACCTCTATGGATACAGCCCTGCGAATATGAGCCGCGTGCGAGCCCAAGTGTGCCAGCACAGGCTAAGAAATCTTTCCCGCGCCCTGGAGCAATACCGGGCCGATTCTGAAGGAGAGTACCCAGTCAACCTGTCGGACCTGCAACTGTACGTAACCGACCTGGTCGAATGCCCGGACTTTCCGACGCACGGGGTTGGCCTCAAGTCTTATGTCTACGTCCGACCGGAGAGGCCGGAGACACCACCCCAGCCCGTGGTTTACTGCAGGGCTCCCCATCACCTCAAGGGCTTCTTGGTCCTCCCCGGTCGGCATGCGCGGAACGTCCTCTACGCCGACGGCATGGTGAAGGAGGTACCAGCCGATACCTCGTCTCTTCCGGGCGCCTCCGATCCATAGCCTCGCTACACAAGCGGTTCGGGTCGGTGGACCAGGTGGAGGAGGTTGCTCTCGGGGTCGGTGAAGAATAGGACCTTGCCTCCTGAGGGAAGGTCAATCCGTCCGCCCGTGAACGTTACGCCCTTGTTGTCCAGTTCTGCGACGGTTTCCTCGAAGTCCTCCACGCCGATGCAGATGTGCCTGATGCCGGGGTCCCGCGGGTCGTGCTCTGTGCGCGGGGCTTCCTCGGCGGAAATGATCTCGAGCATGGTGCCATTGGGCGCAGCCACGAAGTAGCTTGGTGGCGTGTCGTCGCTCCGGCTCACGATGCGGAAGCCCAGCGTCTCGCAGTACCAGTTGGCCAGCGCCGTGGTGTCCCTGGCGGCGATGCCGATGTGCTCAATCCCCTTGATCATCCCCATTCCTCCCCAGGAGCAAAGGTTACGATTGCATCAGTATAGAACCGCAGCGGGCGGTTGCAAGGTCGTCCACGTCTGGGCTCGTTGTCGGGCGAGGCCGCTGCTGGTACAATAACCCGGTATGGAGACACGTTTTGACATCGTCGTCGTGGGCGGAGGGCACGCGGGCGTCGAGGCGGCGCTGGCTGCTGCCCGCATGGGGGCTCGGACCGCGCTCCTGACCATCAACCTCGACACCATCGCCCAGATGTCCTGCAACCCGGCCATCGGCGGCCTGGCCAAGGGCCAGATGGTGCGCGAGATAGACGCCCTGGGCGGCGAGATGGCTCTTGCCACCGACGTCACGGGCATCCAGTTCCGCATGCTCAACCGGGGACGGGGCCCCGCCGTGCATTCGCCCCGGGCCCAGTGCGACAAGAAGCGCTACAGTGCCTATATGAAGCGAGCGGCGGAAGCGCAGCACGGGCTGACGCTTCGCCAGGCGCTGGTCGAGGCGCTCGTTCTCCGCGACGATCAAGTGCGGGGCGTGGTCACCAGGAACGGGGCTACGTACTCCGCTGATGCAGTCGTCCTCACCACCGGTACCTTCCTGCGCGGGCTCATTCACGTCGGCCCGACCCAGCGGGTGGGTGGCCGAATGGGTGAACTCGGCGCCGCGAAACTCTCACTCAGCCTGGAGGAACTGGGCCTGGAGTTGGGTCGGCTGAAGACAGGGACGCCGCCGAGGGTGAACGGGCGAACCATCGATTACTCGGGACTCCAGGAGCAGCCGGGCGACGACCGGGCTCGGCCCTTCTCGTTCCGGACGGTCACAGCGAAGGCCGGTGAAGAAAGCAAGGGCTTCCCGGCGCTTCCACAACTTCCCTGCTACATCACCTACACCAACGAGCGCACCCACGAGATCATCCGCGCCAACCTGGACCGCGCGCCACTCTACACCGGCCAGATTCAAAGCACCGGACCCCGCTACTGCCCGTCCATTGAGGACAAGGTCGTGCGCTTCGCCGACAGGCCCCAGCACCAGATCTTCCTGGAGCCCGAGGGGCTGGACACCCTGGAGGTCTACTGCAACGGCCTGGCCACCTCCACACCCATGGACGTGCAGGAGGAGATGCTTCACACCATCCCCGGCCTGGAGCACGCCGAGGTGCTCCGCTACGGCTACGCCATCGAGTACGACTTCGTCCCCCCCACCCAGACGAAGGCTTCGCTGGAGAGCAAACTCGTCGGCGGGCTCTTCCTTGCCGGCCAGATCAACGGCACCAGCGGCTACGAGGAGGCTGCGGGACAGGGCATCGTTGCCGGCATCAATGCGGTGAAGAAACTCCGTGGCGAAGAGCCCCTCATCCTGGACCGCTCCCAGGCGTACGTGGGCGTCCTCATCGACGACCTGGTGACCAAGGGCACCGAGGAGCCCTACCGGATGTTCACCTCCCGGGCCGAGTACCGGCTGCTCCTTCGCCAGGACAACGCCGACCTCAGGCTCATGCCCATCGGCCACGATGCCGGTCTCATCGGCGACGGGGCCTGGCAGCGCTTCCAGGAGAAGCGCCGACTCATAGACGAACTGACCGAATACCTGGGGAAAAAGCGCCACGGCGCCCGGTCCTTGCAGGAAATCCTCCGCCGACCGGAGGTCACCTTCGATCGTCTGCTCGAACTTGACAGCACCCTTGCCCGAAGCCGGTATCCGGAGGAGGTGACCGAGCAGGTGACCATCGAGACCAAGTACGAAGGCTACATCAAGAGGCAACTGGCCCAGGTAGAGAAGTTCCGTCGTCTGGAGTCCCGCCGACTCCCCGACGGCCTGGACTACGAGCAGGTCCCCCACCTCTCCAACGAGGGCCGGGCCAAGTTGGCCTCGGTCCGTCCCGCCTCGCTGGGCCAGGCCTCCCGCATCGCCGGGGTCAGCCCCGCCGACCTCACCGTCCTCATGGTCTGGCTGGAGAAGGGCGCCCGAAGCCCGGCCTGAGCACGGGGGTGGCACGGACTGGCCCCCCTGGGACTGTCCGTGCGCTTCTGGAGTGCTGTCTCACGGACACGCCTTCGGCGAGTCCGTGCCACCCATTCGCCACTCTTTCCGCACCCACGCGTCAAGCCTCAACAGGTAGAGCCCCTCCAGCAGAGACAACACCCCCAACAAGACTACCACGAAGATGAGAGCAGGCTCCGCCAACTCTCCGAACTCGAGACTGCTCAGGAGCAGTCCGCCCAACCACAACACAGAAAAGAGCAGGTTGATGAGCGCCAGCGAAATGAGGGCCCACCGTGAAAGCCTGTACACGCGTAGGAGCGAGGCG
>CBDVDV010000266.1:0-3510 GCA_965372835.1 uncultured bacterium | reverse complement strand
CTGGCTGTTGTCTCGCCTCTTCGGCTCCCAGCAGACCACGAGCGCGCAGCCTGGCCTGCTCGGCCCGCTCCACATCCCCAAGGGCCGCAAAGACTCCCGCCAACCCCTGCCAGGCCTGCCCCCGCTCCTCCAGCCGAAGTGATACTCTCCCCTCAGTCAGGATCCCCCAGGCCACCTCCGCCTCCTGAGCCGCATCCTCCCGCCTGCCCGCGTCCCAGGCCAGCCCGGCGAGACCCACGTGGACCCGGGGGTCTTCGAGGTCCGCACCCAGAGCGACTCGGCAGGCCTGCTCAGCCTCCGCCGGGCGGCCTGCCGACCGCAGCTGCTTAGCCAGTGTCAGGGCGCTCTCCACGTCGGTCCGGTCCACACGCACCAGCGCCCGCAGCGCCGCCTCGGCCAGCGCCGAGTCGGCGGTCTGCGCCGCGAACTCGCGGACGATTAGCGGTTCGAAGGCACCCGGCTCGTCACCTAACAGTCGAACCAGAGCCGCCATGGAAGCCTGGCTCACGGGGTCGCCGCCCTGCCACTCCCGGGTGAGAGTGTTAGCCAAGGCCATCCGGGCCTTGAGTTCCCTGCACCTAACATCGAGGAACTCGCAGTAGTGCGCCTCCACCTCCTCCCCGCTTACGCCAAGGGCCCCGCCGACCGCCTGAGGCCACTCCCTGGCGCCCTTCGCCGACCCCAAAAGTGAGCGGAGCGTCGCCCACCCCAATCGCTGAACCAGAAACTCAACCGCGAGCGCGCTCTGGGCGTAGGCCAGGGCGCGCTGGACCGAGCCCGGCTCAGCAACGAGGGCACGGTCTAACTCGGCCAAGGGCAGGAGGCTCCCCGCTCCTTCGGATCCGCCCATACGGGCGTCCGCATGGACGTTGGACTGGTGAGCATGGAGCAGTATCAGGTTCCAACTCCGGGGTCGGGCCGTGCCCTCGGCCCAGAGCGCCAAGCCCTCCTCCAGCCACTGGGGCGCCCGGCCCTGGGCCGCGAGGTAGCAGACGGCGTGGGTCAGTTCGTGCACCAGGGCATCGTACCAGTTGAAGGGGCGCTCGGCTGCCGTCGGCCCGACTACCACCACCTGTCCCAGGCAGGCAGCGTTCACGTCCAGTCCCGGGAGCCCCGCGACTCGGGCGCTGAAGAGATCGCGGCTGGGAAGCAGTTCAAGGAGGACGGGTTCCTGGGCCTCGACGCCGAACTGCTCCAAAAGGTGGCCAAGGACCTCCTCGCCAAAAGCCGCCACGTACTCGGCCAGGAAGGCCATCTCCGGGGGCGAGCGCACGATGAGGTGCTCCCGGCGCCGCTCGGTGTATTCCGACAGAGCGTCGAGCACTTCCAGGGCGTTGAAGACGCGCACGTTGAAACTGTCGAGTTGGAACGCCTCGTCGAGCGTCTTGCGAGCGCGGTCTTCTTTGCCCCAGCGAAAGTAGCACAGACCCAGACCGGCCGTCGCCTCCGGGTCCTGGGGCGAGACCAGCAAGGCCCGTTGGAACTGAAGTTCGGCCTCGCCGTACCGGCGATGGTCCGAGAGCCAACTGCCCAACTCCCGGTACACCCGGGCCTGAGCCGGCGTGGGGAGGGTGGTCAGTTCGCCGGGCAGGTCCTCAGGCAGATCGCCCTCCACGAGCCGGAGCACCATGCCCAGGGCCTGGGCTTCGCCCAGGTGGGGGTTGGTGGCCAGGGCCCGACCGACGTGCTGGCGGGCCGAATCGAGTCGGCCGACCGCGAGGTCGATACGGGCCAGCAAGGCGTGGGCCCCGGGGTGATGGGGGTTGGTGGCCAGGGTTCGCTCGGCCCGAAAGCGGGCGTCCTCGCGCTGACTGGCCTGCCAGTGACACCGGGCGAGACCCAGGTGGGCCTCAGGGTGGTTGGGGTTGAGGTCGAGGGCTTCCTCGTAGAGCGCACGGGCCTCGCGGACGTTGTACCTGGCCAGCAGGAGCCCGGCGGGCTCCACGTAGCCCCGCACCTCGCCCGGGTCTCGCCGGCGGGCCTCCGGGTAGAGGTCCTGCACCGCAAGTTTGAGGGCCGCAGGCCTGCCTGCCGACAGGCCGTAGAGGGCGCACCCACGGGCCAGGTCCAACAGGACGGCCAGCGACACGTCGTCCCGCAACCGGCCGCTCTCAGCGTCGATGAACGCGGTCAGCCGCTGGGGGAAGGCGCCGGCCTCGTTGGCCGCCTCCCGACCGTACCCTTGAGCACGCAGGGCCTCAACTAACTCCAGACGGGCAGGAAGCATGTGCCGCGCCGTTGTCAAGGCTCGGCGGGAAAGCGTCTCGGCCAAGCCCAGTTCGCCCCGGATGCGAGCCAGTCGAGCGCGGCTCACCAGCGCCCAGGGCTCTTCGGGGGTCTGCTTCAGCCACTCCTCACACAAGCGCTCGACGTCGTCGTACCAGCCGATGGTGAGGTAGACATCGACGAGTCTGGCCCGGGCCCGTGGCGGCGCGTCAGGCCGACTCGCCCAACGCTGAAGCCGGGTTACCACCTCCCCGTACTCACCTCGGCGGAGGGCGTCTTCCAAGGGGTTTGGGGGCCTCTCCGGCTGTTGTTGTGCTCGGCCCGTCACCAGGAGCGTGGCGCAGAGCAGCAGCGCAGCCCCGACCCACAGGCCCGAAGCCCTTCTCCAGAGACTTGCAGGCCGTCGTGGTGCCGCGTGCCGACGTAGCCCTGTCACCCTCGCCCTTCGCCTCACCGTCGCGCCTTAGCCGCTACTCAATACGCCGATGGTAACAGTACCACTCCAACATCACCAGCACCAGGGCCGCCAGTGCGAACAGCCCCCAGATCTCCCGGTTGGCGACGGTGACAGAAGTGAGCATCTCCACCGGGCCCCCTGCCAAGGACAGGTTTCGCCGGGGTGCGATGTCGGACTCTTCCGCGTCCAGCAGGTCGGCGGCGAAGTACTGCACCCGTGGGGTCTCCGACCTCTTCGAGTCACCCGCTCGAACCTGGTAGAACCCCACCTCAGTGGTCTCGGTGAAGGTGACGCCGCCCACTTCCACAGGCAGGACGTGCTTGCGGCCGGAGGGGGTCGTCACCGTGACCTCGGCCGCGTCGGCCGGCAGCGGCAGCCTGACCTTGCTCCCCGTGGCCACCGCGCCGCGGAACGCCCCGCCCCGGGTTCGCCGCACCTCGGACAGCACGTTGGCAATGAAGATGGGGAACGAGGCCCGCAGCGGCCAGTCCGAGTCCATCAAATCGAAGCCAATGACCAGCACGTCGCCCTCGGCGCGGGGCGTCTGGAGCAGAAGCGGCCCCTCAGTCGACTCCACCAGCGTCCTGGTTTCAGGACCGGGGCGCAGGGCAGCGCTGCGAGCCACGTGAACGTCGCCGAACTGGACGAACCGCAAGAAGGGGCTGTCCCGGTCCCAGTCGATGATGATGGGGGTTTCGACCTCCCCGCTCACCTCCACCCCAGCAACCGCGCCCGAAGGAGCGACCACCAGGACCGCCGACGGCGGCAATGCTTCCGGCACCTGCCCCACAAAGACCACCAGGTCCCAATCACCCCCACCCCGGTAC
>CBDVDV010000265.1:0-3570 GCA_965372835.1 uncultured bacterium | reverse complement strand
GAGAACCGTAACCTATTTCTGAGGCACAGGTTACGAGGGGAGTCCGTGCAGGATAAGTGGCTGAGGAGCCTGGATTCGGACCAGGATTTCCTTTTGGCCGAATTCCGCAACTCCTTTTCCTGCCTGCATTTATGACTTAACGCCTTTTCCTGGCACGATTTCTGTCTTTTGTTTGCTTTTATCTGGTTTTGTCTGTTTTTATCTGGTCTGGTCCTGCGTGGTCACAAAATGGTCACAAGAGGCCAGGCGGGTGCAGGCACCATCACGACGGGTGAGGGCGCTGACTCTGGGCCTGACTGCACAACTGCCCCGCCGCGGGGGTTGCCACTTCTTCAGCAGCAGCCTCGCTGGGGCCGCTGTCGATGACCGGACCATCGATCACTCCATGGGACACTAGGCCGAAGAAATGCGGAGACGGTACCAGCACCTCTTTCCAGAGGAGAAGCGGGCGACGTTGGGCCGATTGCGGTACTAAGCCCTCCCAGGTCCAGCCACAGACGGGCACAGCACAGGCTCAACTCCTGAACCGTAGCCCATTGGCCAAACGGTGGCAAGCCCGGTCTTCACGCTGCCCGGAGGTAGGTATCCTGAGGCTGAGTCACGCGTCCCGCCCCCGCAAATCGCAGGATTCTCCTTCGCTCGCCGTGCGCCTGCTCGTATCCTGTTGGCGCATTAGACCAAGAAACCCAGGAGGAAGTCGGATGCCACTGTATCGAGAGTCTTGCAGGTTGAGAGCGCTGGTCGTCGGCGTTATCGTCCTTCTTACGGACTAGGACCCCCGTCACTGTGAACGACTCCCGATCAACGAGCCTGGGTTCCATGACGGGCTTCCTTTCAGGCGCCATGGGCCGTCGCACTGCGGTTGGCTCTGCGCAGACCTACTACAGCGCCGCGGCGATCCTTCTCAGGGCGTCGATGCCTTTCTGCTCCGCTGCGCTGGCTTCGCGAAGGAGCGCAGCGGCTTCCGGGCTGGTCACCTTGGTCTCGCCGTCCCATCCCTGGTGGCTCATGGGATGCAGGTCCGCGACGGCCTTGAGCCTGTCGCGCACGACCGTGTAGTCGGCGATTGCCTTGCCGAAGTCGGCGTCGCACTTGCCGGCAAGGCGCTTCTTGGCTTCCTGCAGGAACTCCACCGCCATGGCGCGACACTCGTGCCAGCACAGGGCGTTGTAGGCGTGGCCGTCCTTGATGGCTCGTCCTTCTTCGACCTCCTTGGCCCAGGCTTCGAAGGCAGGCTGTCCGGAGGTATACCCCGGATGGTTGATCCAGCCATCGGGCTTCGCCACGCGCGGGAGGACGTGCGCGAGCATGTCTTTCAGCACCTTCTCATCCGCTGCTGGCTCGCACCGTTCGACGCTAAAGGCCTGGAGGACTTTGACGTCCATGTCGCCCAGTTTCTGCCATTCGAGGGGGCCTCCCGATTCCCACCCCGAGTAGTAGTACCCCGTGTCGTCGTAACCGTTGATGACGTAGTAGTCGGGGATCCAGGGGTGGACTTCCCAGCCGTAGCAGGGCACCCCTCTGTCGATGGCGGCTCGAACGAAGTCCCATGCTTCCTTCTGCTTGTCCGGGTAGGTGTCGCCCGCGTCTTCCTTCCTGCAGAAGATCCGTTCGGTCGTGTAGCCCAGGTTCGGTCCGAGGTCGTGTATGGCAGACCAGTCCCACGCGGTCGGTCCACTCGGGTCCAGGCCCTGCTGGATGTTGATGACGAAGGCGTGTCCGGTCCCACCGAAGAGCCAGGCGGAGGAGATGTCCGATCCCAGGTACTTCAGGCAGCCCTCGATGCACCCCAACTGCGAGATAGTGTGCTGCTGCCACTGCAGGCCTTCCAGCATCTTCACGGCTGTTCCCTTCTTCTGTGGTGCTCCCTCCTGCGTCGAAGCGGACCCCTTCGCCGGCGCGATGGGTACGAGCAGGTCGAAGCCGATCCAGCGGGCCTTCCCGTCGAGGTCGGGGAACTCGGGAAGTCTGTCTACGTTGGGAACGTGTCCCTCGAGCCACTGTCGGCTCTGGTCGTGCTCGTAGCCGTTCTCCTCCATCCAGGGTCCCGCGAGCGAGTTGAAGGTGTTCCAGTCAACCCCTTCGGTCAGCACGCCAACATACAGCCCGCCCTCGACGTCCTTGACGCGGACGACGTCGTCCTCCTCGAGGCCTTCGTCCACAACCATCCAGAATTCGTAACCGTAGACAGAAGTGCCCTTCGACGGATCCGGGTTGTTGAAGCCGAGGAAACGCGGGTCCTTCTCGGCCGACAGAAGTCCCTTGTCTGCGGCCCAGTTGATGACCGCGTCGATGGCGGGTCCTTCGGGTTCCTCGCCCACGTAGACGTGGTATGCCACCCGCATCGGCTCCAGTTTGACAAGCCTTGCCTGTGGCTTGCCCATGGTCCTGACTCCTTCCGCCGCCAGGGCCTTCTCGATCTCGGCGATCGCTTGGCGCTCGAGTTCGAGAGCGGTTTCCAAGCGCCTGGCTTGCTCGGTGCGCATGGCCTGGGTCCACTGCTGACCTTCCTTCAAGTCCTCCGGTCGGGGCGCGACGTCGAGAGGACAGTCACCCGCGAGGAGGACGTCCTCGACCATCTGTTGGTAGAAGTCAGCAGCCTTGCGTAGATGGTCGGTGGCTTCTCCACCCAGGTCGTCAGCGACCAAACGCAGGTAGCCGGCTGCTGCCCCTCGGTAATCCACCAGACAGCAGTAGATCCAGGAGTTACCCATCATCAAACCCGACTCGTTCTCAGACCTTTGCGCCACCCACTGCTCGTCCCTGAGTCGGGCTATCCACTGCTCCCAGGCGTGAAAGCCGCAGTCGTACTCCTCCACGTTTTCCGTATGAGCCATCTCGACCGCCTGCTTGAGCGATGCCAGAACCAGCTCCCGGCGGTCAGGCATCTCGGTTTTGCGCTCGGTGTAGACACCGATGCCCCACGGCCAGCTGGTCTCGATAAAGCTCTTTCCGCCACGGAAGGGGTGGACGCACAGCCACTCCTCGCCGCCCTTCTGGTAGCCGTAGATGACGCCGTCCTCCTCGCTGCCGTAGGCGCAGGGGACGCCCCGGTCGATGCTGGCGACGACGGCTTCCCTGGCTTCCCTGATGCCGTCGGCGTCGTCGGGCTTGACCTGGTAGGGCCTGACCTGCCAAGGCAGGGCGTTGACCGACCCCTTGACGCACTGATAGCCACAGAATGAATGCGGGGAACTGGGGCACCACCCGTTGTGCACCTGCATCCGGAAGGCCAACCCCGAAGTGCCCAGGAGGTACTCGTAGGAGACGTCCTCACCGATGGCTCGCATGACCGTTGCCATAGCGGCGTGGACGGAACTGCCCTTCTGAGCGAAGTCCCAGCCTTCGACACCCTCGATCCACACCTTACCGCCTTCACGTTTCACGCTGGTTGCCATACGAGTCTCCTCCTGTGGCTGTTCGAGCTCCACCGCTGGTCTCTCCGCAGGAGATGGGCCGAGGCAACCAGTGGTCACGAGCATGACCGCCAAAAACATACTCGACCTCACCATCATCCAAACAACGCTGCGCCGGGTCTTGTCCAAATGCATCACCGGATGCCTCCTCCTC
>CBDVDV010000264.1:0-3589 GCA_965372835.1 uncultured bacterium | reverse complement strand
CGGCGAGTCCGTGCCACCCAGCACCGGTGGGGACTGCGGCAGTAGGAACTACGCCTTTGACCGCCATTGTCTAAAAACTTTTGCCGGGCAGCTTAGAAGCGTTTCGTGAGGCCCCGAGTTCGGGGGCCCGTTTTGCTGCCGACCAACTTCCGGTCGTCCGAGTTCTACGGGTACAGTTGGACGATGAGGCTTCTCATGACCGGGGCGTCACCGCAGGTGATGGTGTACGTCTCCTCGGGGCGCCTGGCGACATGGACGTCGCGCTTCTCCTCGCCGTTCTCCTCCCAGACGTAGGTGACCTTCACCGGGCGGAAGCCTCCGAAGGGCTCGACGTAATCGGCGCTTACCCGCATGTCCATCATGACGGTGGTGTTCCGCTGCGTGCCGGTGAAGCGGACCAGGGCTTTGCGCGTACCCGCCGGAACGTCGGAGAAGACGAAGTACTTCGTCGTCGCCGCCACGGGCCCCCCGAGGCGACAGGCCTTGGCGAAGGTCTTCCCCTCGTCGAAGGAGAGCTCCACCTCGTAGGCGTCTCCTGCGTCGCGGGCCCGGTAGTGGGCGCTGAGTCGCAGGCGCGTCATGTCGCCCGGCGTGGCCATGGCGAAGGTGGCGACCCCCGGCGTGCCGTAGGACGGGCGCATCTGCTCCTCCTGGATGTCTTGGAGCTCCGGGTGGAAGTCGAGGTACGTGAGCTGCTTGCCGGCGGCGTCCTCCGGCCTCATGTTGCCCTCGATAGTGACCGTCCCCTCCTGAGGCCCGGCAGTGAAGGTGATGGTGTTCTCGCCCTGGCCCAGGGCCGGCAGCGCCCTCTGGGAATGCTGGATGTCGTGGGCGATTCGGAGCGAGTCGAGCCCGGTGCCCTCCCCCTTCATGACGAACCTGAGCCGGTAATCGTAGCGGCGGAGGACGAAGGGCCCCAGGTCCACCTTTTTCTCTGCGGAGGCGGTGACCTTCACGAGGTCTTTCCAGTCGAGGCCGTTGTTGTCTGAGAAGCTCACCGCGATCTCACCGCCGGCCACCACGGCGGCCCTGAAGGAGAGCTGGCCCGTTAGGTAGGCATAGCTCGAGGGCATGCGGATGACGAGCACCCCGTCTTTCCCGGGGTCGTTCACGTGAAGCGCGGGGGCGCGCCCGTCCTGTGACTTGGCCGCAAGGTTCTCCCACACCAGGGCCCCGGTCCGGACCGCGCCCGTCGCCAGGGGGACGTCATAGACGTGGGTGCCGTTACCGATGCGACCGGGGGCGATGTCGCCGTACTTGGGGCCTTCGAGAACCTTCTTCGTCAGGCAGCCCGGCTCGCCGCCTTCCTCCATGTTCACGTGCAGGCCGCGGTTGGACCAGTTGCGCGTGATGCACTCGCCGGGGCGAAGCTGGAGGTTCACCTCGTAGCCCTGGGAGTAGCCGTACTCGTAGATGAAAGCCCTCGAGCCGTCGTACTGGAGCATGGTGGAGTACCAGCCCTGCATGCCGTTGGCGATCCATCCGTTCTCGTCGTAGAAGGAGCCCTCGGCGAGGAGCTTCGGCCCCCGCTGCCAGCCGCGGTCGCGCATGAATCGAGTCAGCTTCCCCGCGTCATTCATCCCCGGGTTCTCGGCGTGCCACTTCTTCACGGCGGCGATGATCTCATCGACGGACGCGATCTTGCCGTCGGGTTTGCGGAAGTAGTTGATGAGCGACGGGTCCACCATGTGCCAGGCACCGTCGAAGAAGACCTCCGCCACGCTGTGGCCCCGGATGGCCCACCCGCGGGCCTCCAGGCCGATGTGCCGGGCGAGGGCCTCCACCTCGCACGAGTGCGACGAGCAGATGCCGTAGCCGTAGACGTTGAACATCTTTATGGGGTCACTGACTTCGACCGACTGCTGGAGGTACTCCTTGGGCGGCTGGTCCTGGTGCTGGTGGGCGACGACGGCCTCCCAGATAGCCACGACCTTCTCGTCCGTGCTCATGCCGTCCTTGATGTAGGACTTCACGACGGCGTCCATGCTCGCGACATCGGCCACCCTATGGGAGACCACCTTGACGTGGCTGACGACGCCCACGTCTTCAGCCCAAACGCTCTGGACGAGCAATGTTGCCAGCAAGGCGGCGCTCAACGCCAGGGACACGATCATCAGCAGGGACCGCGTCGACGCGGACCACAGGTGACACCGCACCACTGGACCTACCATCGCTCCTCTCCTCCCGGGCCACACGAGCAGGACCCTCGCACCATTTCCACAACGAGGTGCAAACGTATACCGCACCACTCCCGCCCTCGCCAGAGTTTTTTGGCAATTCTGGAGGGCGGATGCTGTTTGCTCCAGCGCTGCCATCTGCGCCGCTCGAGCGGAAACCGGAAACAAGAATGCCGCCCTTTACACGGCCGCGGACGTCCGACTACTGATGCGACAGGGAGCTCGGGCCTCAGACCACCTTATCTGAGCTCCAGCATCTCCTCCATCGTTCCGCCCATGATCCGCTCCAGGAGCGGCTTCCCGATGCCCAGGCCCTTGGCGATGTGGCGGATACTCTTGCGGAAGACGGGGATGTAGCGAAGGTCCTGACTGGTGATGCAGTCGGTCCCCCACACCAGGCGTTCCTGTATGCTCTTGTCCGTGATGCTGCTGAGGATCTCCACCGCTTTGGCGGTGTACTCGGGGTACTCGTACCATCCCCAATTGGTCAGGTCGGCGTATATGTTGGGGTTCCATCGCAGCACGGCAGCGGCATTGTCCGTGCGGCCCCAAGACCCGAAGTGGGCCATGATGATCTTCAGGTCGGGAAAAGCGCGGGCGATGGCGTCCAGGGTTTCCGGCATCATCCGTCGGCTGGAGACGTCGCACTTGCGATGGTCGATAGCCGCCACCTCGGGGATGTGTTTGTAGGGAGCGGCAATGTCCTCAGTGCGGGCCATGACTCCGGTGTGGAAGAGGATGGGCATCCGGAGCTGCTCGGCCTTTCGGTAGATCGGCCAGAAGGCCTTGTCGTCATAGTCGCTCTTGGGAATGATAACTTTGAGACCCTTGAACCCGCGGCGGTGCAACTCTCCCACAGTCCTGGAGGAATCGCCTCGCCCCAGGGCAATGTAGCCGAACCCGACCACGACGTCCGGATGCTTGCGAAACGCCTCTTCGACTGCATGGTTGCCGGGTTGGCCGAAAACCGGTCCGCAGGAGGAGACGGCCGCACGCAGCTTGAGTTCCCGCATGCGCTGGGCGTACTTGTCGATGTCGGTCCCATAGTCAAGGTGCTGATGGACGTCAAAATCCATGGCGTTTCTCCTAAAGATAGCAGCCCGATGCGGAAACCGGACTCCTGGCCTTCATCCGCTGATCACTTCTGCAGAGCCGATGCCGGTAGGTCCTTCCACCGCAGGCCCGTGTAGAACGTGCCCTGACTGGTCAACGTCTGGCCGGCACTGGAGGTCTGCACCTCGAAATGCGAAGGTGCATCCTCCTGCGGCTCGGCAATAATCAGTAGAAGCTGGCGGGGATGGGCAGAGAATGAGCCCAGGCCCTCTGCCATAAGCCTGGACCAGTCGAAGGGCAATCGCTTTGCCGATGCCCGAGGAAGAACCGGTGACGATGGCGACCTTCTCCTTCAGAAT
>CBDVDV010000263.1:0-3605 GCA_965372835.1 uncultured bacterium | reverse complement strand
ATCAGCGGGGAGGCCGGCCTTGCCGCTGGCGCACTGGGTCAGGAACTCTTCCTTGGACCAGCCCGTCTCTTCGGCGACCTGGGGTAGGAAGCATCCGCTGGCGACGCCCCGTTTGAGGTAGATGCCGTGACGGCCCAGTTCGAAGTCGAGGGGGTCGTCGATCTTTTGTAAAGGAGAGAGCACGGAGATCTCGATGGTGAGGTCCTCCAACTCCTCCGGGCGCAGGCGGTCAAGAATGAAGCGTGGGTCGCGCAGGGCGCTCGACTCAGCCATCTCAGCAACGACTTCGTGAAGCGGTTGGGATGCTTCGAAGCAGCCGATGCAACCTCGCAGCCGTCCCTGCGTGCGCAGGGTCACAAAGACCCCACGGGGTTCCTGCAACTCGGGATGCCTTGCCTGGAACGGGGGCCTTGGCTGCCCAGTGACGGTCGCGGTGACGGTCTGGCGGGCGATGGCGAGCAGTTCTGAGCGGGCCATCTCATCCAGGGCTCTTCCCCCCTTTCGATCAGGCATCCAATTCGTGAAAGAGCAGCTCAACCGCCTCGGTGGGGGTCTCGGCCACGAGGAGCCTGCTGTGCTCTGGCAGGCGCTTGGGCTCCAGTTGCCAACTTCTTAGAGCCACCACGGGGCGGCGCAGCTTCAAGGCAAGCGCCATCTCACTGAGTGTGCCCAGCGAACCACCAACGGCGATGACCCCGTCGCCCGAGGCGGCTACGATGACGTTCCGGGCTTCGGCGAGACCGGTCGCGATGACCACGTCGGTCCACGGGTTGGCTGCGGTGCGGTCGTAACCCGGTAGGATGCCCACGGTGAGCCCACCGACGGACCGCGCACCTCGGCACGCCGCCTCCATCACACCGCCCAACCCGCCACACACCAGCACCGCCCCACGCTCGGCAACCAGCCGACCGACCTCCTCGGCCAGGCCGGCCTCCTCCGGGGAGGCGTCGCCGGCCCCAATGACGGAGACAGACAGGCGTGCTCTATTCATCGGCGGACACCTTCTGCTGTAACTTCTTCTTCCAGCCGAGATGCAAGAGTACGAATCCGCCGACCAGCAGCACCATAAAGAGTACGGTCAACAGGTCGAAATACCGGTCGATGAAGCCTTCCACCTGTCGTCCAAACAAATAGATGATACCGGCCACCAGGAAAAACCGGGCCGATCGGCTGACCACCGAGGCGGCGAGGAACCGGATGAAGTTCAGTCGGGCGATGCCGGCGGCGATGGTGAAGACCTTGTAGGGAATGGGGGTGAAGCCGGCGATGCCCACGGCCCACACGTCGTAGCGCTCGTACATGACCCGGGCCCGCTCGAACAGGGATTCCCAGCGCATCCAGCGGACCAGCCTGTCTACCACCGCCTCTTTGGCGAAGGCACCGATGAGGTAGCCGACACACCCACCGAGTATGGAACCCACCGAGCAGATGAGCGCAAACCACAGCGCCCGGTCCGGGTCGCCCAGGGCCATGGCGATAAGCAGCACGTCCGGAGGCATGGGGAAAAAGGAACTTCCCGAAAAGGCCAGCACAAAAAGCGCACCCGCCGCCCAGGGGCTCGCGGCCCAGGACAAGACCCAAAGGTAGAGACCGCGTACGATAACTCACCTCCCGAAGCGGTAATCCTGCCTCAGTCGAACCCGCGCACCCGGATTCCACGAGACCGCAGCAAAGCCGTCGCCACACCCGGCCCGGCGGCCGTGCCTTCACTGGAGGTGGTCCAGGAAACGCCACAGGACGGGCTCTTCTCCTTGAGCCAGGCTTCTCGGGCGCCCGCCAGCTCCGCGATCCGGACGACCGTGCGGGCCCCTCGCAGGAAGTTCTCGGTGGCGTCTTCACCGTTGGCGTTGACTACCCGGATGCGGTCGGCCAGCACGTCTTCGCCATTCCCACACTCCAAGAAGTAGGGCGATCGGGGCGTGGGCAGCCCGCCCAACTGCTCCGGACACACGGGCACGAGGATCTGATCGCTGATGGCTGAGAGCGCCTCTTGGCTGGGGGTCGAACTGGCGTCGTAGCGCGTGGGCAGACCCAGGAGGCAGGCACTGACGATGACAACGTCGCTCACGAGATCGGCTGGCCCCCAGTTTCTGAGGAAAGTCTGCAAGGAAACATCGAAACAGATGCTACTGTCCCACCCTGGCGCTGTCAACGGCTTTCGCTTGAGTCCGCTTGCCTACCGGGGTTATAGTGGCTGAGGTGCCACTTGAGGAATACGAGGCCACGAGGGCAGGGATGGAGACCACCCTTTTGCTAACGTGCCCCGCGGGTTGGGAGCGGGGGCTGGGTCGCGTACGTGGCCGCGCACGTGCAGGAGGAGGTGGCGGCGGTGATGAGGAGCAGACAGGCCGGTTTTCCCGTTGACCCGCAGACCCAATGGCACTATCCTGATTGTATTAGTCGACATTTGCTGTCGATACACCGCTCGTCCGTGCGCCGGTAAAACGTGGTCGGACTTCGGAAAGGAATCGCCCAATGGCACGCATTTTCATGGACGTGACCAAGACCTCTGGCAATACCCCGCTCATTCGGCTCAACCGGGTCACCGAAGACGTAAAAGCCACCGTGGTGGGCAAGGCCGAGTTCTTCAACCCTCTGGGCTCGGTGAAGGACCGCATCGGCGTGGCCATGATCGAAGCCGCCGAGCGGGATGGCAAAATCACCAAAGACACCGTGGTCATCGAACCCACCTCCGGCAACACCGGTATCTCCCTGGCCTTCGTCTGCGCCGCCCGCGGATATCGGCTGATCCTGACCATGCCGGAGACCATGAGTGTGGAGCGGCGGTCTCTCTTGAAACTCTTGGGAGCCGATCTGGTCCTTACCCCTGGGGCCGAAGGTATGCCCGGGGCCATCCGCAAAGCCGAGGAACTGGCCGGGGAAATGACCAACGCGTTCATTCCTCAGCAGTTCGAGAACCCGGCCAACCCGGAAATCCACCGACGGACCACCGCCGAGGAGATCTGGTCTGACACCGATGGTGAGGTGGACTTCGTGGTCGCCGGGGTGGGCACCGGCGGCACCATCACCGGCTGCGCGGAAGTGCTCAAGGCCCGCAAACCCAGTGTCAAAGCCATCGCCGTGGAGCCTGCCGACTCCCCCGTGCTCGCCGGGGGAGAGCCTGGGCCCCACAAAATCCAGGGCATCGGAGCCGGGTTTGTGCCTCAGGTGCTCAACACCGAAGTGGTGGACGAGATCCTCCAGGTAACCAACCAGGACGCCTTCGAGATGTCCCGTCGGTTGGCCCGTGAGGAGGGGCTCTTGGTGGGCATCTCGGCCGGGGCCAACGTCTGGGCTGCTCTGGAGGTGGCCCGTCGGCCCGAGAGTCAGGACAAACTCGTTGTCGTCATCTTGCCGGACACGGGTGAGCGCTACCTCAGCACCCTGGTTGAATGAGTCGGGACTCTGGACCGCCCTGATCCATCCCCAGTTTCGCGGCTCCTTGGGTGACACACCTTGAGCTTGCTCAAGGTGTGGGCAAAGCCCCGGAAATCGCAAGTTCTTTAGTGGCCGAAGCTTACGCTATCGCTGGTGGGAAACTCAAATAACCTTTCCCGCGCTCCGCGCCCACCTTGGCTCTGCCAAGGTGGGCCACCCCTGACAAC
>CBDVDV010000262.1:0-3607 GCA_965372835.1 uncultured bacterium | reverse complement strand
CCTCTTCGATTGTGGGTGGACGGTCCAGGCGGATCCGTAGGACCGGTTCAGTACCTGATGGCTTCGTAGGCCCGGTCCATCTCGTCGGGCTCGGTGACCAGTTTGATGTCCTGGTAGCGCTCGAGCACCGGCGGGTGGGGGTCAAGGAGCAGCCCGTAGGTTTGGGGCTGGCGTTCGAGGGTCCGCATGGCCCGGACGTTATCGGTGCCGTTGATGTGCCGCCACCACTCGCTGGGGTCGGTGCGCTCTTTGGCCAGGTCGATGGTTGCCGTCACCACCACGTTCTCCTCTCCCCGCCTCTCGGCCGTCACCTTGCCGGCAAAGTCGATGACGCCACTGCCGTTGGCGCCATACTCGCTGATGACGACATGTACCGAGTTCTCGGCGGCCCGGGTGCGAAAGAGATAGGCGTCGATGAGGCCCCGCTCACCACCGGCCTTTCCCAGGGTGGGGTTGAGAATGATGTCAGCCCCTCCCAGGGCCAGGATGCGGGGACACTCCGGGAAGTCTATCTCGAAGCAGATGGCGATCCCGACCCGGGCGCAGTCGAGTTGGAAGACGGGGTAGGTGGTGCCCCGGCTGAGGGTCCACTTCTCCATGGAGGGGAGGTGGCATTTGCGGTAGACGCCGACGATGCCTCCCTCCCGGTCGATGACCACGGCCGCGTTGTAGTAGCGGTTGTCCCGTCCCTCGACGGCTTTCTGGTACATGCCAGCGACGATGTTCATCCTGTGCTTCTTGGCGATGCCGGACAGTCGGCGGGTGATGGGCCCGGGGATGGTCTCAATCATGGAGAGGTAGAGGTTCTCGCCGGTTGCCGGGTTGGTGGTCTTGATGTGGAGGCCGTAGGAGGCGATGCCCTGGATGTCCTCGGGGGCGAGGGCGATGTCGGCTCCCAGTCGGCCGGCTTCTTCCAGGAGGGCGTACATGTTCTCCAGGTTCTCCTCGGCCAGGGGCTCCACCTTGGTGACGTCGAAGTCCTTGCTGAAGGGGTCGAGCCTCTTGGCTCCGCGGGGTTGCAGCGCGGCGATGGTGACCGCTCGGCTGGTGGTTTTGGTCGAGGCCCCCTCTGCTTGCGCCAGCAGCAGACAGCAGGTGGAGAGAACGAGCATCACAGGCATCCATGGCAACGACATTGGTCGTGTCCTTTCGTAAGGCTGTTTGAAGAAAAGGGCTCGCCTACCGGGCCATCGGGGCGGGGGCGCCGGGGGACAGCGGCTCCGGCGCATAGAGGCTGAGGAGCACTTCGCCCAGTGCCTGGCCCACATCCTGGAGGTCGGCCTGGGTCATCTGATTGTCCTTGGCCCCCAGTCCCAGGGTCAGGGTCCCTCCCTTGATCTGGAAGTTCCGGTAACAGAACTCCACGAACCCCAGGCCGGGGAAGAGGTGCCCACGGGTCCAGCGCACCTCGGGGACGAGCCGGTGGAACCGGTCCGCTAAACCGTCGAACTCGACCTGTTCGCCCGGAAGGTACTGTTCCTGGCGGAACTCGTGCTGGGTTGACAGCCAGCCGAAGGAATGGAACCTGAGGCTGAAGTCGATGGTGTTGCCCTTGGCCATCCAGTCGCGCACGGCGCCCCTCAGTCCCGTGATCTCCGGGTAGTCCTTCCCGTAGCCCATGGGCAGGTACACGTGCTCGTCACCGCCCGTGGGGTGTCTCATCCATCCCCCGGCCACCGCGTCGGGGCTCACGATGGGAACCACGTTGGCGATCAGCCGCTGACGGAACCTCCGCGAGGCCTCCCCCGCGCCCAGGGCGAACCGGGCGAAGCCGTCCGCGGCCCAACTGGCCGGGGCCTCCCAGCCACTTTCCCGAGCGATAATCCACACGGTACGGCGGATACCAGGCTCGGGGTCGTCGGGCTCTTCGCCGATGACCAGCCAGCGGACCGGCCGACCCCCGGCGGTGGTGGCCAGCGTGCGGACGCTGAGGTGCGGACTGTCAGCGTGCTCCTCCAGAAGGGCGTCCAGAGTGTCGTTGGTGTAGGGGATGCAGTAGGCGACCCAGGCCTGCTCCTGGCGGAAGGTCACCTGGAAGGTGAAGGTCTTGGCCTCCCGGTCCAGCCGACCGGGCTCAGCCAACTCCCACTGCTTGCGGTCGTAGGAGTAGGCCGGGCGGTTGCGTTTGTCGTAGTAGTGGGTGACGATCCGGTCCAGGGCAACAGTCATGGGGATGACGAAGGTGATGGTGCGTCCTTTGACCCCCTGGATGTGGAAGTGAAACCACAGCCCCCCGGAGGCCTTGGTCAGGGTGAGCCTGACGGTGTCCGGCGCCACCAGTTCCCACTCGCCCAGCGAGCCGTTCTCGAAATCTGCCGAGAGGGCGAGGGTACCCCTCTCCTCAGCCCCCACCGCCATACCCAAAAGCACGATCAAACCAAGGGCCATCCCCAGCCAGACGCACGGCCGGGGCCTCGGCCCCTGGACTGGGCTCGGGGTGGTGAGCCTGTCGAACCACCGGTCGACCTGGGCATGTCCCTTTTCTGAACCGTGGCGCGGCATGATGATGCCCTGTTTTCGTTTCCGATCCATACGGACTCGTACGAGGAATGTGCCTATCCGACACGGAAGGTTCCTGTCCCTCCTTGAAGGGACGTTCCCCGGAGCCCGACGCTTCATTATATGGCTCCCGTTCCCCCCTGCCAACACCAAAGCCGCCGCCCGCGGGCACGCTGGGCAGTGGACGCTCGGCGCTGGCGCTGGTACTCTGTCTCCTGCTGAAGCCCGATTTCGAGCACCGCCCACATGCAACGGAAAGGCACGTCATGGCTGAGGTCGTCACCTTCGGGGAGACGATGGTCAGGCTCTCTACGCCCCGCTTCCACCGCCTGGAGCAGACCCCCAGTCTCGACATGCGGGCCGGGGGCGCGGAAGCCAACGTGGCCGTGGCCCTGGCCCGTTTGGGCACGCCCGTCGCCTACGTCACCAGGATGACCCGCAACCCCCTCGGTCGTTTCATCGAGGACCAGGTCCGCGCTCATGGCGTCGATACCAGCCACATCCTCTGGACCGACGAGGACCGGGTGGGCCTCTACTTCGTGGAGTTCGGGGCCAGTCCTCGCGCCTCAGTCGTCTACTACGACCGGAAGGGCTCGGCCATGAGCAGGCTCCAGCCGGGCGACGTCGACTGGGTAGCCGTCCTCGCCGGCGCCCGTCATTTCCATACCTCAGGCATCACCCCGGCGCTCAGCGATTCCTGCCGGGCCGCTACCGTCGAGGCCCTCCAGTCGGCCAAGGACGCCGGTCTCACCGTCAGCATCGACCTCAACTACCGCTCCAAACTCTGGTCGCCCGAAGAAGCCCAGGCCACCATGACCGAACTCATGCAGTACGTCGACTTCCTCATCACCTCTGAGGGCGACGCCCGAGAGGTTCTCGGCATCACTGCCTCGAACTGTCGGCAGTTGGCCGAAACACTCACCGAGACCTTCAAGGTGAAAGCCGTCGCCATCACCACCGGCGCCTTCATCTCCCAGTGGCGAAGCCAACTGACGGCGGTGATGCTGGCTGAGGGCGAGTTCTACGAGACCAAGACCTATGACCTGGAGATCGTCGACCGACTGGGCACCGGCGACAGTTGCACCGCCGGGTTCCTCTGGGGTTGGCT
>CBDVDV010000261.1:0-3612 GCA_965372835.1 uncultured bacterium | reverse complement strand
GCACGAGTGGCGCCGCACTTGATGTAGATGGGCGAAGTGTGCGCGGCGATGTACGCGCCGGGATGTCTGCTGTACCCCGAGCAACGGGCGGCGATCCAGCCACTGCGGGACGCCTTCACTTTCGCCCTTACGCGCAACTTCTTTGCCCCTCGGGACGCGCGCTCCGAGGCGACCACGCGACCGTTGTGCACTATCTCGATCTTACCCAGGGGCCAGAAACTCTCCGCCTGCGCGTCCACCTCGATGGTGCCTCCCGAGGCGGAAACCTGGATGGTGTCGCCGATGCACTTGCCGTCCGCCATGACGCCGATGAGCGGCCCCGTGGTACTGAACGTTCGGCCGGCGCGCACCGCCCTGGCCCAGTTGCCGTAGTTGAACGGCCGGTTCGGGTCGGTCAGCGCGTACGTGCGCATCCAGCCCAACGGGCAGTAGGCGCCCATCTTGTCGGTCCCGCCGGCCACGGCAACGCGGTATCCGCAGTTCAAGTAGCGGTACCATTCCTGGACCGGGAAGCCGCCGTCGCGATTAGGGTTGATCTCCAGGGCATCGACCAGCCCCTTGAGGATGGGAACGGGGTCTTCCGTGTGCCCGCAGTAGGGGTAGTGCGGGCGGATGACCACGCCGCCTTTGCGCTTGTTCTCCCGCGCCCACTCGGCCATGGCAAGAAAGTCGGGGTCGCCGACCCACGCTTCACCCGGGCCACCGGCGCACATGGGGTACACTGGCAGCCCTTTCGTACCGAGCATGGACATGTGGCCCAGCATGTGGTTGCGGTTCTCGGTGCCCACGAAAACCAACGTGTCCTCCTCAAGCACGTTGACGCGACCACGGATGTCGCCCACGTTCGTGAACAGCCTCCCCCACTGAGAGGCCAGCAGGTTCACGATGTTCACACCTTCGCCCTGTGCCTGCAGCGCTGCTGTATGCGGACTGATGAAGTGTACGTGCGTGTCGGCCGTCACCCAGCCTTCGCTGCGCCAGTCTCTGCCGCGCCTGATGCTCAGCCTCAACTCCCTCTGACCGGGTCTGATCGTCACTCTCTTGCGCACCGGCTCGTACTCGAACCCCTTGTAAATCTCCACGTAGAGGTCACCGACGGGCATGTCCGTCGTGAACTCCCCCGGGACGTAGGCGAAGTTCCGTCCGCCCGCAATCACGTCCGCGCCGTAGTCCATGAACCAGCCGCCGTTGATCTGAGAATGATGGCCGTAGGGGGCGATGTACTCGCCACGCGGCCCGGCGAAGTGAATGCGTACCGGCACGGGCTTGCCTGTCGAAGTGTCCACGACCGTGATCTTCATCCACTGCCGTGTCCTGCCAAGCACTTCCAGCCGCGCCCGGCCGGAAGTGGCGGGGGCCGAGCCGCGGTCGAAGGCCTCGCCCAGCGAAAACTTGACCGGCCTCTTCCGACCACCCAGTTTCACTGACATTGTGGCATCTTCAGAGCCGAAGGCCTCGATCAAGGCTTCGCTGCCGCTGGCAGGCTCCTCGGCCCGGGCCAACCCGACGTACGGTGAGGCGAGCCATTTCTTCCCCAGAGGCCCTTTGGTTTTTTCGATGCGGGCGACACCGCCCAGGTCCAACTTGGCCTCTTCGACCTCGGCCGGGCCGCCGGGGACCTTGACGCGGTAGCTGCGTCGGGGTAAATGGCGCAGCGGGTGAGAAGCGCCCTGGTAGAGTGTCAGCCCGGCGACAACCAGCGGGGATTGCATCAGGCCTCTGATGGTCAGGGAGCGCAGTTCCTTGTCCGGATGGGGGTTCGGCATCGCGTGGACCATCGGCGAACCGTGCGTGCCACGGGTGCCCGTCTGCGCCCTTGCCCAGTTCATGTCCTGCGGGTGGTCAACCGGGTCGACCGCCTCCCACATGCTGAATGGCACTGCCAGCCAGGGCGGTCCGGGGCTCTCGGCCATTCTCACCTCGAACCTGCCCCGCACCGGCCGCACTACCTCCATGCCGTCCGCGTAGACCAGCTCATATTCGGCCACTGCCAGGCCCTCGGTCGGGTCTTTGCGGTCCGTGTCCTCAGGCAACTGGAACCACTCGTGCAGAATGCACAGGAAGTCCGCTAAGCCTCTGAGGTTGACTTTTACCTGGGGGCGTCCCTTCGACACCAGAATAACGCGCCCTCGCCCGCCCGTACCCATCAGGAACGGTATACCCCAGGGCGCCTGCTCGCCTTCGGGATACTTGGCGACACGCTCCGCAAGCGGCTTCAGCGTCTCATTGCGGACCGACCTGCCCGGCCAGTTGAAGTAGCGGCTCAAATCCACCGTCCGCGCCTTCGCCCCGAACGCCTTTTTCCTTCCGGCCGACCGTCTCTTCATGACTGGCCTCCTCTTGTGCCCGGTGGGGCAAACATCCGTGGACGAGTGCGCCCGAAGCCGCTCGAAAAGTGCGACACGTGAGTCATGTATAGTCCGACACGTAGTCGGTGTCAATCTTTCCCACGATGGATTTCGTCGGCCGACCTCGCCCACGGGACGCCGTTGCTCGGAGCCTCGCAGGCTACGAGCGCCGGTCTTTCCACTCCGACGGACGACTCACCACGCCCAGGTGTGCAGCGCAGCCGATGATTGGCAGACTTTTTCCGTGCAAGTCGGTGGCGCTTCGCGTTTCCAAATCGTACACTAACCCAAAGCCGAAAGGAGGTAGGCCATGACAGTTACACACGGAACCTTGATGGCGCTTGGACTGGCGTCGATACTGGCTGCGATGTTCGCGGGTGGGCGCTGCGTCAAAGCACAGTCAGGCTCCGCTCGTCAGGCAGTCGACGACCTGCTTGCAGGACGTTTCCGGTGGAAGGTCAGCCAGCCTTTGGTCGTGCCGGCCAAGCGACCGGATGACACGTGCTACTCCGTCAAGGACCCCTCGGTGGTCTTCCACGGTGGGCTCTGGCATCTGTTCTGCTCGATACGGGGGAAGAAGCGCAGTCACCAGATCGAGTACCTATCGTTCACGGACTGGGGAAGCATCGACACGGCCCAACGGCATGTCCTCAAGATGCACGATGGCTTCTTCGGTGCGCCGCAGGTGTTCTACTTCGCTCCCCACCGGAAGTGGTACCTCATCTGCCAGGCCAGCGACGAGTCATGGGAGCCGAAGTACGGGGCTGCCTACTCGACGACGACCGATATTGCCGACCCTACGTCCTGGAGCACTCTCACACCGCTGGGGCATCGGCACGCGAACGGCAAGAGCGGCTTGGACTTCTGGGTCGTCTGCGACGACGTCAAGGCGCACCTGTTCTTCACCACGCTCGACGGGCGGATGTGGCGGGAAGAGACGCCTCTGGAGGATTTCCCGACCGGGTGGTCCGAGCCAGTTCTCGCGATCAAAGGTGACATCTTCGAAGCAAGTCACACGTACAAGCTCCAGGGGTCGGACAAGTATCTGACGGTTGTGGAAGCGCAAGGTGGACACGGCTGGCGATACTTCAAGGCGTACGTGGCGGACCACCTTGACGGCGAGTGGACGCCCGTAGCGGCCACCAAGGCCAACTCCTTCGCCAGCATGGCGAACACACACCCCATCGGGGCCCGCTGGACCGATTCGATCAGTCATGGCGAACTGCTTCGCGCTGGGTACGATCAGAAGCTCGAAGTCGACCCC
>CBDVDV010000260.1:0-3642 GCA_965372835.1 uncultured bacterium | reverse complement strand
CTGGAGATGGCAGCCAATCAGACCAAGACTGTCTTCCTTTCCCGCAGCCGGGAACTCTGGCGGTCGGTGGACTTGGGGAAGACCTGGGAGCGCTGCTGCTACGCCCGTAACGGCATGGCGCCCGGACTCAGGGAATCGGAATTCGTCGGCCGCCGCAAATGGGGGCTGGGAAGAATAGACTTCGGCGTGGATCCCAATGATGCCGAGCGGGTCATGGTGGTGGCCATGAGCGATTACTTCTACAGCACTGATGCCGGCAGCACCTGGACGCAGGGGTACAACATCGAGAAGGGGCGGACGGACCCCAGCAGCCAGGATTTCTTCGCCGTGACCAGAGGCCTGACGATGACGTCCTCCTGGCAGTACTACTTCGATCCTCGGGAACGCGACCGTCGGTACATCGCCTACACGGACTTCGGCTTCCTGCGCTCCATTGACGGCGGCGAGAGTTGGGCGTGTTCCTCCCCGGGAAACACGACCTACGCGGTTCAGTTCGACCCGGATAGGCCGGGTCGGGTCTACGGAGCGGCCAGCGGCGTGCACGACATTCCCGGCTGGGGGTTCGTCCAGGACCAGCCCTACAAGGGCGGGCGGGTGGTGGTCTCAGACGACTACTGTGATACCTGGAACACTTTGGGGACGGGGCTGCCCGACGTGCCCTGCACCTACCTGGAACTCGACCACAAGCGCTCTGGGCCCGGAAGGCTGGTCTTCTGGGCGGCCATGTACGGGGACGGGCTCTACCGCTCCGACGACAGCGGCGAGACCTGGCAGAAAATGAGCGGCCTCGGGTACCCCAACAACAAGCACTTCTACATGGTCCAGGTCCATCCCCAGACGGGCGACATCTACTGCTCCGTATCCGGCATTCGCAGGGCGTCTGATTTCTTCCAGGCGGGGGGCTTGTGGCACTCCAGCGACGACGGCAGGGCCTGGACCGACATCTCCAAGTCCCTCGACCTGCGCTGGTCGGCTGGCTTCTGCCTGCTTGCTGAGAAGCCCGGCACTGTCTTCCTGGCCTGCTCGACGGCGCCGCAGTTCAAGCAGGGCGGTGTCTACAAGACAACCGACGATGGAGCGAACTGGAAACGCACCCTCACTGATGATGATCTGAGCGTCCTCCCCAACACCAGTAGGTTCTGTCACGTGCGCACCGTCGACGTGCATCCGACCAAGCCGAACATTCTTTACGCCTGCACCAACAGTCACGGACTCTGGGTCAGCCAGGATGAAGGGGAGAGTTGGGAGTTCATGAAAGGCGTTCCCCATATTCGTCCCACCCATGTGACCGTCGATCCGGAGGACGAGACAACCATCTACGTGACGACCTTCGGCTCCGGCACCTGGGTGGGACACTATCTGCCGTAGTCTCAGGATTGCCGTCGTCAAGACATGTGCCATGGAGTAAGCTTTCAGGTGCACTGCCTTACATACTCGTCCCAGGCCTGCTCATCGCAGACGTCGTCGGTCAGGGGACAATGGCCATAGGAGGTCTCGTGTTGCCGAGACCTCGTCAAGATGCTCACCAACTCCTCTGCGAATGGCCAGCAGGTCGTCACGGACTTGCTTCCCCTCTGGGGGGACCGCAGCGAACCGCCGGGAGACGTTTTCCGCGGTCAACATCGCCGCAGTCAAATAGAGCCCCACTATCTCCTGATCGCCCATTGCCCGTGCCGCGGACAAGAATCGGCTGACGCTTCGCGCGCTACTCTGAGGAAGCCTCCACGACATCGCGTGAGCCCCCGCGGACGCTTGGGTGCCGACTGTTCACCGTGGCAAGGAATGTGATTTTCCGGTTGAAATGGACGGGCCAACCGTGTCTTCTATTCGCGGGCGAGCAGCGAACGCGGTCTCCTGGCGGAAAGGACACGGAGATGGGCAGTCTGAAGATTGGCGTGGCGTTGTGGTCGTTGGGTGCGACACCCGACGAGGCGGCATTGCGGGAAAAACTGGAAACGGCTGCGAAGATTGGTCTCAAAGCGGTCCAGCCCTGGTGCGTGGACGGCGGGCCGCAGCGGCCCTGCGTGCTGGACCCGGACCGGTGCGTCGGTGAACAGCGCGCGGCCATGCGAAGGCTGATCGAGTCCTACGGACTGACCATCAGCGGGTTCTGCGCCCAACTGAGCGGCCCCAGCGGGCTGGGTGGCCTGCGCGACAGAGAGGGCGTCGAAGCCCGCATCGATAAAACGAAAAAGGCGCTGGAATTGGCCGCTGACCTGGGGGGCCCGATCGTGACCACGCATCCCGGCGCCATCCCTGAGGACCCCGCCGATCCCATGTATCAGACGCTCTTGGAGTCCATCGGAGAGATCGGTCGGCATGGTCAGCAGGTGGGAGCCTGCTTCGCTATTGAGACCGGTCAGGAGCCGGCCGAGGTGCTGCGAGCGTTCCTCGAACGACTGGGCCTGGAGCAGGTGGCGGTGAACTACGACCCCGCCAACATGCTCAAGCACGGCACCGTGGCCGGCGTCAAGGTGCTGGGTGACTGGATCGTCCACACCCACGCCAAAGACCGCCATCCGGAGACGCGAAAACCTACCGTGGGCCAGGGCGCGGTGCCCTGGGACGAATATGTCGCCGCGCTCAAGTCCATCGGCTACGATGGCTGGTACGCCATCGAGGACGAGAGCGGCGCCGAGGACGTGGTCGAGTCCATTCGGATGGGTAAAGAATTCCTGGAGCGTTACTGAAGCGGGTGAGTGACCGAGCCACCTCAGCAAGAAGGGAGCAGGCAATGCGTGTTTCGATCAGGACGACGTACGGGGTCAAGGACATCCGCTCGGCCATGACCAGGGACCTGGAAGCGGCCAAGAAGGCCGGCTACGAGGCCGTTGAACTGTGCGTCATGGGTGGCGACAGCCTGCGTGGCTGGGCCGACAGCCTCACGCCCCAGGACATCGATTTCATCCTCAAGGAGTGCGACCGGACGGGCGTACTCGTAACCACACTATCCTCGGACTGGGTCTGGGGCTACAGCGGCGACGACCGACCCCTGTCCGACTGGGACGAAGGGGTCGAAGGACTGGCCAAGGACGCTGAGTTGGCGCGCCTCCTGGGAGCCAAGGCCATACTTATGCATTTGGGCACCAGCCATGGCACCGCGGAGGAGGGGAAGTCGATCCTGGCCCAGGCGGGAGATGCTGCCGCCAAGGAAGGTGTCCTCTTTGGGTTTGAGGCGAGCCTTTTCCGTCGATCGGGTCTGGGCGAGTTCGACGACCTGCTGCGGATGCTCGACGAACTCGACCACCCGGCCATGGGCGCCTACGACCACTGTCACTATCCTCGCATGGGGAAGCCCGCCCACGTGCAGGTGGAGCAGATCGGGGACCGCCTCTTCGGCTACCACTCCTCACTCCTGACCCCGGAGACCACCGACTATAAGAGGCTCTTCGAGGCGTTGAAGAAGGTGGGCTACCAGGGCGATTGGGTGTTCGAGATCAAGTGGGAGTTTGCCGAGGAGCAGTGCAAACTGTACCAGGAACTGCTCCAACAGTCCGCCTGAACCTCGGCTTCGTCCCCCGAAGGAGGAAAGGTACGCACCATGGCGCAAGAGGTCAAAATCGGCCTGGTGGGCTGCGGATCGGTCTCTCAGCGTGGGCTCCTGCCCCACCTCGTGCAGGAGGATCTCAAGGGTCGCTGCAC
>CBDVDV010000259.1:0-3642 GCA_965372835.1 uncultured bacterium | reverse complement strand
GGGAGTTGCAGGACGCGGGACGTCCCCACGCAGCGTGGCTCTCAGGGAACTTCGTGGCCGATGACGACAGCGTCTACGTGGCCACCGGCTCCTCCTGCCATCGTCTGGACCAGCGCACGGGCAAAACCGTGGCCATCTACGCCATACCCGAGGCCCTGGCCCAGCCGCCCGGCGTGGTTCTCAGGGCCCCGGCCGTGGACGTCGAATGGCCCAGGGCCTGGCAGGTTCTCGGCCCCTTCCCCAAGGACAGCCAGCCCCTCCCCGAGGAGCGTCTCAGGACCATACCGAAAGAACTCACGGTAGGCGAGAAGACCTACTCGGTCACCCCGCTGGAAGCGGTCGGAGGCGTGCTTGACTTCACCTACCTCTACGGAGGCTTCGGCTTCGCGCCCCTGAAGCCGGGGGAGAAGCCGGGCCCCTATCCCCGCGGGGAGGCGAGATGGGAGCCCCAGGCCGAGCTCCGGGTCGCTTACGCCTTTGCAGAGATCAACTGCCCCACGGGAGGTTGGCTGACCATCGGAGCCGGCGCCGACTACTGGATGCAGTGGTACCTGGACGGCAAGCCCATCTACGACACTCTGGCGACGGGCAACCGGGTCAGGCCCTGTTCCATCACCAACCACGTGTTCTCCGTGGAGGTCACACCCGGCGAACACGTACTGGCGGTCATGGTCATGGCCAGCGGCGGAGGCTGGAGCGTCATCTCCGCGGGCGGGGCCCGCGCGGAACAATACCTGCGCGTGGCTCCGCCGGAAGCACGTCGGGAATGGGGCTTCCTCATCGTCACTGACGATCTGGTCCTGGGTAACTGCACAGACCTGGGAGATCGGGACAAGGGCGGAGCCCTGTTCGCGGTGAATAAGAAAGACGGCTCCGTGCGCTGGACCTACCGGGCTGAGAGAAAACTGGCCAACACGGCCGTCGCCTCAGGCGAGGGGCAACTGTTCCTCCTGGATGCCACACCCGCGGAGGAAGTGCGCCTGGCTGAGCGACGGGGAGAGAAGATGGAGGCCAGGCAGACCCTCGTCGCTCTGGACCTGGCCACGGGCACTGAAGCGTGGCGGCAGGACGACGTCCCCCCGATGCAGCGTTCTGTCCAGTACGCTAAAGGTGTGGTCGTCGTGGGCGCCGGCGCCGCCTACGAGGCCGCCGGCGGCAGCAAACTCTGGCAGCGGACGGTCAACCTCGCAGGTCCGCCCCTGATCCACGGCGACTGGGTCATTGCCGAACCATACGCCTACGGCCTGCGCACCGGGGCTCCCCGGATGGAGACCGATATGCTCACGGGTGAGGAGCAGCCGTGGCGGTTCAGCCGGGCCTACGGGTGCGGCTCCGTCGCCGGCTGTCAGAAACTGCTCTTCTTCCGCTCCGGAACGCACGGGTTCTTCGACTTCGCCCAGCAGGGGACGACCACCTTCGGGGGTGTTCGTCCGGGCTGCTCGATGAACCTGATCGCGGCCAACGGCCTTCTCCTTGCTCCCGAAGGGAGCGCCGGCTGCAGTTGCAGTTACAACTTCCAGACCTCCCTTGCCCTGGTCCCCGGCCCGGCAGGGGACGACGTCTGGTATGCCTTCGCCGGCAAGGTGATTACCGACCTCATCCGCCAGGCGCGACTCAACTTCGGCGCCCCCGGCGACCGCCGCGATGACCGAGGGAACGCCTGGCTCAGTTACCCGCGTCCACGCGGTCCTTGGGCCCAGGTGCTGGCAGACATCGACATGCCGTCGCCCGGCTGGTACTACCGTCCCTCCGCTGCGGGAAGAGTGAAGGGAACGGACCGGCCCTGGGTCTACGGCTCGGGACTGCGAGGACAGGGCAAGATCGTCCTTCACGTGGTTCTGCCGACGCAGGTGGTGATTCCCGCGACCACCAGCGCGCCGACCATCGACGGGAAACTGGACGACGTCTGTTGGCAGGACGCCCAGCCCACCCCCTTCTGGCGGGACGGGCATCTGCTCGATCCAAAGACCACGCTCTTCATGTGTCGGGACAGTGACTCCATCTACTTCGGATACCGTCGCCCGGCGTCGGTGCGCGAGGGCAAGCCTATCCCCTTCACGGCCAACCAGACTGCCACCAAGGACGCCAACTGCTGGGAAGACGACGATTTCGAGATTTTCATCACTGGCAAAGACCGGCAGATCGCGCTGCAGTTGGGAGTCTCCTGCGCCGGCGGGCGGTTCGATCGGCGGACCAGAATCCCGGGGGGCCCGAGCGACGAGTTCCAGTGGGACGGCGACTGGACCTACGCGGTCAGACGCACCCCCGAGGAGTGGCTGGCAGAGCTGGCCATTCCCCTCTCAACCATCCGGGAGGCCGGTCTCGACCCGGACTCTCTGGCCGTCAACTTCAGGTCCCAGAACCTGAGCGGCGTCGGGCAGGGCAGCATCGTCCTCACTCACCCCGGCGCTGACTTCGGCCAGTGTCAGGGGTTCCTCGACGTGGTGGAGGAGTTGGCTGAGAGGCCGCCACGGCGCTACACCGTCCGTCTCCACTTTGCCGAGCCGGAAGACGTGAGCCCGGGCGAGCGCCTGTTCGACGTGAAGTTGCAGGGCCAGGTGGTGCTGAAGGACTTCGACATCCTCAAGGAGGCGGGAGGCAGAAACCGGGCTCTGGTCAAGGAGTTCGCCGGTGTGGTTGCCTCGGGCGAACTGGACCTGGAACTCCTCGCGAAGTCGCCGGAGACAACGGAAAAGACCGCACCCATCGTCAGCGGACTCGAGGTGATCGAGGAGCGCACGGAGTGAAGGCGTCCTCACCTCTCACGTCGACGTGATCTTCCCGTCGTCCATATGTAGGATGCGGTGGGCGTAGCGGGCTGCCCGTGGATCGTGGGTGACCAGAACCACGGCGCCCCCGGCGTCGGCGAACTCCGCCAGGTAAGCCAGCACGGTTTCGCCGCTGCGCTCGTCCAGGTTCCCGGTGGGCTCGTCCGCAAGCAGGAGGCGCGGGCGGCCGAGGAGTGCCCGGGCCAGGGCCGTCCTCTGGCGCTCGCCGACGCTCAGTTCGGCCGGTACGTGCTGGGTCCGCTGCTCCAGGCCGAAGTGGCCGATGAGTTCACGCGCGCGGTCCATCGCCCCCGGCTGCGGGCGGGCCAGCGCCGGGACCAGAACGTTCTCCAGCACGCTCAGGTAAGGCACCAGGTGAAACTGCTGGAAGACGAACCCGATGCGCTCGGCGCGGAAGCCCGCGCGCTCGTCCGGCGGCAGTTGGTAGGGGTCGCGGCCGTCCACGAGCACCCTCCCTGCGTTCGGCCGCAGGAGCCCGCCGACGGCCAGCAGGAGGGTGGTCTTGCCACAGCCGCTGGGGCCTTCGACGGCGACGAGTTCCCCCTCGGCGCTGCTGAGCGAGACGCCGTCCAGTGCACGCACGGTTCCCTGCGGACCGGCGAACGTCTTGACCAGGTTCTCGGCCCTCAGCATGTCGCGCCTATTCCTCTCGCAGGATCTCTGCCGGGTCCTGGTGGGCGGCCAGCGTGGCGGGAAGCCAGGCTGCGAGCGCCGTCAGCAGCGGCGCCAGCACCAAGGCCAGCAGCATCACCTGCGGTTCGACGAGGACCTGTGGCTCTGCCTCAAACTGCTCCAGCCTGATGCCCAACCTTCGGCCCATCGTATAGCCGACCAGCAGGCCCAGCACACCACC
>CBDVDV010000258.1:0-3749 GCA_965372835.1 uncultured bacterium | reverse complement strand
GTGAGCGCAGCGGTGGAATGACGGACCGTCCGGGTGAGACTTCGCAGGAAGGAGGGCGGACGATGGCGACTCTCTTCGGCAAGACGATGACGCGCAACTACATCCTGGAGCGAGTGGGCGACATCAGCCAGATCGGAGGCATCCGGGTCGTTGAGTTGGCCGACGGCCGGGAGCGGGGTGTGCGCGCGGCCCAGTTCCGCACCGCCGGCGGGCTGGACTTCACCGTGCTCATCGACCGGGGGATGGACATCGACCGGGCTGACTACAAGGGCGTACCTCTGTGCTGGCGCTCGGCCACCCAGAGCGCGCATCCCGCCTACTTCGAGCCCGAGGGCCTGCAATGGCTCCGGAGTTTTTTCGGGGGCCTGCTCACCACCTGCGGACTGACCTACGCCGGTCATCCTACGACGGATGAGGGCGAGCAACTGGGTCTGCACGGGCGCATCTCCAACGTCCCGGCGCGGAACATCCAAGTGGAGGAGCGCTGGGAAGGCGACGACTTCGTTATGACGGTCACAGGTGAAGTAACCGAGGCTGCGGTTTTCGGTCCGCATATGGTGCTTCGGCGGACGGTTTCAGCGCAACTTGGAGAGCGTCGACTCTTCGTGAGCGATACGGTCGAAAACCGAGGGCACCGCCCGGAGCCGCTCATGGTGCTCTACCACATCAACTTCGGCTACCCCATCGTCGACAGTCCGGCCAGGCTGGTAGCAGCGGTCGAGACCGTCACGCCCATGGACGAGCGGGCCGAGCGCGAACCGGAAGACTACGCCCACTTCCTCACACCGCAGGCCGACTACGAGGAGCGCTGCTATCGTTTCACGTTTCATCCCGACGATACGGGGTACGTCCACGTGGGGCTGGTCAACCCCAAGGCCGACGGCGGCCGTGGGCTCGGCGCCTACCTTCGCTTCCGTAAGGACCAACTGCCCTACCTGGTGGAATGGAAGATGATGGGCCAGGGGGAGTACGTCGTAGCCATCGAGCCGGCCAACTGCCCCCTGGCGCCCAGGGACAGGCTCCGGGCGCAGGGGGAACTGGTGATGTTGCCGCCTGGAGCAACGCAGGAGTTCGAAATCGAGATAGGGGTGCTCGACGGGGCAGAGGAGATTGAGCGCTTCAGCCACAGCGTGACCGGAACGACGCCGTAACCGCTTGGAGCGCACCCGGATGGTGAACCTTTGGCGCAGGGCCCCTTACGCTTCCTCACAGGGCAATCACATCAGCCCCGACCGGTGGACTCATCCTTCGAAAGCCACCTCCTTTCCTGCTTCGGCTGAGCGGTAGAAGGCGTCCTGAACCTTGGTGACCACCAGGGCCTCTTCGCCCGAGGAGATGGGGATGGGCTTGTCGTTGAGGCAGCAATCGACGAAAGTCTCCTGAGCGGTGAGGTGGCCCATTTTGTGAGGGTTCCGGGGCAACTCAATCTCGATGCTGGTGGGCGTGTTGCCCTTGTACCACAAGTGCTTGTACAGGGTGAGGGGGGTGAGCCTGAGGCCGGCCTCGGTTCCGCAGATGAGTTCGGCGTTCGGTTCATCTGCATTGATGGCGAAGGCGACGTCGATCCAGATGCTGCCCCCGTCAGCCAGTCGTATGAGGCCGACGGCTAAGTCTTCCACATCCACGCCGGCGGCCTCGGCCTTCTCCTTGTCGATCTCCCGGTACATGGCAGCTGAGACGGCCTTGATTCTGGGGAAATCGAGAAGCCCGAGAATGAGGTCCAGGCTGTAGCCCCCCATGTCCATCATGATGCCCCCACCAGCCTGCTCCTTCTTCATAAACCAGGCGCCGAAACTGGGCATGTCGTAGCCCGGTCGGCCCCGCCACCGGTGAAAGAGGAGTTTGCTGAAGTAGATGCGCCCCAGTTCCCCGGCGTCGATGATTTCCTTGGCCCGGCGAGCCGAGGTGCTGAATCGCCGACGGTAGTAGACCATCAACTTCCTACCCGTTTTCTTCTCGGCATCGACCATAGCCTGGGCCTCGGAGGCGTTGCGGGCCATAGGCTTCTCGCAGAGGACGTGCTTGGCGGCCTCGAGGGCGTCGATGGTGGCCGGGGCGTGCAGGTGAACGGGCAGACAGATGCTCACCGCGTCCACGTTGGGCTGCTCCAACAGGTCCTTCCAGTCGGTGAAGACCTTAGCGGTGTTATAGGTCTTGGCGAAGGTCTTGGCTCGGGCGCGGTCGATGTCTGCCACCGCCGTAATACGGGCGTTCTCCATTGCCTGGTACTGCTTGGCGTGCGAGTTGGCGATCATGCCGGTGCCGATGATTCCCATCCGCAACTTCTTCCTGGCCACGGTGCTTCTCCTTTCCGTAGAGGTCCGTCCGACTGGTGTCCGCGACGGCCAGAGTGTAGCATCGGACCGGCGACATGCAACGGGGTAGTGTGGTTCTGTCGACGGCTGGGGTGGCGTTTTCGCTTGTCGCGGTTCGGGCCTCAAGTAGAATGCGTCAGTTCCAAGGGCGCTGGGATGGTGGATGCCGGGGAAGGAAGGCGGTCGTGAAGGTCGAGGAAGTGCATGTGGTAGCCGGCTTAGGCGGCGCCTGGTGTGATGACCTGGCTGCCATCCGAGCGGGCGCTCAGGCCGACGGTTTCACCTACCAGGGCCGCCCTGTGACCCCAGGATTTCCTGCCGTGCGGGTACCGGGAGGCTCCCTGGAGGTGATGGTAGTCTTGGCCGACGGGAGTGTGGCCGTCGGTGACTGTGTGAGCGTCACCTACGCGGGGCAAGCGGGCCGCGACCCCCTGTTGGTCTCCGACGAAGCCACAGCCAAGCGCTTGCAGACTCTATTGGCGGACAGGCTGGTCGGGACTGAAGTCACTGGCTTTCGTCAGTGGGGGGAGTGGGCTGACGGGTTGGAGGGGGACCCGCTGCTTCGCCATTCGGGCGTCCGCTACGGGTTGAGCCAGGCGCTGCTTGCCGCTACAGCCCTTACCGCTCGCAGGCTTCCGGCCCAGGTGCTCGCCGACGAATACGCCCTGGAGTTGGCTCGGCGACCCATTCCGCTCTTTGTCCAGACCGGTGAGGAGCGCTATCTGGGGGCCGACCGGGCCATATTGAAGGGGGCCGACGGCCTGCCCCACGGCCTCTTCAACACGATGGAGAAACTGGGAGCGCGTGGAGAGGGGCTGCTCGATTACTGCGACTGGCTCCGTCGACGCGTAGAGCAGTTAGGAGGAGCCGAGTACCACCCCTTCATCCAGTTCGACACCTACGGCACCATCGGTGCCTGCTTCGATATGGATACGGAGGCCATGGCGGACTACTTGGCGGCCCTGGCCGAGCGGGCCGGGCCTTACGAACTTCGAGTGGAGGGGGTCTTGGAAGAGTCGGACCTGGCTGGGCAGTTGGCGTCGATGGCGCGACTTCGGCGCCGACTTGGGGAGCGGGCCATCCCCGTCGCCCTGGTCGCTGACGAATGGTGCAACACACTGGCCGACATTGAAGCCTTTGCCGAGGCCGGTGCTGCTGACTACCTCCAGATCAAGATGCCCGACCTGGGTGGCCTCACCAACGCTGTCGAGGCGGTGCTTTGCTGTCAGCGGGCGGGGGTGGGGACCTATCTGGGAGGGTCCTGCAACGAGACGGACATCTCGGCCAGGCTTACCGTTCACGTAGGCCTGGCCACGGGGGCCGACTACATGTTGGCCAAGCCGGGCTTCGGCATCGACGAGGCCCTGATGGTGATGCGAAACGAGATGCTGCGGACGCTTGCAGTTCTGGTCGCCCAAGGATGAGGCGGCCGAC
>CBDVDV010000257.1:0-3779 GCA_965372835.1 uncultured bacterium | reverse complement strand
GTAGGAACTACGCCTTTGACCGCCATTGTCTAAAAACCTTTGCCGGGCAGCTTAGGATTCAGCGGATTTCCACGGTCAGGGGCTTGGCCTCGTGGTCGAAGCCGGTGACTCTGAGTTTGGGTCTCGCCCCGAACTTGCCCCGCAAGCCCTCCGGTATCGTCCAGGAGTGCTTCAGCCGCTCGCACACACCCACGTGGATCGTGGCGCCGGCTTCATCGGCGATGACGATCTCGGGTGCTGACATGTACTTGCTCGCCAGCCCGGCCAACTTATACGTCCAGCCCCGTCGCCCGGCCAACGCGAAAATCCCCCGCCGTTCCGTTGTGTCCGTGGGCGGGCGGCAGCTGCGCGGTTGCATTTCGGTGACCCGGTCGATAGAGTGAACGGGTGGGATGCGTTGGTCAACTCCGGAAACGACGATGTACGTGGCCCTGGGCGACAGCATGAGCATCGATGAGTACGCCGGGGGGCCCGGACGGGGTGCCGCCTCCCTTTTCTATCGCAACCATCCGGACTGGCCCGAGTTCCAAGGCCAGGACCTCCATGGCCTCCTGCCTGACCTGCGCTTCCGGATGCTCGCCTTCGACGGGGCCACCAGTGAGGGGGTGCTGTCGCTTCAGGTGCCCGCACTCCGCCAACTGCCCACGGCTGCCAGGATCATTACCCTCACTGTGGGCGGAAATGACCTGTTGAGCTACTTCGGCATCAGCCAGCGCCAGGCCGACCAGGCTGCCGGACACCTGCGCCGCCGACTGGAACGTATCCTCGACGGCTGCAGCAGCGCTCTGGGGGGCCCGGGCTGCATCTTGGTGGGCAATATCTACGACCCGACCGACGGCACCGGACAGGTCCCGGACAGTGACTTCCCCCTCTGGGGCGATTCCATGTCCGTACTCGAACTCTTCAACCGGACCATAGCCGAGGTGGTAGAGGGTCGCCCGGCCCAGTTGGTCGACATTCACGGTCACTTCCTGGGCCACGGCGCCCGCGCCCAGGACCCGACCTTCGCCCACCACCGGGCCGACGACCCGACGGTGTGGTACACCCAACTCATCGAACCCAATGCCCGAGGCGCCCACGAGATCCGGAGGCTCTTCTGGGAAGCGTTCCTTCAATCGCCCCTCGGCGAGCACCTGAACCGCCCGGCAGGAGCCACAACGGACGAGCAGTCCCATGACCGATAGCCGGGCGATGACGCGAAGAGCAGCCGAGGGAAGAGCCAGCAGCCTCCTCAATTGACGCGCGAACTCACTGCTCCAGCGGGACCCACTCCTGGCCGTCGGAACCCCTCTGGCCGGGTTCGGGAAGCCCTGAATCGAGGTTCTGTTCCCGGCCCACATCCGGGGCAAGTGCCGCACCGGGTGTCGGAAGGACGTCCTGAGCCCTGGTACCATCACCGCTATAGAAGGGGGTCCCATCAGGCTGCTGGTTGGAAGCGACGTAGACCTCAGCGCTCTGGTTGACGGCGAAGACACACCTGCCCGTCACGCCGTACTCGCGCGGCCAGGCGTAGGCGATCCAGCGCGTCTCCTGCGGGTTGGCGTCGCCTGCATCTGGCTGGGGCAGCCTACGACCGCTCTCAGTTGCCGCCACCTCCGAACTCGTGGGCAGATAGACCATGTGGCAGTAGCCGACCTTGACCGCCACGCCACTGGCGTTCACGTACCCCATGGCCGCGCTCAACACTTTGCCCGGTGGCAGCGGCATGATGCGCGTTCTGGGGACACAGGCGCCGGTGAGTTCGCGCAGGAACCCGTACTCCCCAGCGCCATCACCGTCCTGGTCGACGATGCAGCGGGCGACAAACGTGGACTGCGCTGCGGCAAGGGCGCGCAACGTATCTGCCGCGACCCTTTCGTAGCTTCTCATGCGGCTTTGGGAGACGGTTGCAGCGGGTACGGGTTCGGTAGGCTTCTCTCGGGGAGCCGGAGCAGCCGGCGGCTCTGCGCGCTCGGGCACGAGTTCGATCTCGGGCGACGTCGGTGCGCACGCCCCCACCATCACCACGACGGCAAACGCCACTGCAACCTTCCACGCCGTCTGCAGGCTCATGATCGTCCTCCCCTGCATCTGAAGACCAAACAGTTCCTACCGCCGTTGGAGTTCGTCCCCCCAACATCAATCCCAACGGCCACGGACATCGTGCGTCTCCGTCATCTCCTGGCGTTCTGGTTGGCTGGAGTATGGCAGTGGGAAGGCAGTCCGCTCTCAAGTGAAGAAGTAGTGGACGCCAACGCCACGGCGATCAGAGCAAGTCGCGGAGTTGGTCGGCAGTGAGGCCTGCCTGCTTGAGAATGCTGAAGAGCGTTCCGCGTGCTAAGGACGGGTGCAAAGGCACGACGACCTTGTACGTACGCTCGGGAGTAGCCTTCCGAAGAGCAAGATGGCTGCCCCGCTGGTGCACCTCCTGGAAGCCAGCTCGCTCGAGCGCGCGAACGAGGTCGCGACCGGACATGCTGCGTAGCCTGGGCATCAGAGGGAGACGGTCAACGTGGTAAGGGTGAGTTCGTCATCAGGGGGTGAGAGGTCTTCGTCACCGAAGGCTTCGAGGTAGAGGGTGGCGGCCTCTCGCAGGTTAGCCTGGGCTTCCTCGCGGGTCCTGCCCTGGCTGGTGACGGGCAGGTTCAGGCAGCGAGCGACAAACCAATCACCCTCACAGACTATTACAGCCCGGAGTTCATAATGCTTCATCGAACGATCCCCCATCAGTTCCAAGTCATCCCTGAGTGTACCGTCGGACTGCGAGTGGGGCAAGGGACTTTCGGTTGGCGTCCTCATCGGCCCGGCGGCGCACGAAGGGCCCGGTCGGTGGACCGAGCCCTGGGAGAAAAAGAAGAGCCCCGGCGATGACCTACTTTCGCACCTCTCGGCACTATCATCGGCCCAGGAGGCTTAACGACTGAGTTCGGGATGGGATCAGGTGTGGCCCCCCTGGCATGGTCGCCGGGAATACCATAATCGAGACAAGTGGCGGGGCTTCAAGGACACGAGCGGACACAACTCCAGAGGGCCCACCTCCGCCGAGGCTTCGGCGGGCAAGGAGCGCACGGAGCTGTGTGGTCAAGTCGAACGGCCTATTAGTACCGGTCAGCTGAACCCATTGCTGGGCTTACACTTCCGGCCTATCAACCCGGTCATCTTCCGGGGGCCTTCAGGGAGAGTTCATCTTGGAGGGGGCTTCACGCTTAGATGCCTTCAGCGTTTATCCCGGCCTGACGTAGCTACCCAGCGGTGCCCTGAGCAGGACAACTGGAAGACCAGAGGTCAGTCCGTCCCGGTCCTCTCGTATTAGGGACAGCTCTCCTCAACTCTCCTACGCCCGCGACGGATAGGGACCGACCTGGCTCACGCCGGTCTAAACCCAGCTCGCGTACCGCTATTAATCGGCGGACAGCCGAACCCTTGGGAGCTTCTCCACCCCCAGGATGCGATGAGCCGACATCGAGGTGCCAAACCTCCCCGCCGCTATGTACGCTCGGGGGAGATCAGCCTGTTATCCCCGGAGTACCTTTTATCTGTTAAGCGACGGCCCTTCCACACGGAACCGCCGGGTCACTAGGCCCTGCTTTCACATCTGCTCGACTTATAGGTCTCGCAGTCAAGCATCCTTATGCCCTTACACTCTACGCACGATTGCCAACCGTGCTGAGGATGCCTTTGGACTCCTCCGTTACTCTTTGGGAGGAGACCGCCCCAGTCAAACTACCCACCTAGCACTGTTCGACGCCCGGATTCACGGGTCGCCGTTAGGTGACTAACATAGCAAGGGTGGTATTTCA
>CBDVDV010000256.1:0-3780 GCA_965372835.1 uncultured bacterium | reverse complement strand
GCCAAGGTGGGCCACCCGTGTTCTTTTGGACTTGGGTAAGGGCAGACGGACAGGAATGTCCGTCCTCCCAACAAGCGGGGGGTGCCACCGGCCCGGATGGAGACCTCCCACTGACAAAACCATCGGACTACTTCTTCCAGGGTGGGGTGTCGGGGAGGAGTTTGTCGAACTCGGCGAGCAACCGGGCCTCGTACTCCCTGGTGTACTCACCGGCGATGAACTTCGGGCAGACCTCCTCGTAGAAGCGCTGCCAGGACGCTTCCTCGTGTCCCGGATTGACGGGGAAGAAGAGCGCGTCGTTGGCCCGGGCCGCCTTCAGGTCGCCGGGGGCGTCACCGATCATGAGCACGTGACCGTCGGGGTATTCGCCCTTGGCCGACAGCGCCAGGTGCTCGGCCTTCTTGCCCATCTCCTGGCCGGCGATGACGGCAACGTACCTGGCGATGTCGTGCTCCTCCCACTCTCGCGTCAGCGCTTCGCCCGGCGTAGCCGAGACGACGATCATGTCCGCGCGCCCGGACAACTCCTCAAGGCTCTCCCGCACGTAGGGGAAGGGCGGGACGCCATGAACCATGTCGGCGACGGTGGCGTTGACGGCCTCGCTCCAGGCCAGGGTGTGCTTGAGAACGGGATCACCGGTGCGCTCCACCTCGGCCGCCAACGCCGGGTTGCCCAACTTGGTCTCGCGTTCGGCCCACTCACGCAACGGCACCGGGTCGGCGATCTTGGCGTTGCGGGCCTGGACCTCAGGCCGTTCCCGAAGCAGGTCGAGGACCATCAGGAGGGCCGGGAAGCGGTTGATCCCGCGCCACTTGGAGTAGAGGTTGACGAACTCACAGGCCTCGCGAGCGTACTTGGAGACGGGCTGTAAGTCCCAGTAGTTTATGATGTTAGGGGTGAAACACTCCTTGTGCTTTATCTCCATGGTGTCAAAGGCGCAGCCATCGGAATCGATACCGACGAAGTACTCGTGCTTGGGCTGAAATGCCTTGAGTTTCGCTTGCGGATCCTCGGTCATGAACAGCCCTTTCCTCACTTGGCGAGCCAACCACCATCCACATATAACACCTGCCCGGTCACGTAGTCCGAGGCGGAAGAGGCTAAGAACACGACCGCCCCTTTTAGGTCCTCGGGTGTACCCCAGCGGGGGATGGCCACCCGGTCCAGCACCAACTGGTAGCGCTCGGGGTTGCGGAAGAGCGGCTCGGTCATCTCGGTGCGGATGTAGCCGGGACCGATGGCGTTCACGTTGATCCCATACTTGGCCCACTCGACGGCCAACACCTTGGTCAGTTGCTTCAGACCTCCCTTGGCTGCTGAGTACGCTGCGGTGAGGGGCACACCGATCTCCGAACAGAGCGACACGGTATTGATGATTTTGCCTCCCCCCTGCTCCTTCATCACCCGCGCCACCTTCTGGCAAAGGAGAAAGATGCTCCGCAGATCGACGTTCATCACCCGGTCCCACTCCCTCACCGGGAACTCCTCAGCGGGGTGGCGGGCGGTGATCCCTGCGTTGTTGATGAGGATGTCGATTCGGCCGAACTCCTGGATTGCCGTCTTGACCAGGGCGTCGAGGTCGGCTTCACGCGAAACATCCGTGGGGACGGCGACGGCCCGCCTTTTGCCCTTGGTCAGGCTGCGCGCCAGTTGCTCCAGTTCGTCAGCGCTTCGTGCCGCCAGGACGACGTGGGCGCCTGCCTCCGAAAGCGCCTGGGCATACCCCCGGCCGATACCCCGGCTGGAGCCGGTGACCAGGGCGACCTTGCCGGTCAGTTTGAAACGGTCCAGGATACGAGCCATCAGCGCAGTGTCCGTAACATCAGTCTGCAAAAGGGGTTACGTGCTTCCCCAGGTGTCTTGCCAGGACCTGATAGTGGACCTCTTCGTTGGCCTTGAGTGCGCTGAGGAGACGGTCGCGGAAGCGGTAGCCTCCGCTATCGTCCTTCGTGGTGAGCACCGATCCGAAGGTGACGTGCAGGAGTTGCCGACCGTCGAAGAGGTCGAGAACGTTGCCCAGTTCCTCATCCTTGAGCGCATCCGGCTGAGGCACTTTGCTCGTGTCGGCTGACACGTGGTAGGTGGCCTTGTCCTCGTCGTAGCGCTCGAAGGCGAAGGCCAAAATCTCACGGAAGAGCGCTGGGTCAATCTGGCCCAGGGCCCGAAGGGCCTCCAGGTAACTGGTGCCGGCGGTCTTCAGGTGCACCAGGTCATCAGCGAGTTCAGCCACAATGGGATAGATGCTGAACTTGTCGCTTCCCGAATGGATACTGAGTTTGTAGCCGCCGAAGTTCCGGGCGATGGCCACGTGCTTCGCAAAACTCTCTCGGAAGGCGCCCAAATCACCTTTGTAGTCGACTCCCTTCTCGAAGTCGCCGACGAACCTGGGGGCAAGGCCGACCCAGGTGACGCCAAGCCTCTTCAGTTCGCTTGCGATATAGAAATGCTCTTCGGGGCTGGTGGGCTGAGCGGTCTCATCCACCGACATCTCCAGTTCGAACTTGCCCTCCCCCAGCCTGTCACACAGGTGCCGATACATGGCCGCCGTGTGGGCGATGGCGCGTCCGTACTTGACCGCTGCCCAGGTGAACGCCTCGTCGGTGAGGATGAGCGCGAAGTCGCCTGGCAGCGTCGACTTCTTGTCGACGTAGCGGGCCCGGGCATCGACTGCGGTGTCTTCCAACTCAGACCAGGGCAGGGAGTCGTAGCGAGCAGCAAGGGCCGGGCCTTCGAGGTCGGCGGCATCGTCGTCGACGTGCTCGCCCGGGTCGACGGTGTACATGGTGAAACCGACCTCAGCACAGCGGTCGGCGTCTTCGGGGGTCTTGAGGTGGTCGGCATCGGAACCGAAGCCGTCGGTGTAGCCGGCCTCGAAGACCCCCCACGAGGCGGCGTCCATGACTTCCTCGGGGGTGCGCTCGGTGCGGGTCATCTCCCGGATGGACTGCTGGGCGAAGAAGGGCACGACGCCCGTTCCCGCAACCGCGCGCACGTGCCCCGGGGTGGCGATACCCAGTCGGTCGCCCAGACCGACGGCCTTCTTGACTCCCTGCAGCGCCGGGGCCGTCCAGGGGAGTAACGGGCGGAGGGCCTGGGCGCTGGCGTGGTTGAGGGGCGAGAGTTTCAGTTGAAGGGAGACGCCATAGACCTGAAAGGGGCTCTGGGCCCCCTCAAAAGCGGCCAGCACCTCCTCGCCGACCCCCGCCGAGACCAGCACCAACTTCTTCTGCCCACCGGTCCGGCCCAACCCCAGCAGCGCCCCGCCAGCGGCAGTGAGCGACTTGGGGTAGATAGCCAGCCCCGTCTGCTGCTGGAGGGCGCTGGCGATCATGGGCCGACCGAACTGCTGCAACGCATCGCCCAGGTCCATGCCACTTCCCTCAGTCATGAAGCCCCTCCCGGCGAAGTTGCTCCTCGTCAACACAATCCGCGCGGGCGAGTCTATCGACGGAGGAGGAAAAGTCAACGTCCTTCGCTTTTGAGTCATCCCCGGTTTTGGTACGTCATTTAGTAGCGAAGAGTACCGTTGTCAGGGGTGGCCGACCCGCCGGCGGGCGGGTGGGTGCGTAGGGGCGCTGCTCGCTGCGCCCTGGCCTCTGGGCGGGGCAAGCCCCGCCCCTACGCCGGGGCTTCGCCCACACCTTGAGCAAGCTCAAGGTGTGCCACCCAAGGACCCGCGAAACCGGGGATGGATCAGCCTTCGCTTGCACCAGGCGACCTGTGGGCATACACTGAGCGTCCACACAAGCCACAGGATACACATGTGAGGGAGAGAACGAG
>CBDVDV010000255.1:0-3792 GCA_965372835.1 uncultured bacterium | reverse complement strand
CATGATCCCGAGGGCCGATCCGGCCTCGCACATCTCATCGAGCATCTCTACGTGACCGCAGCCGCCGGGGCGACGAGGGCTCGCACGATAGCGGCGTATGTGCAACGCTACCCCGCAGGCTGGAACGCGCAGACCGGTGACACCTACACCGTGGTAGCGACCGTGTTTGCTAAAGAGGCGCTCGAAAGCGAGTTGCAGGACGCTGCAGCCCGTATGGGCGACCTTCGTATCCAGGCTTCAGACCTCGACCGGGAGAAGCCTCGGCTTCTCGCCGAGCTCACCAACATGTTCGGAGGCATCCCCGCTCTGGCAGCTCGCAACCTCGCCCGCGAGCGGGTTCGACCGACGCCAGCCGGCGGGCGCAAGGGCGGCGTCCCCGACCACGTTCGCGCTCTGACCCTTGACGAAGTTCGCGAACGCTGGCAGCACTACTACAAACCAAGGAATGGAATCCTGGTTCTGGCAGGCGGGTTCGATCCCCAATCTGCCCGGACGATGATCCGCAAGCACTTCGTCGACCTGCCTGCCGGCGAACTTGCGCCGGCACCACAGCCGCGGCGCCAACCGCGATTAGGAACGATGGAGCAGGTGACAGTGAAGCCCGTTCGGCCTAACGTGGGAGCGCAGGCCTGTCTCGGCTACAGGGCCCCATCCCCAGGCAGTGAACTGTACGCGCCCTTCCTCCTACTCGTTGGCAGAATGTGGCGCGCCATGAGACCCGGAGCCCAACAGGGACGAGTCGCCGTATGTTACACTCCGGTTGACGATCCAGCGTGGTTTGGTGTCAGCACATCCGTAGGGGCAGAGGAGGCCGCCGACGAGGCTGTGGCCAGGCTTCAGGCCTTCGTCTCGGCCGCCATCGAACCGGACCTTGCTCTCTCAGAGCTCCTGGCGACAAGAAATGCATTTGGCCCCCTCCTGGGAACGGCCGAACTGCCGGATGCGATGCTGGCGCAGAACGTATACGGCGTTGCGTTCTCGCTCGGTCGGCGAATGCAGCTCGGGATCGACCCCGAGGAGCTCACAAAGGCCATCCAAGGCGTGACCCGCGACGATCTACGGCGAGCTGCTCGGACAATCTTTGCGCCGGAGCAACGCGCAGCCATCGTCGTCACCCCAGAGGACTGACCCCGAGCAGTTGGGCCATAGTGCCTCCCAGGACGGCGGCTTCGTCCTCCGGTGAAAGGCCAGCGACGCGCACCCGGAGCATTTCGGGGCCGGGATGGATGTAGGGGGCATCGGAGCCGTAGACAACTCGGTGGGAGCCCAGTCGCTCGACCGCCTCGTGGATGAGGAGGTGAAAGGGCATCGCTGTCGTGCCCAGGATGATGTTGGCGCAGGCCTCCGCAACGTCGATGGCGTCCTCGACATAGCCGAGGTTCAGGCCCATGTGGTCCATGATGATGGTCGCCGAGGGTACCCGCTGGGCCAGGGCGCCGATCTGCCCGGGCAGGCTGAAAGGGGCATGGCCGGAGTGGATGAGCACAGGCAAGTTGAGTTCAGCCACCGCCTTGACAAGACCCACCGTTGGCTCGCGGTTGGGGAAGAAAGCGTGCAGCAGCGGGTGCAGTTTCACCCCACGGATGAGGCCCTCGCCAGCCAGGGCGCGCACCTCTTCGACGGCAGCCGACCCAAAGTTGGGGTTGATCCAGGCGAAGGGGATGAGCCTGGGGCTGGCGGCCCGGGCGCGGAGGGCATGGGCCCGATTGTCGGGCGCGGGCGCCCGGCAGGGAAAGACGACGCCGTAGTCGATGCCGTGCTCGTCCATCAGCGTTAGGATATAGTCCGGGGATTCGATGCCCTCTTGCCCCATGTGAATGTGACAGTCAACAATCATCGAATCGTCTCCTCAGGGAGCCGGCGCCGGCACCACGGGCTCGTCGCGCTCGGCCGAGTCGATCCCGGCCAAAGCAATAGCCAAGGCTGCTCGCGCGTCTTCGGGCTGGACTCGGTCAGGCTCTCGACCTTCCAGGATGCACTGGGCGAAGTAGGACAGTTCCTGGCGAAGCATCCCCGTCACCAGTCCATCCACTTCGGGCCAGGCGGCGAGGTCGGGCGTCTGGGTGCCGTCAGCAGTCCAGAGTTCCAGCCCGAAGCCGGGCAGTTGGACGCGGGCGACGCCTTTGGTCCCGATGAGTTCCAGTTCACCGTGGAGTGCGGTGCGGCCCCGATCGGGGAGCAGCCAGGACGTTTCCACCACCGCCAACGAGCCACCGGTAAACTCCAGCCAGAGCCAGTAGGTGTCGGCAATCCGCTCATCAAGCGTGTGGCTTTTCTGCGCCCACACCCGCACCACCTCCTCCCCGATGAGCCATCGGCAGACGTCGATGTCGTGGACGCCCGTCTCCAGGAGGGGCGTGTACTTGGCGTGCTCGGCGAAGTGGCTGCGAGCGACGTTGCGTCGACAGAAGAGCGTCACCACCTCACCCAGTTCACCGGCGTGAACGCGCTCGACCAACTGGACGTAGCGAGGGTCAAAGCGCAGCATGTGACCTACCATGAGCGCTCGGCCGCTGGCCCGCCAGGCCCCTAACATGTGGTCAGCGTCTTCGAGTGTGGTGGCCACGGGTTTTTCCACCAGGACGTGCTTCCCGGCCTGAAGTGCTGCGATGGTGGGCCCTGCATGGCGGCGCCAGTCCGTGACCACGTCCACCACGTCCAAGTCGCGGTCGTTGACCAGGTCATGCCAGTCAGTGTAGGTGCGGGGGATGCTCCAGCGCTCGGCCAGTTCCCTGGCCCGTTCAACGCTTCGCGAAGACACAGCCACCACCTCGGCGGCCCCGATGGCGGCCCACGCTCTTAGGTGCAGAGCGCCGAACCGCCCCAGTCCGATGACCCCGACTTTCAGTGGCTCGTCCATCTCCTCCTACTCCGGGAACACGACACTCTCCAAGTGGTCCCACCGGGGAAGTTTCCAGTGTTGAAGCAGGCGTTTGGCTTCCATGCAGAACTCGCAGTCCGGATTGTCGCAGAGGAGCAGGTCCGCCTCGTCGGCGAAGATGTCCATGCACGCGTCCACCAACTCCCGCACCCCGATGCTGACGACTTGCGCCTGGCCGATGGTCGCCTCCGAAAGGAGTCCGCGCTCCTGCAGCCGCTGGTTGACCTTGGCCTTCGTCCAGTCGCGGCCCTGGTAGAAGTCGCGGTGTCCGACAGGCATTTTGTAGAGGCTGAACCGGCGGACGGAACCGTCCGCCTGCTTTACGTGCACTTCTGTCGGCCCCAGGTAAGGCATCTCGGCCCAGTCCTCACAGGCGTGGAGCGTCGAGTTGGGGCTCAGCCCGCAGCCCAGGAAAAGGATGCGCGCACTTAGCCGATACATCTTCCCGAAGGGTCCGAACTTGTCGTAGGGCCTGAGATTGCCGTAGGGGTGAGTGATGAACTCGGCCTGCCGACCGCGGGCAGCCACCGAATGGCTGGGCTGATCGGTGCGAAGCGTTAGGTCTCCGACCTCTTCGAGCCCCGCCCAGGTGCGGAAGACCTCGGTGATGAGGCCCACCTGGCTGGGTGAGGCCGCCGGGTCCCAGGGCGGACGCTCCGGGGGAAAACTGTAGCCGAAGGTGGGCATGGCCACCGTCCCTTCCTCGCCGACCGCAGCGATGAGGGCGCGAATGACCGTGTTCGCTCCCCCCTCTACGTGACCAAAACCGGAAAGCGAACTGTGGCAGAAGAGCACCTCCCCTGCTTTGACGCCCAGACGTCCGAGCCCGGTGATGATGTCCTTCTCCGCGACCGAATCGCAGGGAGCGAAGCGACCGCAGAGGTCGGAGACCCCACTCATGGTGATTCCTC
>CBDVDV010000254.1:0-3839 GCA_965372835.1 uncultured bacterium | reverse complement strand
CAGACTGCCGCTGCCGAGCCCGTGCTGGTCGTGCTTGAAGCAGAGCAAGCCCAACTTGAGGCTGGTCTGGCAGTGACCGAAGTCGAGGGGGCCACGGCGGTTCTCCTGCCCGTCGAGGCCGCCAAGGCTGAACCCGAAACCGTGCGCTGGGCCACCTTCACTTTCTCCGTGCCTGCGGGCGAGTACCTGCTCTGGGCCCGGTATGCGCCCGGCAACACCAGCCAACTGTCGGTGGAGTGCCGCTTGGATGATGCGCCCCTGGGGCGCTGGCGGATGCGAGCCCCCTACCGGCCCATGTCGCGGGCCCTGGTTTCGGGCCGAGCCGAGCGGCTCTGGTTCGCTGACAAAGTGCGCTGGGGTCATCGGGCCGACGTGCTGAAGCTCTCGGCAGGCGAACACCGGCTGAAGGTCGCCTTTGATCCGTCACTCGGGGAGCAAGGACACTGGCTGGACACATTCTACCTGACCAACGACTTCTCTTTCCGTCCCGATGGCTGGGACCCGCGCATCGATTTCCACAAGACCAAGCGCAGGTGAAAGCCCTGCCGGGGGTGGCGGCCGGTGACGAGTTAGGTCTCCGACCTCTCCGATGGGGTCTCCGACCTCTTCGATTCAGTCGAGCCGGGGAGCCCGCTACGGCGGCGCCAGGATGATGTAGTGCAGGAACAGCCCTGTCGCGTCGTTGGTCCCGAAGATCACCGACGCGTCCAGGTAGGGGAGAAGGACCTCGTCTGGGGGGAAGAGGTCGCCTTGCAGGTCGAACAGATTGAACAAGGCCAGTGGACCGAAACTCACCCACGCCGGCAGCGCACCGTGCCGACGCACATACTCCGCCACGGCCCTGAGGTGTCCCTGGAGGTCATTATAGACAACGAGGAACGTGGATGAACCGGTTGGTATGCGAGCCATCGCCCGCTCGAAGCGGCCTGGCGGCCCGACGCCGGCGCTGGGGGCCGCGAGCCTCAGCACCAGGTCCTGGAGCGTCTGCAGCCGGGGAGCGATGATGAGTTTGTCCCCGCCCGCCAAGCCGGTGAGGATGCTCAGTGCGAGAAGTTCGCCTCCAGCCTGACCTTCCGGCGGAGGTTGCGCATCGCGGGGTCTCGGCTGCATAAAAGGCATCGGAAAAAACGAACTGAGGGTGTAAAGGCGCTGGCCCTGGAAATCCACCGGTTGAAGCAGGGCGAATGGGCCGAATCCCTGCACACGGAGGCGCTCCACAGTTGCCGACAGGGCCGGGCCGTCCTTCAGGCCGGTGGCCTGGGCCAGTTCCCAAAGATCCAGTGCCGACCCTGCGCCGCGGCCCCGTAGGCTCTCTCCGCCTGACACCAACCCGCCGGCCGGCGGGCCGACCCGTCGTCGAAGGTAGACCGAGACGCCCTGGCCCAAAGGCTCTATCAAATCCCGCTCGACGTCCAGAATCGGCTCCCCTGAGGGCCCCGGAACGACAAGGCTGTTGCGGAAGGCCATGTAGTCAGGCGGCGACAGCGTGCGGAGGACAGCGTTGATCGTCTGCCACCAGCGATCGAAGTCCAGGTTCACCCAGACGTAACTCAGTGCATCCTCCGGCACCCAGCGGGGGCGCTGGTGGCCCCCCCGGACACCGGGGAACATCCCGAACAGCCCCTCCTGATTCGCCGGCAACACACACGCAGTCACCCACACGTCCCGGCCCCGTATTCCCCCGGCGGCCGCCGCCGCGCGTACCTGGTCCAGCCCGAGTGCGCGCAACACCTCCAGAACCTGAGCGTGCTCTCCGTCGGACTCGGCATCGGCTTCCAACACGGCCAGAAGGACCGCTGAGTTGGTGTATGCGAAGAGGTCGGCATCCCTGCCGAGCGCTCGGCGGCACGCCTGGTAATCGGGTTGGGCGGCCAAGGCGCCTGACGGCTCTCGCAGCAGCCCCACAAGCACCTCCTTCATCCCCTCCAGGCTGTCACCCATCAGCAAGTGGCTGTCCGTCAGACAATGGTAGTCAGACGCCATCTCGGTGGAGAAGTCGGTGGTCACCGTCTTGGTGAGTTCGATGATGGTCGCGCCGGCGAACTCGTGCCGACGCTCCTCGTACCCCTGGGCGAGGAGGTCCCCAACAGTGCGCTCCAGCACGACCTGTGCTTGTTCATGCTTTCCGGAGATGGTAGCGATGGTGAGCACGTTGGGCTCAACGTCGAAGGTCGGTTCGCTGAGCAGCAGTATCAGGGCCACCTCGCCGGTGCAGCAGTCGATGAACTGGGATACGATGCCCTCCGTTTCACCTTCCAATTCTCGCAAGGCTTCCTGCGCACGCTCGATGGGCTCGCCCAGGAAGGCCTGGACGCTTGCCTCCTGGTACAGTTGGTAGAGGGGGAGTCGAGTGAGCCTCTGGCGCAGTTCAGGGACGTCGCGCACAGAGAGGAAGAAGATGGCGCTGTCGGGAACGACTTCGTCCAACCCGGCTGCCCGCACGCCGAGCGTTCCCACAAAGCCGCCGAGGGCGACGACCAGGACGGTCACCACCCGGGCGCGTAGCCACCGGCTGCGGCCGCTGGCCGCTTCACTAAGAGTTGGGCTGGCTGTCAGGGTCGGCTTCAGAACCGCTCCCTCCATCAGGGCCCTCCTCCACTGAAAGCGCTCCCGGCGGCGCCAGGTAATGGTAGCCGGTGTTGGGGTTGTCCTTGTCGTAGGCGAAGGCCTCATAGTTGTCCAGGAAGTGCTTGAGATAGAAAACCGGGATGGCGAAGCCCACCCCTTCGGCCCCGAAGGCCTTGGCGTTAATGACCCCCACCACGCGGCCCCGGGCATCGAAGAGGGGCCCACCCGAGTTTCCGGGGTTGACCGCCGCCGTGGTCTGGATGTAGAGCACGCCACCCAGGTTCCGCTGAGTCGTGCTGACGATGCCCTCGCTCACCGAACGCTCCAGTCCCAATGGCGCTCCGATGGCAAAGGCCTGCTGACCGACACGTATCCTCTCGCTCTCGCCAAGATACACGTGCGGAAGACCCAGGTCGCTCAGTTCAGAGGCCTGAAGGAGGGCCAGGTCCAGGTAGGAATTCACGGCGACGATACGCACCTCCTCGATCTTCTTTCGCTCCAACTTGCCCGCGCGGTCGGCCTGCGTCCCCTCGGCGCCCCGAGGGCCCGCCGACGGCAGGAATACGGTGAGCGTGATTCGCGTCTCCCGCTGGATGACGTGGGCGTTGGTGATCACGTGACCACCCGCGTCGATGACAAACCCCGAACCCAGCCCCCTCGGCGTACTCACGGTGACCACTGCCGGACCGAACTTCTGGGCCGTCTCCCGCACCCCCCGGGCCACCTGCTCGGCGGTGGCGTACAGCCCGCCCGAAGGCGCGGACGAGGTCGCCGACTCATCCGCCACCGCGGACTGCTTCCCTTCCGGCGCCTCTGGAGGTAGTTGCTCTTCCTCCGACCCGGTGAGGTGTTCCTCCACCGCCTTCTTGGGGATGACCAACACTTCGAAGCCCACGTCGACGACGTAACTGTCGCTCCGCTCCTTGAGCAGTTCCCCCTCGATGACTCTTCCGCCGACCAGGCGGAAGGTGTCCCCGCAGACGACGCCCGCGCCTCGTACCGTTACCAGACACAGGACACACGCCGTCAGCAGCCCGCGCGCTTGCAGTTCCTGTCGCTTCATTGTCAGCCCCCACAGGGCACGCTCCCACCCCCGACCATACTCTCCGGCGGCGTTCCCCGTCAAGCGGAAAGGACGACTGATGCTTGACTTTGCCAAGGGGGAGACTGATACTCAAGAGGTAGGTGAGCACTTCCAGGCAACGTACCCAGGGAAGGGAGCGACGGTGATGACTGGTCGGTTGCAGCGACCGAGCGCGGTGGGGTCTCCG
>CBDVDV010000253.1:0-3883 GCA_965372835.1 uncultured bacterium | reverse complement strand
GTGGAGTTCGGTTCGCTCTTGGCCCTGCGGACGGCGACCTCGGTGCTGCTTTACATTCCGGTGGCCAAGCTCGCCGACCGTGCAGGACGGGCGAGTCGGCGTCCCTTCGTGCTGGCCACCTTGTTGTTCATCGCTGCCTTTCCGCTGGCCCTGGTCGATGCGCCGTCGGCGGCGTGGCTCATACCACTGTTCATTCTCCAGGGACTGCGTGAGTTCGGCGAGCCCGCCCGCAAGGCCCTCATCCTGGACCTGGCCCCCGACGCTGCACGGGGCAGGCAGATCGGGGTGTACTACATGGTGCGTGGCATCGTCATGTTCCCCGCGCCGCTCATCGGTGGACTGCTTTGGGACTGGAACTACGTGGCCCCGTTCCTCGTTGGTGGTATCATAAGTTCGTTAGGCGTGCTGTGGTTCCTGCTGCACGGGATCTTGTTTCGCCCGGCCGTCGAGCCGGCATCAACCGAGATGAATCAGGAGGAGGCGAGATGAAGATGGTCGCAGTGCTGCTGGTGGCGTTGCTCTTGGTGTGGTGTGGGCAGGCGTTGTGGGCGGCTGAGGAAGGGCCGACGGGAGCGCCGGTGTCTGAGTCCGGCCTGAAAGAGCGGAGCGACATAGTCTGGTTCGAGGACTTCGAGTCGCCTGACTGGAAACCGCACTGGAACCTGGAGGTGAGCGAGGGCGCTGAGACTACCGACGACGGCCGGTTCGTTTTCCAAGGCCGCCGGGCGCTGGCTATCCGTTCCACCAAGGGTGAGCACGGAAGCATGGGGGGCTCGGTATACTTCCCCCAGGGCTTCGACAAACTCCACGTGCGCTACTACCTCTACTTCCCTAAAGACTTCACCTGGGGGCAGGGACGCTACTGCCACCTGAAACTCTTCGGCCTCGAGGGCCTGCGCACGGGCCAGCGCTGGAAACCTACCAGCGCGGGAGTCAAGCCCACCGGCACCGACAAGTTCTCCAGCCGAATCTGCGCGAGACCCAAGACCGGGAAGTTGGAGTTCTACTTCTACCACCCCGACCAGCGGGGGGGCTACGGTGACAACCGGGAGTGCAAGGCGACGCTCGAGCGTGGTCGTTGGCACTCGCTGGAGACCATGCTCAAGGTCAACACCGTGGGCCAGAAGGACGGGGAGGTCGCTCTCTGGCTGGACGGCACGGAAGTGGGCCGGGTGACAGGCCTCCGCTTCCGGGACATCGAGGACCTGCGCATCAGAAAGGCCCGCTTCGACAACTACTGGGGAGGCGCCGGCGACGAGAACACCGCCCCCGTCGACCAGGTGCACTACATCGACAACATCGTCGTGGCCGCCGACTACATCGGCCCCGCCAAAACCACGCCGGAAGCAGGCGAGAGCAGATAGGATACTTTGCCTGCGCTGACCAGGAGGGAAGAGATGAAGATTTGGCTTGTGCTTCCGGTGCTTTGTTCCATGGCCCTGTCGGCCGGCCCGCTCTGGGCGGCTGAGGAGCAGCCGAAGGGAGCACCCGTTTCGGAGCCCGGGCTTTCCGAGCGGCGCGACATAGTCTGGTTCGAGGACTTCGAGTCGTCCGACTGGAAGAAGCACTTCACCGGTGTCACCGAGAAGGCTGGTCTGACTGCGGACCCGGAGGTCGTTTTCCAGGGACAACGGTCGCTCACGGTGCGCTCGACCAAGGGCCAGCACGGAAGTGTGGGGGCTTCCGTCTACCTGCCCCAGGGGTTCGACCGGCTGCACGCCCGTTACAACATCTACTTCCCCAAGGAGTTCGTCTGGGGACAGGGTCGCTACTGTCACTTGAAACTGTTCAGCCAGTCGGGACGTCTTTCCGGCGGCCGTTGGGCCGGCTACACCTCCGCCGGCACCAAACCGACCGGAAGGGACAAGTTCTCCTGCACCATCGCCGCCAAGCCCAAGACCGGGGAACTGGAGTTCTACTTCTACCACCCCGATCAGCGAGGCGGCTACGGTGACCACAAGAAGTGCACGGCGACGCTGCAGCGCGGTCGCTGGCACTCCCTGGAGACCATGGTCAAGGTGAACACGCTCGGTGAGAAAGACGGTGAGATTGGCTGCTGGCTGGACGGCAAACTGGTCGGGGAGGCCAAGGGACTGCGCTTCCGCGACATCGAGGACCTGCGCATCCGCTCGGTCGGCTTCTCGAACTACTGGGGAGGCGCCGGCGACGAGAACACCGCCCCTGTCGACCAGGTGCACTACATCGACAACATGGTCATCGCCACCGACTACATCGGCCCAGCCAAGAGCACGCCGGAAGGAAGCGAGGGCCACTAAGCCCCGAGTCCAGGTCGATGCTGTGAAGGCCATTCTGGACTTGCCGCGCTAAGCCTTTCCTGCATCGACACTTACGGTAACTACCCGGGCCGCTCTGCCCCCACCTGCTAAAAAACCAGCATTTTTCTCCTTGACAAGTCCGGACCATGTGCTAATTATTTAGCAGCGTGGGAGCAACGTCAGATGCAGAGTCCCTCTTCGGTCAGGAGACACAGCACATGGCTGAGCAGTGGCACACGAACCTGAGTCGTCGCGAGCGGCAGATAATGGACATCATCTACCAGCGCGGCGAGGCCTCGGTGGCGGACGTCTTGGAGGGTCTGCCTGACCCGCCCTCCTACTCTGCGGTGCGGGCCATGCTCCGCATCCTGGAGGACAAGGGCCTTCTGAGTCACCACAAGGAGGGACCGCGGTACGTCTACTCCCCGACTCTCGCTCGCCAGCGAGCTGCGCGGTCGGCGCTCCAGCGAGTCCTTCAGACCTTCTTCGATGGTTCCACCGAGCATGCTGTAGCGGCGCTCCTGGACATCGCCGAATCCGAATTGTCCGACGCCGAACTCAGCCGCCTGGCCACGCTCATCGAGCAGGCCGGGAAGGAGGGACGGTAACCATGGGAACCGGCACGGTCGAACTCGGGTCCGCACCCGCCCTGGCATGGATGACGATCCTGCTTGATGCCAGCATCAAGGGGGCTGTCATTCTGCTAATAGCGGCTGCACTCAGCGCTCTCCTTAGGCGGACCTCAGCAGCCGCCAGGCACTTGGTGTGGCTCCTGGCGGTGGCGAGTCTCATTGCGCTGCCTGTGCTCTCACTGGCGCTGCCCGCCTGGCGACTTCCCATCCTGCCCCAGGAACTCGCAGCGGTTGAACCGGTTACCACCCCCATGACCGAGACCAGCGCTCTTTCCGAGGCGTTTCCGCAACTGGCTATCCCGCCTGAGCCGCTCACCGTTACCCCCCTCGTGAGCATTGCGGAAAGCCTCCCTGAGCCGGAGTCGGCCGAGCCGACGCACTGGTCGGCCTGGCTGCTCATCATCTGGGGAACGGGCGCCATGGCGGTTTTCCTGTGGCTCCTCGCCGGGACGGTCAGTGTCTGGAGAACGGCGCGACGGGCTGAGCCCGTCCCAGAGGGCTCGCCCTGGGCCGTCCTGTTGAAGGAACTTGCGGGCAGACTGGGGGTGAAGGGCGCGGCGAGACTGCTCCAAAGTGAAGGGGTGAGCGTCCCCATGATATGGGGACTGGTGAGGCCGCTTGTGTTGCTGCCTGCTGATGGGGAGCGCTGGTCGGAGGAGCGTCGGCGGATCGTCCTTCTGCACGAGTTGGCTCACATTCGCAGGAAGGACTGTCTGACGCAGATGGTGGCTCAGTTGGCGTGCACCATATATTGGTTCAATCCGTTGGCATGGTTAGCGGCTCGGCAGATGCGCAGGGAACGTGAGCGGGCCTGCGACGACCTGGTACTGAGCGCCGGGCTGAAGGCCTCCAGTTACGCCGGGCACCTGCTCGAGATCGCCCGCTCCGCTCGCTCCTTACGGTGGGCGGCGATTGCCGGTGTGGCCATGGCCCGGCCGTCGAACATCGAAGGCCGACTGCTCGCCATCCTCGACG
>CBDVDV010000252.1:0-3912 GCA_965372835.1 uncultured bacterium | reverse complement strand
ACGTGGTCCCAGTGGGTGTGGGTCATCAGGACAGCGGCGAGCCCCTTTGGGTCGAAGCCCGTCTTCTTGATGTTGCTCCACACCTTGTTGAAGTTGGGGCCGATGCCCACGTCCACCAGCGCGAGTTCAAAGCCACTAGCAATGAGGTAGATGTTGCAGTCGCCCTCGCCGCTGATGGGCTCGAGCCCACCCCAACTCCCCCGCCCAACCACGTACACCCGTTGAGTGATCTCCATTGCCGACTCCTTTGCTCTTGCGCCCCGGCCTTTTCGCCACGCACAGTTTGCCGCCAAAGAGACGCGGATTCAATGCTGCAGGTGAGCACGTTGACAGGGAAGGCCGGGGTTGACTATAGTAAGCGCCGGGAGCGAGGGGCGATCCCCCATACGATCAAGGAGGCGTTGATGAAGACGTTGCATTGGCTGTTGGTGGGGGCTGCCGGCATGGGACTGATGCTCTTCTCCTCTTTCGCTTCCCGAGGTCCCACTGCCTCTCCTCCGTGGTCAGGTGCCCGGATGTACGTTGGCGCGGGAGAGCCGACGACAGAGACAGAAGGGTTAGAATACGTCAAGGCCCGCATTCGTTTCTTGCCCATGACTCCGCTGGCGGAGGTCCTCGCTCACGCCGTACTCGGGGAGCGCGCTGAGGTGGAGCAGTCATTCCGCCTCGCCTCTCAGGAAAAGCTGATCCTCTATCCACAGCTCCGGAATGATTTTACCGAAACGATGCTCGCGTCCGGCCGCTTGCCGATCCCCGGCAAAGACGAAGTGGTGGCGGGCGCCTGCGCAACCCAGGAAGATCGGCTCGCGGTTGGTGGACGGACGTTCACTGTGGTCGGGGTCCTACGCGAACAGGTGCTCCTCTTCCTGGACTCCTACCTTATCGCCGGCGATTCCGCACAGGCGGACCTCTTCAGCCCTGATGACGAGGCTGTCCAGATTGCGTATGTCGTCCGGCCATCGACCGGGGAGCAGCTCGACCGGGAGACAAAGAAGCTTCTCTCAGAGGCGTTCCCCAGCGGGAAGTTTGTCCTCCAGATAGGAAGGGCTCGAACTCATGCGGCACAGTTCTGGGTGTTCGTTTCTGGTCAGGCTCTGTTCTTGCTGGGCGGCTCTATCCTCTTGACCGCACTGTACGTCTCTCTGGCGAGCAGGCTCCGGCCCGGCTTCATACGGACGCCCCTGGCAGAAATCCAGAAGCGGAAGCGTCTGTTCCTGGCGCTCCACCTGGTCTATTTCGGAGCCGTGGTGCTGTTCACGGCGCTCGTGCATCGGGTGCCCGAGCTTCAACACTTCCTTCAGGCCTTGGTGCGCGCGGAACTGAAGGAAGGCCCTCTGGCTCCCGTAGCCCAGGCCTACGCGAGCAAGAACGTCCTTTGGGCCGCTCTGGCGACCCTGGGGATCAACTTTGCCTTGGGCTCACTCGCTGCCATCACGCTGCCGTCTCTCATCGTGCCCGGGATCGGCGCCCTGATGGTGTTCATCCGAGCCGCGGCGTGGGGGCTGGTACTGGCGCCGACGAACCCCCTTCTGTTGCGGGGGATGGTACCGCACTCTCTCGTCTTGTTCCTGGAAGGCTCAGGGTACGTTCTCGCCGCGTTCTTTGCTCTCTTGGTTCCGCTGTATCTTTTCAACCGGCGCGAAGGCGAGACCGTGGGACGTCGCTACGGCAAGGCCCTCCTGATGAATCTCAAGGGGAATCTCCTGGTTCTGATCGTGTTGGCCGTTGCAGCCCTCTATGAAGCGATCGAGGTGATTCTTCAGATGTAAGTGGGCCCCCGCGCCTCACAGCCAGCGCTTGAGCCAAGCCCAGGCTTCCTTCTGCATCTCGGTGTTGAACTCGTGGGGACCTATGTAAAGGATGCTTCGGAAGCGGTCAGGGCAGCCGGCCTTGGCGAAGCCCGAAGCGATGTCCTCGTGGGCATGTTTCACAGCCTCAGGAGGGAAGAGCCGGTCTTCGGTGCCGTTGACGCACAGGAAGGCCCGCGGGGCGATAAGCGTGGCTACGTCGGGAAGGTCCATGTCGTGGTAGAGGCCGGGGATGAGTTTGGTGAAGCCCACGGTCCACTTGATGTGTTCCCTGATGCAGGGAGCCAGCCTGGTCATCCAGCCCACGTCCACAGCCACCTTGATGCGCTCGTCCATCGCCGCCAGGAAGAGGCTCCGGTAGCCCCCCACTGACAGGCCCACGCAGGCCAGCCTGTCGGCATCGACCTCAGGGAGACTGGCCAGGTAGTCGAGGCTTCGGCGGTCGTCCCAGTGGGTGACTCCCATCCAGGTCACACCGGCAGTCAGGAGGGCGCGGGCCACCAACTCTTCCTTTTCGGCGCTTCGGCGGTTGAGGGTCTTGATGTCCTCGTCGGTGATGGTGCCGGGGGCCACCGCGGCCTCGCTGGGGGTGATGAGCCGACGTTCGCCGAAGTAGAAGGCGTCGATGACCAGAACTACGTACCCTCGCCGAGCGAGTTCGTCGGCGATGCTTCGCCCGCTGTAATACTGGCGCTTGAACTGGGTGAGGATGCGGCGCTCGCCCGGCAAGGCGACGACTTTCTCCTTGCCGAAGTAGTAGAAGCCCCCGTGGTCGTGGAGCACGACCACGCCCGGCGCGGGGTCCTCTACTCGTCGTGGCACCAGCAGGTAGGCCGGGACCCGGCAGTCCGGACTGGTCATGAAGGAAAGCCTGTGTCGGGTGAGGTGCTCGGTCTCCTGGGTGTCAAGAACCTGAGGTTCAGGCGGCACACGTGGGGGCTGGTAGTGGAGGAGTTCGGTGATGCGGGCGCGGGCGCGTGCCTGCCAACTCGTCAGGTCGGCGAAGTCGCCCTGGAGGTAGGAGAGGGCCAGGGGTGAGCGGTCGGCCTGGGCCTGGATGAAGGGGTAGAGGCTGCCCAGGTCCAACGGATCCGTAGGAGCGGAGCGGGTCTCGTCGGGCGAAGCGCCAGTCGGAGGGCCGTCGGCGTCGTCGGGAGGCCCGGCCAGCAACGGAGAGCCTTCGCCAGCGAAGGACGCGCCCACAGCCAGGCCGCCCAGTAGGTGGAGGAGTTGGCGTCGGGAAAGGCAGCGCAGATGCTCCGGACCGGCCCATTTTGGTCGCCCGGGCGCCCCGGTCCGCTGGGTGTTGTGGCGATGGTCGGGTAGCATAGTGGGTCTCCCTTTCCTGGCGCGGGCTCGTGAGATGGCTCACCTCTGTGGGCCATGCCAGTGTAAGTGATTAGGGGAAAAGAGACGTGATTTTTTTGCCATTTTGACCGATTCTGTGAGTAAGGAGATTGACAGGGTGCCCCTCGGCGTGTATTGTATAGGTGTAAGGGACGGGTGGTGACGAGCAGAAAGTCTCCGGCGGCGACTGCCCCCGGGGGTGTGGCTTCTGGAAGAAGGGCACAAGAGCAAGGCTGGTTTTTGCTGACGTCCTCACGAGGAAGTGCGACTGCAGGTGGCTTCCTCCTGAGGCTTTTCTTTTAGCGGCGATGCTCGCCGCTCGAGGTGGCACAGATGGCGGACCGGAGGTCCAGACGGGGCAGAGGAAACGGCACGGGAGAAGGTAACGGCCTCGGCCGGTTGCCCGACGTCGTGGAGGCGGAGGTGCGCCGACGTCTGCCCGCCGGTGAAGACCTGGAAGTAGCGGCTGCTGGTGACCTCACCCCGGATGGCCGCTACGGCTTCGCCGGGCTGGCGGCATCGGAGTCCCGCCTGTTCCTCCTCGGGGGAGACCCGGAGGGTGAACTCGAGGTCGAGGAGATCCCTCTGAGCGAGGTCCTCTCCATTCGCCATAAGATCTACGTGGGCAACGGCGAACTGGAGGTCATCACCTACGACCGGGGGCCACGTTCTGTCCGCCACACTCGCAGTCTGGATGAGCCCTTCGAAAAGGCGGCGCAGAAGTTGGGACGCCTGCTCCGTCAGCGCCGACTCGACG
>CBDVDV010000251.1:0-3922 GCA_965372835.1 uncultured bacterium | reverse complement strand
CTTCCCTCAAAGTGATCGCCCCGGCCCGGGAATGGGCCTTTGCGTCTCGCGACGAACAGATCCGCTACGCCCGGGAGCGGGGTGTGCCCATTCCCCCCTTGAAAGAGGGGGCCGCCTACAGCATCGATCGCAACCTCTGGGGCGTGAGCATCGAGTGTGGTGACATCCTGGAGGACCCGGCCCAGGCGCCTCCGGAGGACGCCTACCAGATTACCGTCAGCCCCGAGGAAGCGCCCGATGAGCCCGAGGTGCTCACCGTGGAGTTCGAGGAGGGAGTGCCGGTGGGGCTGGACGGAGGCACGCTGGAGCCCGTCGAACTGGTCACCGAACTCAACCAACGGGGGGGCGCTCACGGCGTCGGCCGCCTCGACATGGTGGAGGACCGGCTGGTGGGCATCAAGAGCCGGGAGATCTACGAGGCACCGGCCGCCACCATTCTGCACGCCGCCCACCGGGCGCTGGAAGCCTTGACGTTGAGCCGGCCGCTCCGCCAACTCAAGGAGCAACTCTCCCGCACCTTCGGCCAACTCATCTACGACGGCTACTGGCACAGTGAGGTGCGCCAGGCCCTCGGGGCCTTCTTCGACCGGAGCCAGCGCTACGTCGCCGGCTCGGCGCGAGTGAAACTGTATAAGGGACAGGGCACGGTCCTCAGTCGCACCAGTCCGCACTCCCTCTACGACTTTGGGCTGGCAACGTACGGCCCCCAAGACGAGTTCGACCAGACAGCCTCCGAGGGCTTCATTCGCATCTGGACCCTTCCGTTGGTGAGCGAGGCCCGGCGGGCCGAGGCTCGTCGGCGGAGTCGCGCTGCCTCCCCGGCTCCCTGAGGAGTACCGAACCGGTGGCCGTTTCACCAGCCGACCCCACGGCGGGACCTGCCTCCGCATCGGTGACGGCCGAACTGGTCGCCGTCGGGAGCGAACTGACCAGCGGTCACGTGGTGAACACCAACGTATGCTACCTGTCCCAGCGGTTGGCTGAGTGCGGCATCCAAACCGTCTTTCACACCACTGTGGCCGATGACGCTGAGCGGATGGCTGAGGCCCTTCGGACTGCCTGCCGGCGCGCCGACGTGGTCATCGTCACGGGCGGACTGGGTCCCACCCGCGACGACTTCACCAGGGACGTCATTGCCCAGGTCGCCGGCAAAGCACTCATCCGCCACCAGCCCTCCGTGGAAGATATTGCGGAGAAGTTCCGCCGATTCGGAGCCACGCTCACGGAGAACAACCTCCAGCAGGCCTATCTGCCGACGGGAGCGGATGTGATCCCCAACCGACGGGGAACCGCCCCGGGCTTCGCCCTTCGCATGGGCGGGGCGCTGGTGCTGGCGCTTCCCGGTGTCCCCAGGGAGATGAGGTTGATGTTCGAGGAGTGGGTGGAGCCCTGTCTCCGTCGCCTGGGCTACTGCCGGGGCGTTCACGTCACCAGGCAACTTCACTGCTACGGGACCGGCGAGTCCGCCATCGACAATCGCATCCGTCACTTGATGGCCCCTGACCACAACCCGGTGGTCGCTCTCCTGGCCCAGGAAGGGACCATCACGGTGAAACTGACTGCCACTGCGGAGACGCCCGAAGGGGCGGCGCGCCTGCTGGACGAGACCGAGAGGGAGGTGCGCGAACTCCTGGGCGAGTTGGTGTTCGGCCGCGATGGCGAGGGTCTGGAAGACGCTGTGGCGGGGCTCCTGCTGAAGCAGGGGAAGACCCTGGCGGTGGCTGAGTCCTGCACTGGGGGGTTGGTCAGCAGTATGCTCACGCGCGTGCCCGGGGTCTCGGCAGCGTTTCTGATGGGGGTGGTGGCCTACTCCAACGGAGCCAAGGTGGCGCTGCTGGGCGTCCCCGAAGAACTCATCAGCGCGCATGGGGCGGTGAGCGCAGAGGTTGCTCGGTCCCTGGCCGAGGGAGTCCGCAAGCACTCCGGCTCCGACCTCGCCTGTGCGGTCACGGGCATCGCCGGCCCCGCGGGCGGCACGGCCGAAAAGCCCGTCGGGCTGGTCTGGATGGCCGTGGCCGGTGAGGCGGGGACGGAGGTCTTCCAGCGTCGCTTCCGGGGCAGTCGCACCGAGGTGCAGTTGCGGGCGGCGAAAACCGTCCTCAATGCCCTGCGCCTGAGACTCCTTAGCGGAGCGGACTGAACCTGGCGTCGTCGCCGCGCTCGCACAAACCGCTTCTGTCGCGCTCGCCCCTCCGCTATACTACGAGCAGCGGTTCAGGTGTCGTGCGAGCCAAAGGCCGAGACGATGGAACTCCCGCCGCTCATACCCCGCCGCTGGCAGGAGCAGCCCTGGTGGCATCCTCTGATGAGGGGGTTGGCGCTGGTACTGCTCGTGTTTATCGTCGTAAAGGGCGCCCTGTACCGAGTTGACCAGTTTCGGGTGGCCCAGGAACGTCCGCTGGAGCCGGACGTGCAGCGCTTCTATGAACTGGCTCGTGAGATGCACCATCCCTACCAGTCCCGGCACCGGGAGCCGATGCACATACTGCTCATCAAGGGGTCACTGGCGCTCTTCGGTGACCGACCGGCCTCCGTGCTGATTCCCACCCTTGTCGCGTCGGTTCTTCTTGTCGTCGTCACCTTCTTATTCGGGCGGGCCGTGTTTGGTCTTCCGGTCGGATTGGGCGGCGCGGCGCTGGTCGCCACCAACCACAACCTCATCGCCTTCGCCGCTCGGGGCTATCGGCTGGAACTCTTCGCCGTGCTCATCCTGGCGTACGTGTACGTGCTGTTTGTGGCTCAGCGCTGGCGTATGCGGAACCGGCTGGTGGTGGCCGGTGTGGTGGGTGGGCTGCTGCTCTTGGTCCGGATTACGACGGTGACGCTGCTGGTGCCGGCTCTGGCGCTGTTCGTCTGGCGGGAACGTAAGCAGGTGGAGCATCAGCGGAAGTTGGTGGCCTGGGCGGCGGTGTCGCTCCTCATCGGCCTGGCCTTGTTGGCGCCCTACCTGGTGGAATGTTGGCGGGTGTACGGTCGTCCGCTCATCGCCATCGATCGCCACGCCCAGTGGTGGGCGGAGGCGGAAGCGGGGCGTTCCGTCAAGTCCACGGCCGAGGAGACGGAGACGTCCGTCTTCGAGTACCTGTTAGGGCGAGGCCACCTGGGGCGCACGCTGTGCCGCATCCCCCGTGGTTACTGGATAATCGCCAGGATGCTCCCCTGGTACGCAGGCAGTTGGAAGTTCCTGTTGCCCTTCACGGTCGCGGGGATGGTGATGACCGCGGTGCGGCGGCAGCGATATTTGTTCTGGGTGGCTTTCTGGCTCCTGCTGCCCTTCACCGTGGTGATGCCGGCGGGTGGAGACGTGCGCTTTTTCCTGTTTCTCTACCCCTGGTACGCCCTGTGGGCCGTGGTGGGACTCTACCCCCTCGGCTTCGGTGTGTTATACTACGTCAGCGGGGGGAAGGTGGTGCAGTGGGCGGGGTCGGTCGAGCGGACACCCGCAGCGGAGGTGTCATCGGATGAGCAGCCAGAAACGTCCTGCCCGGGAGATTGAGGAACTCCGCAGCCTCATCCGCCATCACGACTACAAGTACTACGTTGAAGCCAGTCCGGAAATCTCCGACTACGAGTACGACCAACTCCTGCGCCGACTCCAGGACCTGGAACTCGCCCACCCCGAACTCGTCACCCCCGACAGCCCCACCCAGCGCGTGGGCGGCGAACCCACGGAGGGCTTCCCGCAGGTGCGCCACCAGGTGCCCATGCTCTCCATCGACAACACCTATAGTTTCGACGAGTTGCGCCGGTTCGAAGAACGCATCGCCCGGTGGCTGGAGGGTGAGGCCCATCGCTTTGTGGTCGAGCCCAAGATCGACGGCGTAGGGGTGAGCCTGCGCTACGAGGACGGGGTGCTGGTGCGCGGAGCGACCCGGGGCGACGGCCGGGTGGGTGACGACATCACCGCCAACCTGAAAACGGT
>CBDVDV010000250.1:0-3963 GCA_965372835.1 uncultured bacterium | reverse complement strand
GTAGTGCTCGGCGCGGTGTGCTGCCTCGAGATTCAGCTCCTCTGCGATGACTTTCCCGCCTCCGCCGTGGCCTTTAAGAGGAAACACCACGTCCCCTTCGCAGACCTGAAGCATGAGCATCTGGTCAGTGATGGCTGAGACCTCCTCCAGACGCATCTCGGCCCACGCCGTTGTTGACAGCAACAGCGCCGCCACCGCTGAAAGAGACGCTCCACGCACACGGGCAGTTCGACTCATGGGTGGGCCTCGGTCCTGCTCGCTTAAGTGCGGTCCTGTAAGTAGGACCGCGCCTCCTGGTAAATCCGGTCGATCTCTTTTCGCTGGTCGTCCCGGAGGGCGAAAGTAGACGTTGCCATCTCTTCCCTGGCCCGGGCCCAGGCTTCGCCGAGGATCGATGGCTTGCCTTCAGCGCGCCAGCGCCCCAGGCTCCAGTGGCGGAAGATGTCTGGGAAACAGTAGAAGTCCCGGAACCGGGAGACGGTATCTGCCAGGCCGATGAAGCTTCCCTCCCGGATGCCCTTGCGAATGAGTTCGACCGCGTCATCCGGGCCGCGCGTGAAATCCATCCCGCCCATCAGCCGTTCTACGTAGCCCAGGATTTCCCGGTCCAGCACTGCCTGCTGGGGGCTGAAGACCTCATCAATCGCGAGTTGTCCCACGCCGCCGAATCGGCGGACGCCGAGCAGCGCCTGCCAGAGAACGGAGGCGGTGCGCTCACAGTTGGCCTGGGGGTCGGGGCGTTTGCCGGTGCTCCGAAAGCTGCCGCCGCGGACCGGTCGGCCCGTCAGGTGCTCGATCATCTGGAAGACGAGAACCCGGTACAGACACCACTCAGGAGACCCGAAGATGATGGTTGCATACTGGAAGTCGAAGGGGTCCATGGTCAGACCCAGACCTCCGCCGGCAAGGTCCAGACGTGTGCACAGGATGTCAAAGCCGATGGTCTCCGCCACTGACTGCACCAGCGCGCTCCTGGGGTCAAGCGGGGCCGTGGCGCCGGCCATGGCCATAAAGCCGCCCAGGGTCACGCGGACGTCCGGGTTATTGGCGAACTGGAGGGCCCTTTCCAGCCCACCAGGGTCCAGTCGCAGCGGACTGATGCCCACGTGCTCCAATAGATGAAAGCGCCGGCCCGCCGCCAGGTTCATGTCCATGAGGAAACGGACCTGCTCCGGGTCAGAGGCTGGGAGTGAGCCGCCCAGATACCGGGAGTTTTCCAGGGCGATGCGCTCGGCGGCGAGTGTCACGAGGGCCGGCGGCACGTCTCCCGGCACTAAAGGAACCACGCCTCGCAATCCTCTTGAGTCCCACAGGCGAGCCATCTGCGCTGCTTCCTGGCTCGAAGCAGGTCGCACGTCCTGAGTTTCGGGGTCGCAGTAGTAGAGAGCAGCCCAGCAGCCTCCCAGAGCAAATGGGACGTCGTCTTGCTCAGGCGGTTCTTCAGAGGCAGTGGGCCTCTGAGCCAGGTACTCCCGCACGGAGGCAGGAGCGAAATGCACCCGGCCGGCAACGTACGACGTCCCCTGCCATTCAGCCAGGCGACGTCCTGCCCCTTCGTGAGCGCATTCGACACCGATGTCCTCCAATACCCGAAGGGCATCATCCAAGATCCGCTCAAGGTCAGATGATGACCAGGGCGGAACGATACGTGGGCTCCAGTGTCTCATGCTGTCGACCTGCTAATGGTCGCTACCGGATGACGCGGATGCGTTCGCGGATTTCCTGGGCGTCCGGGTAACGTTCGAGGATGTCCTGGAGTATCCTGCGGGCGCCCTGCTTGTCTCCCTTTTCCAGCAGTCCGTCAGCCTTGTTGACCTGGGCTTCGATGAAGCGCTCGCGCTCGATCTCTTCGGCCGAACGGCCCTTCAGGGCACCGGTGACCTCGACGCGCCAGGCCGCCCCCGCCTCGGTGACGTGGGGGTCGCCGACCTGAGGAACCGGCCGGGGCTTCACGCCTGGGGGCACACCGTCCACGACGTAGACGTGACGCTCGAGGCCGTCGAAACTGTCGACGATGACCCCATCGTTGACCGGAAGAGTCCGGTTCTCAAACAGTACGGTCGCTTTCTTGGCGTGGGCCAGGAAGGGAGCCGTGATCTTGACGTCTCGGGCGGCGTGGGGGGTGATGTTGACGGTGATGAGGGCGGTGCGGTCGGCGCCGGCCCGGCCGATGCCACGGATCTGCTTGAAGTCCTTGTGCGTGGTGCGGCCGCTCTTGAACTCGGTCAGCACGTCGTTCTCGAACTCGAGCCCCCTCTCCAGGGCCACGCCGACCAGGAACTCCTCGATGGACATGAGTTCCTTGCCCAGTTCGAGGAAGTCATCCCACTTCTCTTGAGCGCCGCCGAACTCGAACCACATGATGCCCCCGGCTCCGGCGACGATGCACATGTACGCCTGGCCCCAGTTCTCCTCGCGGGTGATGCCCCGTCCGGCCAGGGGGGTGAAGATGTTGGGCTGGCCTTCGGTTCCCGACAGTTTCACGGCCATTGCCGCCCGGTAGACCGTCCACAGTTGGTCGTTTTCCTTGGTGCCGCTGACGGCGTACCGGTCGACGGAGAGGATGTCCACCGTGTCGCGGTAGCGGTAGATGTTGGAGGCGCACCAGGGAATGATCAGGCAGTGGGTGGGGTGGGTGGGGTCGGCCTCGTGGAGCACTTGGGTGGCCCGGGCGATGACGGGGGCTTCGGAGGTCGCCGACGGTGAGGCGTGGTCGGGCTCGTCACAGAGGTAGTAACTGAAGAGCGCCGGGTGGTTCTTGTACTTCTGGGCGAAGTAGACAGCGTTGTCGGGAGCGATGGCTCGCAGGGTCGCCGTCAGGTTGACGGACGTATACAGTCCGTACTCGGCGCACTTGTCGAGTAGAGCCATATCGGGCTGGAGAAGTTCAGAGGGTGCGCAGAAGTTGAAGGGTGTTCCCAGGAGCGCCTCGGGCTTGCTGCGCAGGAAGCCCAGCATGAAGGTCGGCTGGCCATTGATGTAGCAGATGCCGTCGGCATAGGTGACAACCGTGGGCTTGCCCGTGGCCCTGGAAACGGGCTCCAGGCTGTCCCCTCCGCCCTTGAGATAGACCACGAAGTCATCAAGAAAAGCCGACTTCCCCTGCAGGTTCTGCGCCTCCAGCACGAACCTCCGCGTGCCCCCAGCCGACATAGTGAACTCGTAGGAGTACTTCTTCCACTGGGGCGTCAGGGCAAAGTCTTTCTGGCCCGAGTGGTCGACGAACTTCGACCCGGGCGGGCCCTTGGCCCAGAACTCCGTGACGTAGGTCCCGGCCTTGGGGAACGTCCGTGCCGCGTCCCAAATCTTGATGCTCGGAACCCCCAGGGGCTTCATTTCCAGGGCCCGTCCCTTGCCGTCCCTGCCGGTCCCTGGGAGGGTGAGGAGCTGGTAGTTGGCGGGGTCGATGGCAAAGGTGTGGTAGCCCGCCTCGAACCCCGGGAACTCGGGCAGCAGGAAGCCGGCCGGCTTTTTCATCAGAGGGTCGGTGGCCGAGGAGCCGTCGGGAAGTTCCAAGTACGGCTCGGTCGGGTCAGCGGAAAGACGGACGTTGTCGAGGTAGATGCCCTCGGTCGAGGTGTCGTGCTGTCGGTGTTTGCTGACTATGATTTGCATGCGAGCCATCTGGGTGGTGTCGATGCCCTCGCCGAGACCGAAGTTGTTGGTCAAGCCGGGGATGCTGATGTGCTGGGTGGTCCGGCCGTGGTAGAGGTTGTACTCGAAGGCCATAATGAACCGCTCCCGGCTGTCCCAGAAGCGGAAGTTGACCATGATGACCTCTCCTGGGTTGTAGACGTCGATCCTGAGGTGGCGGTAGGATGACCAGTCTCCCTCGAGTTTCGCCTCGGCCGTGACACCCGGCAGTATCTGGTACGCATGCTTGCCTTGGCTCGCGTACCTGGTCACCACCTCGCCGCCCGACCATCTCCGGGTCTCCGCCTCGCTCTCAAAAGAGGTCAGCAC
>CBDVDV010000249.1:0-3969 GCA_965372835.1 uncultured bacterium | reverse complement strand
GTGTCCCCGGTCGCTCCGCCCAGTCGGCGTCTGATATAGCCAATACCCCCCAAAAGAAAAAGGATCGCCACCCCGCCAAGCACAAAGCCGTCCGGGAACCACAGCGCGCCCGCGGCCGCCAGGGGCAGAAGACACGCAAGCCCGACGGCCAGTTTCGATTGCTTGCCGGCAAACACCGCCCCCAGGCTGCCCTGGGCACCAGCGGGACCGAGCATCCCGGCCTGCATTACCTGCCCGCAGCGACCCACCAGGGGCGCGACTACCAGCGCCACCAGCCGTAGGCCGCCGGTGAGTTCGGCGATGAACTCCCACTTGAGCAACAGCACGCAGACGACGGCGACGGCGCCGATGGCGCCGATTCGGCTGTCCTTCATGACGGCCAGCATCCCCGAGCGGTCCCGGCGGCTCCCGAAGGCATCAGCGGTGTCGGCTAAGCCGTCCAGGTGCAGAGCGCCGGTCAGGCCGGCAAGGAGCACCACGTCCAGGAGCGCCGCTGTCCGCGCGGAGAGAACCAGTTGAAATGCCTGGTCGGCCCCGGCAAGGGCGGCCCCCATCAAGGCGCCGACCACGGGAAAGTAGGGCATCGAAGCAGGTAACGTCTCTTCCTCCACCGCCCGCCTCGGAACCGGCAGGACGGTCAAGAACTGAACCGCGGCAAGCAGCCTGCTCACTATCCGCACTTGCCCGAGACCCCCGCGTCACCAAAAGTCGCCATTTCCGTCAGCACCCGCACGCTCGACTCCACCAGGTGCATGGCCACCGCTGCCCCGGTCCCCTCCCCCAGGCGAAAGCCCAGGTCGAGCAGTGGACGCAACCCCAGCGCCCGCATCAGCACCTGGTGACCGGGCTCGACCGAGTTGTGAGACCCGATCAGATACCGGCAAGCCAGCGGACACAGCCTGGCGGCGACCAGCGCCCCCGCGGCCGAGATGAAGCCGTCCACCAGCACGGGAATCCGGAGCGAGGCGGCTCCGAGCACCATCCCGGCGATGCCACCGATCTCAAATCCGCCCACCTTCGAGAGCACGTCCACGGGGTCGTCCGGGTCGGGCCGGTTGACCTCGAGAGCCCGACCGACCACTGAGACCTTCCGTCTCAACGTGTCGTCGTCGATGCCCGTACCCCGGCCCACGACCACCTCCGGGTCGCTCCGCGTCAGCACCGCTGCGATGGCGCTGGCAGGGGTGGTGTTGGCGATTCCCATCTCTCCGATTCCCAGGAGGTCAAGACCTCGCTGGTGTTCCCGGCGCACGATCTCGATGCCGGTCCGCAGGGATTGGCGGGCCTGCTCTCCGGTCATGGCCGGCCCCCGTGCCAGGTTCCCGGTGCCGGGGCCGACGGCCCGGCCGAGGATTCTTCCTTCCTGCACCAGGTCGGAGAGGTCGGAGTTCACGCCCATGTCCACGACCACCACGCGCGCCCCGACGCCTCGGGCCAGGACGTTGATACCGGCGCCGCCGGCGACGAAGTTGCGCACCATCTGTCCGGTGACTTCCTGGGGGAAAGCACTCACGCCTTCCGCGGCCACGCCGTGGTCGGCGGCCATGACGATGATGAGTTTGTGGGCCAGGCCGGGGCGGAGGGTGCGCTTGATGGCGACCACCTGTTCGGCAAGTTCGAGCAGCCGACCCAGCGCCCGCGGAGGCATGGTCAGTTGGGCGATGCGGCTCCGCGCCTTGGCCCGCCAATCTTCCGACGTGGGCTCCACGGCCGAAATGGTCTCTTCGATCAAGTCCACAATAAGTTTCTCCAGATCAGTCGGGTGGTAGTCCGCTCGACTTCCCTTTGAGTTGCAGCGGTTGCCCGGCGACGATGAGATAGACCTCGTCGGCCGACGCGGCGAGGATTTGGTTGCCGCGCCCGAGGGCGTCGCGGAAGGCCCGGGAGACCTCTTCGCCGGGGACGATGCCCATCCCTACCTCGTTGGTGACCAGAAAAACGGTGCCCTCAAACCGGCGACAGGCGTGAGCCAACTTCTCTGCCTCCTCAGCGGCCCGGCGTTCGGCTTCCCGGCCCCGGTCCTCCTCGGACATGAGGTTGAAGAGCCAGAGCGTGAGACAGTCTACGACGACCACGGGCCAGCGCCCGCCGTCAAGTTCGCCGATGACCCGCGCGAGGTGGAGCGGCTCTTCGATGGTCCGCCAGGAATCGGGTCGGCGGGCTCGATGCTCCGCCACCCGCGCCTTCATCTCCTCGTCACCGGGAACACAGGTGGCGACGTAGCACACCCGCTGCGTCAGTTCGCCGGCCTTTTGGATGGCGAAGGCGCTCTTTCCGCTGCGACAGCCTCCCGTAATCAAGATCATCCGTCCCACCGCGTTCCCCGCCGCGCTCACTTCAGGAGGACCAGGCCGTAGTAGTGCTCTTCGTCGTCACGCCCTCGGCAGACGTCGATGGGAAAGCCGGCCTGGCGCGCGGTCTTGAAGACGTCGACGCCCGAGGCTTCCATGGCCGGACGGGCCTCACGCGGGTGCCGACAGCCCTCCTCAAAGGCACACTCCTCACACAAGAAACAGGGCCCCGCGCCGAAGGAAAAGGCCTTGTAATAGTTCGCTAAGAAGGCTTCGCGCTCCAGTTTCACCACCAGTTCCTTGACCCGGACTCCGGGCTCACAGTGCACCAGGATGGCGGTGGTGTACTCATCGAGCATTCTTCGGGTCTGCTCGGGCCTCCAGGAGTGAGGCGGGCACACCAGCGAACGGCCATAACCCCCACAGCCGAACTGACAGCGGGCCCGCACCCAGTGCGCGGTGTAGACCTTCTTGGGTGAGACGACGGCAGCCTCGACCGCGCCCAGTTCCACAGCCCGGTCACAGAGCCGGGCGGGCGTCAGTCCGTAGGGTCGGGGACGGTAGGGCTTCCGCGTGCTTGCCACAGCCTTCTTGGGCGCCATGGTGTCTCCTTTCAGCCGTCGCCGGCCATCGCCAGGGAACTTCCTGAGCCGGCAGTTGAGTGTAGTGAATGCGGGCCTGCTGTCAACGTCTTCCCAAAAGACACGACCGCCAGCACATGAACAACCTTTGACCCGGACCTCGGTTTGCAGTAAGAAGAATCTCCTGCCGCTACCTTGAATGACGATGCACCAGAGAGGGCGCCACGCCTTGAGCGAGCACGAAGACCACTCGACCGCCGGTGAGCACACCCGGGCCCCGGCAAACAACTCCCTCAGGTACGTCAGGGACTTCCTTGGCTTGGAGCACAACGTCCTGGTGATGGTCATCGCCGCGTCGCTGCAAACCTTGGGCACCGGCTTGTGGCAGGGGTATCTCTCCAAGGTGCTTCAGTTCCTGGGGGCCACGGGGGCCATGATTGGCGTATTCGGGACCGTGGGCGGCCTTATCGGAACGGTGAGTCCCTATTTCGGGGGCGTCCTCAGTGACCGGATGGGTCGCGGCCGGGCGCTCATCTTAGCGAGTATGCTGGCCCTGGCGGGCTTCTGCATCTACCTGGTCGCCCCCACCTGGTGGTGGTTCATCCCGGGGGTCATCCTCCTTCGCTTTGCGGGCAGTTTCCGCTTCATGGGCTCCCTGGCGCTGACCGGCGACCGCCTTCCGGAGCGCCGGCGGGCCATCAGCATCGGTGTGCAGGGCGTCATCACCCGTTTGCCCAGGGTCATCAGCCCGCCTCTGGGTGGACTGCTGATAGCCTCCTCACTGGGACTGCTCTGGGGATTCCGCACCGGGGTGGCCGTTACCCTGGTGCTGATGGTGATGGCCATTCTGATTCAGCGCCGCTATTACCGGCTTCCCCCACCCGCCGAAGACGAGGCGTCACTTCATCCCCTGGCGGTGCTTCGGCGGATGAAGGGCGAGTTGAAGGGGCTGCTCTTGGCCGACAGTCTGGTCCGGTTCGGCGACCGGATGTTTCAGATGTTCCTTGTCCTCTACGTCATCAACGTGCTGGGCCGCGGGTTCGTGGAGTTCGGTTCGCTCTTGGCCCTGCGGACGGCGACCTCGGTGCTGCTTTACA
>CBDVDV010000248.1:0-3979 GCA_965372835.1 uncultured bacterium | reverse complement strand
GTAGTACAGGTTCAGGGAATCTCCATCATCATTCAACGTGTACCCGCACGGGAAGACCACACCGCTCACGTCACCCATACACTCATAGGGGGCTTCGGGTCCGAGGATCCACTCGTCGCTTCTGAGCAGACACTTCTCAAGCGTCTCCAGGTCGAAGAGGGCGAGGCCGATCCGGTACAGCGCGCCGGCCGCAGTCTCACGCACGCCGTGGTAGATCATGAGCCAACCTTCCTCCGTTTCGATGAGCGGCGGCCCCAGACCGATTCTGACCGCGTCCCACCAGGGCCCGTGGCCAGCATGGAGCATCAACTTGTGACTGCCCCAGTGACGGAGGTCAGGCGAATAGGAAACCCAGATATGGGCGCCGGCAGCGGTGCTCGGGCGGTGGACGAGGGCCCAGCAGTCACCAATTCGGTGGGGTAGCAGCGTCGCATCTTTGTTGTCTGGGGGCATCACAGGTCCCACACGCTCAAACTCCCTGAAGTCCTCGGTGAAAGCCAGAGAGACGCCCGGCCCGCCACTGGAATAGGCCGTGTAGGTCACCGCATATTTCTGGAGTTCGGGCACCCAGACGATGCGGGGGTCCTCGATGCCCCAGGACTCTTCAGGATAGCCATCGGGAGCGGGTACGAAGGCCGGCTCCCTATCGACGACCCAGTCACTGACGCCGTCGTGTGAGCGGGCGACGGCCAGGTGCGAAAGTCCCGTCCGCTCCTCCACCCGGCAGAGCAGCACCGTCTCGCCGCTGGGCAGTCGGGCCGCCCCGGCATTGAAGACGGAGTTTACGGTGTAGGGCCAGTCACGCGCCGTCAGGATCGGGTTACCCTCATAACGGGTAAGCAGTTTGCGTGGCACCCGAGACACCCTCTTGAGTTTGACGTTCGGCTGGCCGTGATTGTCGGCGACGGTCTTGTTAGGCTTCCCGGTGCCGGGTGACTTCTGTGCACTGTCTTTCTTGCTCATGCATTCACTCCTCGGAACGACCCCGCTTGCTCTATTCATCGTCAAAAAAGGCGGCCACCTTCAGCCGCCTCCGCTCCGTTCGTCACCGGTGCCGACGCCACGTCGCCGTCACGTTTCTGCTGCCCGTCCTATCCTTCCTCCTTGGCTTCGGCTGCGTGAAGGCTGCTTTGAACCGATACCGACTGAATGGCCAGCAGGGACAGGAGCCAGGCCAGGGCGCTCTCGGCGCCCTGGTTCTGGTTCGCGCCTTCGGCCAGGAGTCCGTCGCGACAACCGCCCGTCGTATGATCGTAGAGGCTTTCGCCCAGGTCGTTCCACCCCAGGAACCACTCCAGGCACCGGTTGGCTTGCCGGAGCCAGCGGACATCCTGGGTGACGTTGTGGGCCTCCAGGCACGCATCCAGTAAAGCGTGGGCTTCGATGGGCTGCTGGTCGAAACGCGCCTTGGTCCCGCCGCGAACGTACCAGCCGTCATTGCCCACGGGCGAAAGGTGCCCACGCGGCGCGGTCTGCACCTTCATGAGCCACTCCAGGCTCCTGAGGCCTTGCTCGACCATCTTGCCATGTCTGAGCCACTGGCCGGAAAGCAGCAGGGCCTGAGTCAGGCGACCGTTGGCGTAGTTCAGGCTTTCCTCCAGCCAAGGCCACTCGGCTGTGGCGTAACCCTGGAACTGACGATAGAGCCTGAGGGCCAGTCGCTCCCGCAGCCGCCGAGCCGCACTGTCACCGCCGAAGCGACGCAGATAGGCGTGCACGCCGATGAGAGTGAAGGCCAGAGCCCGGGGACTGACAAATTGCTCGGTCACACCGACCGACCGATGGTAAACGTTCACCGCACCGGCGACCAGCCCGTCAATGGGACTGAGGGCCACGGCCATCCCCAGAGCCCAGATCGAGCGGCCATGGCTGTCCTCGGAGCCCGCCTCTTCGAGCCACCGTCGATCATACGACAGGAAATTCCTAAACCGCCGCGACTCGTCGCTGAAGGCGTAATCCAGGAAACTCAAGTAGACACTCGCCAGCGGGAGCAGTTCGGGTTCCCTCAGCATTTCATACGCCCGCAAGGCGAGTATCAGGGCGCGGGCGTTGTCGTCGGTCGTGTACCCGTGCTCCCGCCAGGGCACGGTGAACCGAGCATGCTGCAGTATTCCCGTGTCATCGGTAAGGGTGCGGAAGTGGCGGAGGTCGACTTCAGGCACCTCTTTGTGAGGCTCGAGCACCGCCAAGGTCCGAACCTTGAGTTCGGGACGCTCGGTCCGGGCGGCCAGGACCTCATCGAAAACCTTCAGGTACGCCTGGGCCACCTTCGGCCAGACCATCTGCCGAGTGAACATGTAGGCGTTTTTGCGAATACGGTGGCACACGGTCGCATGACTCAGCAGGTCGTCGATCTGCTCCGCCAGGGCCTCGGCGCTCCGAAACGGCACCAGTCGACCCCGGTCATCGGCCAACATCTCCTCGGCGTACCAGTAGGGGGTGGAAATGACGGCGTTGCCGGCGCCCATGGCGTAGGCCAGGGTTCCGGAGACGATCTGTTCCCGGTTCAGGTAGGGGGTGAGGTACAGGTCGGCGCAGCCCAGGAACTCGCACAGTTCTTCAAGTTCCACGAACCGGTTCTGGAAGATGACCTGCTCGGCGACACCCCGCTCAGCCGCTCGGCGCTGAAGCGCCAGCCGGTACTCCTCACCGTACATCCGTTTTACGTGCGGATGGGTGGCGCCGAGGATGACGTAAACCACGTCCGGGTGCTTGGCTACCACCTCGGCCAAGGCATCAATGCCGTACTCGAGCCCCTTGCCGGGGGAAACGAGCCCGAAGGAGAGAAGCACCTGCTTGCCGGCAACCCCGAACTGGTCCTTGTAGAAACTGGGGTCCACGAAAGGCAGGTCAGGGATGCCGTGGTGGATCAGCGCCACCTTCTCCTTGGGCGCACCGTAGACCTCGGACAAGAACTCAACCGAACGCTCACTCATCACCACCAATCGATCAGACAGGCGAACGAGTTCCTCCACGACCCGGCGCTGCTCCGCACTGGGGTCCTTGGGCACCGTGTGCAGGGTGGTGATCAGCCGAGGACGAAGTTCATGCAGCAGAACCAGCAGGTGCTCACCGGCCTCACCGCCGAAGATGCCGAACTCGTGCTGCAGGAAGAGCGCGTCCACCAGGCTCATGTTGAGGAAGTCAGCAGCCCGTCGATAGTCCGCAACCACATTCTGACGAATCTCAAAGCGGACACGCTCCGGGTATCGGTACCCCTCAGGGACGTCACTCATGGCCACGGCGAAGCACCGGGTCTCCTCACCGGAGACGTCGTCCACGGCTTCGCACAGGTCGTGCGTGAAGGTGGCGATACCGCACACCCGGGGCAGGTACGTTCCCAGAAACGCGAAACGACGCTGTCTCTTGCCCCGCCGCTTGGTGGGACGAGTTCTCGACGGTGTCATCCGCTTAGCCCTCCGCCAGTTTCTGACCTCGACGCGAGCGTTGGCTCCTGACCCAGGTGTCTACCTCATCATGACCGAAACGCCACTGTTGCCTAATCTTGCAGCCCGGCAACTCCCCCGTCTGAGCCATGTCCTACACTTTGTCCCTGCTCATCTGCAGGTAGTCGGCGACCTGCTTCACCGTCAGCCCGTAGGTCACCACCGGTTCTCCCAGCCCGACACAGAAAAGTAGACCAACAAAACCAACAGTATCCTAAATGAACCTACCGGAAGAGTCAACCCGCGACTCGCTTGATCCATCCCCGGTTTCGCGGCTCCTTGGGTGGCACACCTTGAGCTTGCTCAAGGTGTGGGCGAAGCCCCGGCGTAGGGGCGGGGCTTGCCCCGCCCAGAGGCCAGGGCGCAGCGAGCAGCGCCCCTACGCACCCACCCGCCCGCCGGCGGGCGGGCCCCCACTGACAACTGTACTCTCTGCTACTAAATGAGGTATCAAGACTGGGGATGAGTCAAGCGACTCGCCTCCTGCCCCTCTGGGTAGGACGATGAACCGGCCACCCAGCGCTACTGAATCA
>CBDVDV010000247.1:0-3980 GCA_965372835.1 uncultured bacterium | reverse complement strand
GTTTTCCTGTCGCTCCTGGGGGAGCGGGTACCCGGTGCCAGGATCTCGCTTCCCGAGTACGCGGGTGACCTGCGTCGACCAGGCGTGCTGGTGCTGGCGGTGGTCGTCCTCCTCTTCAGTTTCCACTTCGGGGTGGAAGCGAGTTGCTTTACGCTGTTCCTTCAAGATGTACTGAGGCAGGACACGGGTCAGATAGGCTTGACCTACCTTTACATCTCCTTGGTGCTGGCCCCGGTGATGATAGCTACAGGCGTGCTTTCCGACCGGATACACAGACCCTTTGCGCTCGGCTTCGTAGCCCTGCTCTGCTCAGGTATCGGTAATACGGCGATGCCCTGGATTGGGTCGCTGGGCTGGCTCTTGGCGGCCCGCTTCTTGCACGTGGCGGGCGATGGCGCGTTTATGGTCTTCCAAAGCGTGACCATCGCCAACCTCTTCCACCGCCGACGGCTGGGTGGCAATCTGGGACTCTTTGCCACGATCGGCAGCGTGGGGTCGTTCGCCGGCGCGTTCACCAGCGGGTTCATCCCCGGGAACGCTGCCCCGTTCTTCGTGGCCGGCGTGCTGGCTTTCGTTGGGATTGCTGTCTTTGCCACCTTCGGCAAAGCCTTGTGGGAAGTCCCACCTGAGGGCGGAGACGCATAGCCGGGTTGCGATGGGCAGGCGGACGGTGTAGTCTTGCCTCCAGTGGTGGATGTGTGCCGAAGCAGAAGCGGGTCAAGCGGTGCCTCTGAGTGAGCCGAACAACGAGACCTTCATGCAGGAAGCCCTGAAGGAAGCCGAGAAAGCCCTTCAGGCTGACGAAGTGCCCGTGGGAGCGGTTGTCGTCCACCAGGGGCGGGTCATCGCTCGCGCCCACAACCAGCGGGAGACCCTTCGTGACCCGACGGCCCACGCCGAGATGATTGCCCTGACCCAGGCCGCAGCAGCCTTGGAGCGCTGGCGGCTGAGTGGTTGCGTCCTGTATGTGACGCTCGAGCCCTGCACCATGTGCGCCGGGGCCATGGTCCTGGCCCGCATCGACCGGCTGGTGTTCGGTGCCGACGACCCGAAGGCCGGAGCGGTGGGGTCGCTCTACAACATCCCACGGGACATGCGCCTGAACCACCGTCTGGAGGTGATGTCAGGTGTTCTGGCTGAAGCGTGCGGCGACCTCCTTCGCCAGTTTTTCCGGCAAAAACGCCGACCCCCGCCAGCCAGCGACAAAGACGAGGTGGGGCAGTGAGAATGCTCAACATGCGCGTCGTGTGGAACGGTGCTTAAGGAGGTCGTGATGGAGCGAGAGAGTGAGGGCGCTGTCGATGGTCCACTGATCCGTTCGCCCGCCAACCCCATCCTTGTCAACGGGCCCGAGGGCTACGACAGCGAGAAGGTGGGCCCGCGCGTGGTCCTCAAGGAAGGGCCGAACTCCTACCGGATGTGGTACGAAGCGGTACCCGCCGGCAACCGGGCCACCGTGGGCTATGCTACGAGCACCGACGGCCTGGTGTGGACGAAGCAAGGGGAGGTCCTCAAGCCCTCCGAGCCTTGGGAAGGTGGCTCCGACGGAGAAATCTCAGCCAACAGCATCCTCGTGGAGGACGGCCTCTACAAGATGTGGTACCACAGTTTCGGAGAGGACAAGAAACGGCGGATCGGCTACGCCTGGTCGCCCGACGGCCTCAACTGGACAAAGCATCCTGAGCCCGTGCTCGACGTGGGCCCGGAGGGCTCCTGGGAAGACCTCCATATAGCCGAGCCCCGGGTCTTTGGGGAAGAAGAGGGGTACATCCTCTTCTACATGGGGATGCCCGAGGGCGCCCGCTCCTACGGTCTGGGCATTGCCAGGAGCGCCGAAGGCATCCACTGGGCCAAAGACCCCCGGAATCCCGTCTTCGGAGAGGGGTCCGAAGGCTGGCCGGGCGGATGGTTTGCGGGGCCGGGCATTGTGCTCGACGGCTCCGTCTTTCGCATGTGGTACGCCGGTGGCGACGGGAACTCTCTCCACTATGCGGAAAGCGCCGATGGCGTGACCTGGACGTTTGGCACCCACAACCCCGTGCTGCGTCCGTCCCCTGACGCCAGGGCGCCGGACGTTTCGCTCGGTGACTCCGTTTCGGCCTACCGCGACGGAGACGAGTTCCGCATCCTCTACGGCGGCTTCAACTTCACCCAGCCGGTGCGCCGATGTGTCTGCATGGCCACGATTGCGGTGACTGAGCGTGAGGCTGCCTCAAAGGCCCGGTGATACGAAAGGAGCGAGGGTATGGTTGGCGTCCCAAAACGTGCCGCTGGCGACACCGGCTGGTTTGTCCGCGACCGTCTCGGTCTGTTCGTTCACTGGGGCATTTACGCGTTGCCGGCGCGGGGCGAGTGGATCAAGAGCCGGGAATGCATCTCGGACGATGATTACCAGAGGTACTTCGACCACTTCGATCCCGACCTCTACGACCCGAAAGTCTGGGCCCAGGAGGCCAGGAACGCGGGGATCAAATACTTCGTCGTCACCAGCAAGCACCACGATGGCTTCTGCCTTTGGGACTCGGCGCTGACCGACTACAAGGCGCCCAACACCCCAGCCGGCCGGGACCTCTTGCAGCCGATGGTGGAGGCGTTTCGTGCTGCGGGCCTCAAGGTCGGCTTCTACCACTCACTCATCGACTGGCATCACCCCGAGTTTCCCATCGACGGGCTCCATCCCATGCGCGACGACGTGGAGTTCCGGGAGTCGCAGAAGAGTCGCGACATCCGCAAATACGTTGAGTACCTGCACGGGCAGGCCCGGGAACTTCTGACCCAGTTGGGCAAGATCGACATCATGTGGTACGACTTTTCCTACCCGCATTCGGACTGGGGCTGGTCCAAGGGCAAGGGCAAGGAGGATTGGCAGTCGGAGAAGTTGATGGCCATGACTCGGGAACTCCAACCCCACGTCATCGTCAACGACCGCATGGACATCGGCGGCGACTTCAAGACGCCCGAACAGTATCAGCCGCGAGGGTGGTTGGAAGTGGACGGCAAGCGCGTCGTTTGGGAGGCCTGCCAGACCTTCAGTGGCAGTTGGGGCTACGACCGCGACAACCTCAACTGGAAGTCGCCCGAGATGCTCATCCAGATGCTCATCGACACTGTGTCCAAGGGTGGGAACTTCCTCTTAAACGTCGGGCCCAACGCCCGCGGCGAGTTCGAGCCCAAGGCCCTCGACCGGCTGCGGGCCATCGGCGAGTGGATGCGACTGCACGCGCGGTCGATCTACGGCTGTACGGCCAGCGACCTCACTCCGCCTCCCGATTGCCGCTACACCCAAGACGGCCGCCGACTGTACCTGCACGTGTTCTCGTGGCCCTTCAAACACGTGCACTTGGACGGGTTGGCGGGAGAAGTTGAGTACGCCCAACTGCTCAATGACGGCTCGGAGGTCAAGATGCTCATCATCGACCCCGACCAGACGGCCCAGAACACCAGGTTGCAGGGCAGGCGGGGTACGCTGACGCTGGAACTCCCGGTGCAGAAGCCGCCCGTTGCCGTGCCGGTGATTGAACTGTTCCTCAAAGAATGATGGTGTCATTGGTGGCGCTGTTGCCGCACGTACGTTTCCAGCAATGTCAGTGGGAGACCATGAAAGGAGAACACGTGTTTGGACGGAGAGAAGGCTGGGTTCGACAAGTGGGGCGAGGGGGGCACGTCCGGCTGCTCTCCCGGCGCGTAGCCTCAATACTGCTGTTAGGCCTGGGGTTCGGTGTGTTTGCCGGTGCAGGATGCGGAGGAGGTGAGCAGTCGGGTGGAGGAGCCATGCCAGCAGAGAACCTGGGAACGGTGAAGGTGGTTTTTGAAACGTCGATGGGCGACATCACTTTGGCGCTCTTCCGTGGGAAGACACCCCGGACGGTCAACAACTTCCTGACGCTGTCGGAGAAGGGATTCTACGACGGGCTCATCTTCCACCGCGTGATTCCGGTTTTCATGATCCAGGGCGGCTGCCCCGATGGCACCGGCAGGGG
>CBDVDV010000246.1:0-3987 GCA_965372835.1 uncultured bacterium | reverse complement strand
ACCTTCAATTTCTCGAAGGTGAACTCTTCCCCCGCCACCACCTGGTCCTCCCAAGCCCGTATGTCCAGCACGGCGCGAGCATATCCAGCGCTCCCCGACAGTCAAGGCAGCTCTCCACCGATACCTGGAACTTCCTTCCTTGGCCCTTTCACTTGAACTTCTCACTAAGCCGAGGCGCGGAAGGGAGAACAGTAACGGGTCCAAGTTCAAGTGTAAGTGAGGAGGGGAAGCCAAGGGTGCTCGCCGGCTCGCACCTTGGCTTCAATGGTACCCCCAGGGGGACTCGAACCCCCGCCACATGGCTGAGAACCATGCGTCCTAGCCGCTAGACGATGGGGGCGTCTTGCTCACCGTAGTATATGGGACGGGTTGGGGTCTTGTCAACCCCGGCCTTTGAGTTTTTGCGCGATGCGTTCCAGGAGTCTGTCGCGCAGTTCGTTGTCGCCGCCCACGGGGGTCCAGACCGGGGGGAGTCCTTCGGGGAGACCGCCGAAGGAACGCAGCCGCGAGGTGTCCGTGGGGTCGTAGTCGTCGTAGGCGAGGGCGGTGGCTGCTTCGGTGTCTTCCCGCTGCTTCTCGACCCGGAGCAGGACAACGTACTGGCCGCCGCGGTGGACCAGCCTGGCCGTCGCCCGCCGACGGAAAGTGGAAATCTGGTCAGGGAAGCGGTCCAGTCTCATGACCGTCGCCGGGATGGTCTCCAGACCGAGGTGCCCGGGGTCCACCTTGAAGTGGGTGGTGATGCGCCGGTTGACCCGGTCGGCCTGGGCGATTTGGAACTGCTCCTGGAGTGTCTCCAGCGTCGTCTGCCAAACGGGCTCCAGTTCGGCCTCTCCGGTCTCCAGAGCCTTGAACCGCGCCTGGGCACTGACACAGCCCGTCAGCACCACCACACTCAGCAGCAGGAACGTCGCCCTTCGCATCGTCCTCGCCTCTCCTTCAGCCCACTTCAGACAACCTCTGCGATCGTAGTCCACATCCTTAAAGATAGCCCGAAGGCCGGCTGGAAGCAAGGGTTTTGTCGCCGTCAGGGGTTACATGGGCGGCCAGTGGATGGAGTGACCCTGACCGAAGAAGAAAAGCAGGTCGATGAGGAAACTGACGGTGATGCCCAGGGTGTAGCCCACCAGCATGCCTAAGAAGAAGGGTCGGCATCGGCGGTAGAGATTGATGCCGCCGATCCTCAGGATGACCACCTTGACGGCCCAGGTGAGAAACACCGCGAACGCGGACGCCCGGATGGGCCAGTTCCAGCCGATGGCGAACCCCACCGGGTGTAAGGGCCACCAGGCCAATCGGTAGCGCAGGGCCGTCAGCAATCCCATCACCACAACTCCAGCCCCCCAGAAGCGCAAGCCCTCCCACTTCACGCCGGGCTGGTCCTTCTGCAGCGTGGTGATCTTGTTGTAGGCCCATTGACCCCCGTACCGGCCTTCCTCCCAGTTCTGGGCCCCGGTCTCATTGCCCAGGTAGGCCCAACTGATCAGACAGACCACTATCCCCAGGACGCCGAAGATCACCACCCCCCAGCCGATGGCCCGCTTGCCTCGCCTGAAGAAGTCGCTGAGCCGCGCTGCGTTGGCCGTTGAGGGCATGAAGCCCCCCTTGTTCATCGCCCGCATGGTCTGCATGAGGCTGAAGCCGGCCAGGTTGTAAGGCGTGAAGTGCCGACTGCCCAGGAAGTCGGGGATGAGCCAGGTGGAGTCCATAGGCGAACGGAGCGACACCAGCCCGGTCATGGCGATGACCTTGGCCAGGCCCAGGTAGACGATGGTGCTGGACAGGAGGAAGAGCGCTGCCTGGTAGTACTCCATCCCGGCCGAGTGGAGCCACCCCATGAGGAAGACGAAGGCGACGATAAGGCCCCAGACCGCCACCGGGTAACTCAGCAGTTCCTGGCTGTCGTCGACGTCGGGGGCGTGGGAGAAGGCCTTGCGGAAGACCTGGAGGAGGTGTCGGCGGGCCATCCACAGCCCCCAGAGCACAAAGAAGGCCAGGGCCCCCATGCACTGGTAACTCTGCGCCTGGTTGGCGTTGGTCGCTGCGCCCAGCCGTTGGGTGATGCCCACCTGGAGGATGGCCAGAATATGGAAGAGCCAGATGGAGAGCAGGAACTCCGTCGAGGTGAAGTAGGCGAAGCCGATGACGTAGAAGTCTATCTTGTAGTAGAGGTCGGGGAAGTCCCGGGTGATGCCCACGCGGCCGTACTCGGTCAGGTTGAAGGCTGGCCAGTTGGGCCAGAAGTAGGGGATGCAGTTCCACATGATACAGGCGAAGGGGATGCTCGCGCCGATGAGGAATAGGCGGTTGGTCAGCAGCCGGGGCAGGGCCCGGGTTCCGGGGGCGGGCTCGGCCCCCCGGGCCAGGCTGGCCACCACCTCGGGCATGGGGAAGGGGAGCCTCTCGTGCTCGTCCCACTGCCGACGAAGCACCACGGCGATGGCCACGCAGGCAAAGAGGATGACCCCGATGAAGGCCGACCACCAGATCAGCGGCACGGCCCACCCCGCCCAGGGGATGGTCTCCCCGGGGCGCAGGCCCTCGTAGAACATGCGGGCCTCATAGGCCTCGGCGCTGTCGGCCCCCACGGTGGCCCAGTGGGGAAGGTAGTCGAGCACGTAGTCGGGCCACTGATTCTCCGCCGAGGCGAAGTAGAAGGGCGAGGTGATGTAGCGCATCACGTCGCGGATGATGCTGGGGATGGCGGAGCCCACCAGCCCGATGACCATCACCGCCACCAGTTCCTGGGTGGAAAGCCCGCGCCCGCCAAGGGCTCGGGTCAGGGGATTGACCAGAAAGATGAGTGGCAGATACAGCATCATCAGGATGATGGGGAAGAGCTCCAGCGACAGGAGCGAACTTTCCACCACGTTGGTGATGAAGGTGTCGCTGATGTTGATGATGAGTACCAGGGCCAGGCCGAGCGCCAGGACGCGCACGGGCGAGAAGGATGGCCGTCGTTGGCCGGCGCCGTCGAGCGCCATGTTGTCGGTCATCTGTTGGCTTTTCCTGTTTTCGCGCCTGGCCGCGCGCCCGCTCTCCGGCTCGGCCGCGCAGGCGCCCGTCGGCGGTCACGCTCGCGGGTCGGACGCCGACTGCCGGCGACCGTGCGCGAGCGCTCCGAGAGCGGTCCAGAACAGAAAGAAGGCGCCTCCGGCTCGGGCGGTCATTCGCGGGGGAGTTTGGCGAGGGCCTCGTCGGGGCCGACCACCACCAACTCGTCGCCGGGCTCGATCACCTCGTCTCCGCCGGGCGCGCTCAGCAGGTCCTCACCAGCGGGCCGGTCCCGTGTTGCCTGGTGCTGTCGGCGGATGGCCAGGACGGTGATTCCGAACTTGCGCCGGAGCGCCAACTCGTCCAGGCTGTGGTGGTGGAAGGTCTTGGGCGCCTTTAGTTGCACCAGGCTGAAGCCCTCGGCGATGCTGAGAAAGTCCACCACGTTGGGGGCAGCCAGCCGTTGGGCCAGCCGGGAGGCACTTTCGTCTTCGGGCAGCACCACTTCGGTGGCCCCGACCAGTTTGAGGATCTGCGCCCGCACCTGGGAGGTGGCCCGAGCGACCACCTCAGGCACCCCCATGTCCCGCAGGAGCACCGTGGCCAGCAGGTTGGCCTCGAAGTTCTCACCGATGCACACCACGGCCACGTCGACCTTGTCCACACCCTGGGCCCGCAGGGCCTTTTCATCGGTCGCGTCCAGGCGCACGGCCTGGTCCACCACGTCCTGGAGCCCCTCGATGAGTTCCTGGCCGGAGTCAATGGCGATGACCTCCTGACCGCTGGCCGCCAGCCCCCGGGCCAAGGTGCTGCCGAACCGTCCCAAGCCGATGACAGCGAACCGACGGTTAGCCATCAGTCTTCTCCTGGTTCCGTGCGCTCGACTGCGTCGTCGGGTGGCCAACACCCGCATCCTGCGCGTCTCTGCTATAGTGCGCCAACCGGGCCGGGGAGGTCAAGCCTTTTACCCCCTGATCCATCCCAGTTTCGCGG
>CBDVDV010000245.1:0-4000 GCA_965372835.1 uncultured bacterium | reverse complement strand
GGGGCACCCATCAGCCTCGCCTCAATTCCGTCGCTCCCGTGCGGAGCTGTGCCGGCCTAGCGGGAGTGGGTGAGGCAGAAAGACTCTTAGCCCCGGTAACGCCGCTGAAACTTCCTCACCTCTTCCCTCAGTCTCTCTACCATTGGCCTTGCAGGTCGGTCCAGGCGCTCGCGAACTCTCACGCGGCTCCACAACCGGCTCAGCAGGCTTCACTCATCGGGAAACTTCCCTGCTGGGCTGCCTGCGGTGAAGAGCACGGCGAAGCGCGTCACCAGCGCTGCCAGTAGGACATACCCAAGCAACACCTGTAACGTCAGGAGCAGGTGCCCCCAGAAGCTTGTGGGGCAGGCGTAGATGTCTCCGAACCCGAGAGTCGTCATCGTCACCACTGAGAAGTAGACAGCGCGAACAAGAACGAGCCAGCCGGGGACAGGGATGTTGTCGCCGTTGAGCAGACCGCTCACAATACCCGGGGGCCATGCCAAGCCGCACACATAATAGAGTATGGCGAAGAACAACGCCAAAGCGAAGAAGCAGCCGAGAATACGTCCCGTGGAACACCCGTAATCAGACATAAACCAAAACAGCCTGACCGGCCCTCGGAGTAGTTGATGCTCTTGATACCAGTTCTCCCACCCCAAGCGTCGGACGTTGTACTCCAGGAGTTGCTTCAGGCCAGGTGGCACGCGGGCACTGTCCAGGCCGACGCCGGTGAAGTCGGTCTGCCTGTCCACATAGCGCGTGTCGAGCAACGTGCCCCCGTCAACGGCTGCCATGTGGAACTTCGCGCCTTCCAGATGGGCGTCCGAGAAGTTCGCGCCTTCCAGATGGGTGTTCCATAGGTACGCGCCTTCCAGATGGGCGTCCCGGAAGTCCGCGCCTTCCAGATGGGCGTGCTCGAAGTCCGCGCCTTCCAGGTGGGCCATATAGAAGTCCGCGTCTTTCAGATGGGCGTCGCAGAACCCCACGCCTTCCAGATGGGCGTTCAAGAAGGTCGCGCGTTCCAGATGGGCGCCCGCAAACCCCGCGCCTTCCAGATGGGCGTTCAAGAAGGCCGTGCGTTCCAGATGGGCGCCCTCGAAGTCCGCGCCTTCCAGATGAGCGTCCCAGAGGTCCGCGCCTTCCAAATGGGCGGTGATGAATTCCGCGCCTTCCAGAGGGGCACCGATCAAGCGCGCGCCTTCCAGATGGGCACCCATGAAGCACGCGCCTTCCGTATGGGCTAAGAGGAAGTCCGCGCCTTCCAGATGGGCTACAAAGAAGTCCGCGTCTCCCACATTGGCGTCAAAGAAATCCGCGCCTTCCAGACGGGCCAGCCGGAAGTTCGCATCTTCCAGATGGGCGCGCCGGAAATCCGCGCCTTCGAGGAAGACCGGCATCCTGGGGTGCTTCTGGCGCCAGTCGTTCCACTCGGTGACGTCCTTCTTCTCTGAGCAGCGGCGGAGCATCTCATACTGCTCCTGGTCGAGCTTCCGTTCGTGCTCGGGCCGTTCCCGCAACGGTTTTCGCTTGCCCATTTCTTGCCCCTTTTCCTGGTAGGTGCCCGCAGACATCTTAGCCCACCGCGGCACAAAAGGCACCACCCTCTCTGGAGCCACGGGAGGCGGACTATGAGGGTGCCCACGGATGTTATCGGAGCGTTCCGAGACGCCGACGGTGACCGAAGCGAGAGATGAACGGCGTCGTGGTCGCCCGTTTGAAGCTCACCGGCAGACCTGAGTCAGAGCTTACTGACCACACGTTCTCTGTTGCGCCCTCCCTGAGGAAATAGTACTATGTCCCCGGTTTTTCTGGCGGAGAGCGCGATGCTGGAGTTGGTCGTGGCGAAGAGCTGGTACAAGTGGTCCAACTACAGGAAGAAAGTGTTTGCGCTTCGGTGTCTCCAGGATGACCGGGAAACGTCGTATAGGTGCTCCTATGACAAGTACCTTGGGTTTCGCGTGTATTGTGGTGACACAGTTGTCGTGGAGAGTGTCCCACGACGGAAGCCGAAGTGCTGGGTCTGGCTGTCGCGCCCAAGGGAGTTCCAGCTATTGATCGAGGGCAGTCCTCGTGGGGAGATTCGACGTTCCGTTTTGGGCGCATTCGTGCAGGACAGGCTGATGCTGGATGGGCATGAGTATCGCATTCCCGATAGGCTGCGCAAGGATGCCGGGGGAATTGGTGTGAGACTCAGGTGGGTGAACAATGTCCCGCGCGCCACGGTGCGGGATGAGGAGAACCTGAATCCCGCCATCGCGATACTGTGTTTCGTGATGATCCGCTGGTTGGTCGTGGAAGGTTAGTCAGCAATTGAGGGCGTCGGCAACGTCATCTCGCTGGTAGGAGCTTTCCCGTCAGTCTCCGCCGGACGACAGTGAAGCAGGTGAGGCAAGGAGTACTGCTGCTCCGCTCAGCGTGCTGGTAGACCTGGCTTCTGGACCAGCTGCAGCGCGCGTACGTGACGCGCGCACTCATCTGCTACTGCGGGTAGCCTACTGTCTGGGCGAGGATGATCCTCTGTTCCGGCCGCAGGCCCATGTCGAGCGGGGAACGGGTGCGACTCTGAGGTTCAGGTCAGGTCGATGTCTGTCTCGAACTGCAGGGCGACGACCAGCGCATCTCCCAACTCCTCGGTCCAGCAGACGCGGGCGGGGACCTGGACCTGGTCGAACTGAAGGTGTCTTCGGCTCCAGGCAGGAACCTGGACCGAGGCGATGAGAGGAGCGCCGGACCTCAGTTGCAGAGGCTTGCACATGATAGCGCACGCTCCCCCGGGGCTCGCGTTGACCGTCCTGCCTGAGGAGACCTGTTCGCCCGACTGCCAGAGCTCGAGCGTCCGAAGCAGTGGTCGGCGTCCGTATCGGCGTCTTTCGCTTCCGTTCATTGTCGCCCTCTCCGTGTTCTTGCGAAGTCGTGATCCCCAGCGCGTCTCACAGGAGCCCCCTCCCGACGGGAGAGGGGGCTGTCATGGAGCCTCTTAGACTGTATCGGCTCGAGAGCGGGGTTGTCTTTACCGTCTGTCCAGCACGTTGGGCAGACGTCGTGAGGGTAGGGCTCCACCCTGGCAGGCCCCCCGGCGTACCGGGACTGGCGAACTGGCCAACAGCGCGGCGGTAAAGGCACGCTGCTGTGGCAGCGAAGCGGCGGCGCTCTGGTCTCTCTACACTTATGCGCCGAAGCCCTCATTCCACTTTGCACCGGTCAACTCAGCCGACCAGCCTCAGTTCGATGACATCACTCCGGAGCAGGGCTGTGCCGGTCCTCCGGCACCCGCAGAACGGCCCTTGACAGGGCACAGCACCGTGCTACCATTACGCCCAGACGATCGACGACGCCTCCGGGTGAAGTCGATGTGAGAGATGTTGGGCGAGTGGGGGCAAGCAGGCGACACTGGCTGAAGGAGGTGGGTGGTGAAAGCTTCCCGGTTGTTCGTAGCTGCTCTTGTGAGTGTGGCTCTTACGGCCATGTTGCTGGGGTACATAGGGGCCCAGGAAGGTCCCGCTAGCGAGGAGGCCGTTCCCGCGCACGACGTGGTGATTGTCTGGTGTGGGGGCACGCCGGACGCACCGCCTCTGCCTGGACCCGAGGCCGGGGCCGTGGACACCGTTACCCAGTCCACACCCGAAGCCGGCAACATCAAGGAGATCAGTGAGAGCCTGGCCAAGGAACTGAAGGCGGCGGGTCATTCGGTGCTGGTGATAGCTGCGGAGGACTGCCGCGATCCCAGACACATCCTCCAGGCCAAAGCCCTGGTGCTTGCGAGCCCCGACTACTTCGGCCTGCCAGCCTGGCAGATGGTGCGGTTTGCCGACGAGACACTGTATCGAATCTATCGCGCCCGGATTCGGCTGAGCGACCACGTGGTGACCGCCTTCGCCACCACCCAGGGCTGTCTGGACATCCTGGAGGGCGTCCTCAGGTCGACACGCGGGAAAGCGGTCGAGGGCGCGGTCATCAGCGCTCGGCGCACCTCGGAGGAAGAACGAGCAGCGGCGGTGAAAGCGCTGGCCGAGCGCAT
>CBDVDV010000244.1:0-4122 GCA_965372835.1 uncultured bacterium | reverse complement strand
GTGCCCCAGTCGGGGCTGCTGTGGTCGATCTCGTCCTTGATGTTGATGCCGAAGTAGGCCGGGTGGTCCTTGTAGGCGTTGACGACCTTGGCGATGGCGCCGGCGGTTCCTAAGAAGGTGCCGTCGTAGGTGCGGAAGTCGCCCTTGCCCATGGGGTCGCGGCTCCACTCGGCGTCCCTGATGCGCGTAATCCAGTGCTTGCGGATGGAGTTCCAGAGCATGATCGCCACTTTGAGGTCGTGGTCGTGGGCCTCGTCCATGAACTCCTTGAGTCCGACGAGTCGGCGGGCGCCTTCCACCCGGGCCGGCCGGGAACCCCAGTAACTGCGCCCGCTGCGGTCGGCCTGCACCGCGTTCTCGTAGTACCCTAAGACGTTGAAGCCCGTGCGCTTCCACAGCGCGTAGGAGTCCTCCCGGGCGCTGGTGACGGCGTCGTTGACGTAGAGGATGATGGGGAAGAAGGGCTGTTCGTCCACTAAGAACCCCGTCTTGGGCAGGTCCTTGAACCTGTTGTCCTTCTCGGCATGAGGCCAGAAGCCGGGCACGTCGGGCTGGGGTTCGATGGGAGCGTCGGACAGTCTGATCCAGTCCACCCGCACCTCACCGTAGATGGTGCTCCTGCCCCAGGGCGCGGGGTAGCCGATGGAGAACTTAAGCCGCCCGTCCTCGGCCTTGAGGGTGCCCGGAGCGATCTTATTAAGCGCGGTCCGCCAGACCTTGTCGTTCTTGCCACCCAGTTCGCCCAGCCGAAGGTAAGGGATGCCCCCAAGTTCCGGGCTGTTCTTCCCGGTGTAGGCGTAGGTGCCTGCTGAGGCTCCTTCCCAGCGGTTGGTCTCTGCCCCATAGTAGATGTCCAGTTCGGGTGACAGGCACATGTCCTTGTAGCGGATGGCTAAGTAGAGCGCGTCTGCGTTTCGACCACTCTCGTCGAGGCTGAAGCCGGAAGCGTCAACGGTGAAGTCGCCGTACAGGTCGCCGAAGATCCCCCGCATGCTGATCCAGCCGGGGTTACCGCGCTTGCTCATGTCGTAGGGGGCCCAGCCGTCTGGGAGCGCGGGGTTCTCCAGGTAGGTATCCACCGTCCACCGCCCGCTCTCGGTGGGGGAACTGATGGTGATGGCGGTAGTGGCTTCCGCATCGTCCTCGTCGCCGATGTCGTTGAACTTCTCCGTGGCGGGCGCGCTGAAGGCGAGCGCAACGACAATGAACATTGCCAAGGGGAGTTCTCGCCTATGCATGGCTTACTCCTTGGTCGGCTCTTTGAGTCGCCGGGTCAGAGGATAGAGGTCACGGTAGCGCGCGAACTGCTCTTCGTAATACCGAGCGCGGTGGGGGTCGGGTTCGTAGGTCTTAAGGGGGCGGACGGTAGCAGCCACTGCTTCCTCAAGCGACTCATATGCTCCGGCCGCGACCCCAGCCAGCAGCGCAACGCCCAGGCACGCGGCCTCACTCGTCTCCAAACTTACCACTCGGCGGTTGAAGATGTCGGCCTTGATCTGGAGCCAGCGCTCGCTCTTGGCTCCGCCACCCACTGCGCGCAGTTCCTCCAGTTCAATACCGGCCTCCGCTAAAAGTTCGATGTTGAGTTTGATCTCGAAACTTAACCCCTCAAGCAAGGCGCGGACGATCTCAGCGCGGGTGGTGCCCAGGTGCAGACCGACGATGGCGCTTGTCGGCTCGGGGTCGAAATAGGGGGTGCCGGTGGCGCTAAAGTAGGGGAGGACCAGGAGGTCAGTCGGTTGGTCGGGCATCTGTTCCAAGATGACGTCATAGACGTCGCGGCCCTCCCGCTCGGCCTGCTTTCGTTCGGCAGCGCCCAGCGTGTCGCGGTACCAGCGCAGCAGCGACCCGCCCGTGAAGTTGAAGGCGATGGTGCAGTAGAGGGGCGAAGCGGTGTGCGGATAGCAGGCGAAGCTGCTCCTGAGCATCTGCTCGTCGAGGTGGGGTTCGGCGAAGGCAGGTGTCAGGCACTCCACGGTGCCGGTGGCGTCGATGGCGACACCGGGGGCGATAACGCCGGCGCCGAGGGCGCCAGCAGGTTGGTCGTGGCCGCCTGTGACCACCAGGCAGCCGGCGGGAAGCCCTAACAGGTCGGCCGACTTCCGGGGGAGTTCTCCCACCACGGTCCCTGAGGGCTGGGCCTCGGCGAAGAGGGCTGGGTCCAGGTCGGCAAGTTCGAACACGCGCTCCGACCAGCGCTTCTCGACCACGTCGAAGGCCATGGTGCGCGCAGCTAACGAGTAGTCGATGGTGGGTGGCAGGCCCATCTTGAAGATGGTGAAGTCCTCGAAGAGGAGGAACTTCCAGATCCGGGCGAAGACGTCGGGCTGGTTTTCGCGCACCCACTGGAGTTTGAGGATGGTGTAGATGTGGCTCAGGGGCATGCCGGTGATGCGGAAGAGTTCCAGCGGGTCGATGATGCCGCGCCAGTGGGGGACGAGTTCCTGGGTTCGGCTGCAGAAACTGACGATGGCCGGGGCCAGCACCTCACCCGACTCGCTCACCGGCGTCGCCGCCTCGCCCTGACTGGAGACGCCCAGGGCGCGGACGGGCTCCCGTGATTGGGCTGCTGCCTCGCTCACCGCTTCGACGACGGCGAGCCAGACCTGGTTGGAGTCCAGGTCGCTCCAGCCTGGTCGGGGGTGGATGAACGGGTACTCGCGGTAGGCGCTGGAGACGAGGCGGCCTGAATCGTCAAAGACGATGGCCTTGGTGCCTGTCGTACCTACGTCCAGGCCCATCAGATGCATGGGGCGCCTCCCCGCAGGCTACTTGAGCAGGTGCGCGAGTCCGTCGATGTCATGGCGGAGGACATCGCGCCAGCGCTCCGCTTCCTCTCCGGCGCCCGTGGCCTCCGTGTCCCGATCGCGGACGGCCTTCTCGACGTCGCGGCTGAGTTCCTTGAGCAGCGCCTGCGCTTGCTGGGCGACGCGTTGGGCCGTCGGGTCGCCCGTTTCCAGGGCGCAGTTGAGGACCTCGGACAGGGTATCGAAGTAGCGCGCGTCAGTCTGAGCCGACAGTGCCTCGAGGCACTCATCAAACCCGCTGGCTCCGCGGATCAGCACCACCCGCGCACCAACGGCTCTGGCCCAGAAGCCCGCCTCCAGCCGCCGGCCCGGGGGCGCCTGCAACCAGATCGGCGTACCCTGGGGACCATGTCTGCTCACCAGCGTGACCTCGTTCGGGCTTTGGACCAAGTAGGCCTGGGCCAGGCTGAGCAGGCGCCGCTGTTGCGGCCGCTTGAGAGTTAGGAGCGGCTCAGCCGGAAGCAGCACGCGGATGCCCGGCGTCTCCCGCAGGATAAGCACGTGCTGCTCGAGGCCCAGGCCGTCGGGGTCATCTCCGGGCTGAGCAATCGGTGGGACGAATACCAACGACACTCCCTTGCCCTCAGCCCAGTCGCGCAGTTGAGCGAGCAGGCTGTGGAGCGCCAGGACGTAGGTGGGGCGCAGCGGCTCCACCTCGAACTGGGTACAGAGTCGGTCCATCAGCGGAGCCAGGAAGACGGGCAGGGGCTGCGCCGTTGGAGCGCCCGGTGCGGGTCCCTCTACCAGCGCATCGAGTTTCGAGAGGTCGAGGGTCACATCTCCGTTCTGCTCCTCCAGGCCGACAAAAGTGATGGGAAGCTTCAGCGGCCATACTGCGGGCGCCCCCTCCAGTTCCAACCCTCGGTGTGCTGCGCCGGATACCAGGGCAGAGGAGAGGACGAGGTAGCGCGTGGTGCTTGGACCCAGCCGGCCGCTGCTTATGGTAACGATGAGCGGAGCACGGAGTTCCCCTTGGCCTACCCGTACCACGAGGTGGCCCTCGTAGACGCGCGCCACAGCGTCGAGCGGGATGGCCGCGGCGAGCCAAACGGTTTGCACTCCCCCGTTGCCGCCGGGGCGCCCAGTGATAAACGACGCGCGGGCTATCCAGGTCGGCTGTTCACCCTCGAACTCCGTCGAGAACTCCGGGACGACGTCTCGGCTCGTGGCCCGAACCACCAAGCGGGCCAGAAGCAGTTCGCCCGGGAGTCCGCGCAACTCCAACTCCCGGTCGGGGCCCAGCGCCACCAACTCGTCGGGCTGCGTGGGCCAATCTCCGACGGGCACTTTTAGCACCGCGAACCCGGGGGCGCTG
>CBDVDV010000243.1:0-4226 GCA_965372835.1 uncultured bacterium | reverse complement strand
TCGGTCGCGCCCTCTACGAGGGCACCATCACCCTCCCCGAAGCCAACCGCATCGCGGCCGAAGCCACAGGATAGCGCCCTTCCTACACCAGGGAAAAAACGACCACAAAATGTGGTCAATTGACCACAAAACCCGGTTGCTTTCCTCTCGGCACCTGCGCGGGCGGCGCTGCACCTACGGGTGCTACTCAGATTGCTCTGTTGTGGGGGGCGGACATTCTTGTCCGCTAGGTGGCTCAGGTCCATCGGATCCGCAGGACAAGAATGCCTGACCTCCCGTCATGGACACCAAGAGCACTGGAAGACCTACCCGTAGAAGTCTGATGCAGGCAGAAAGTGCTTGACAGCCACCGAGAAACGACCACAAAATGTGGTCAATCGACCACAAAGTCTGGTTGCTCCGGGGGTGCTGAATGATAGAGGCGTTGCTTTCCAGCAAGACTCGCGTTCGACTGCTTGCCAGGCTGTTGCTCTCCCCAGGTGAATCGTTCTACGTTAGGCAACTCGCCGCGCTGGAGGCACTTTCCTACACTGCGGTGCAAAGGGAGGCGGCGGCGCTCAGCGACGCGGGCATTCTGAGCCGGGAAGAGAGTGGCAACCGCGTTTACTATTCGGCGGATGAGCGGTGCCCGATCTACGGGGAACTGCGAGCCATCCTGCTCAAGACGGTCGGGCTTGGGGACGTGCTGCGTCGGGCGTTGCGCAAGGGCGAGGAAACTATCCGTGTGGCTTTCCTTTTTGGCTCTTTTGGTCGAGGGGAGGAAAAGGCCGAGAGCGATGTCGACCTGGCTATCATCGGCTCTATCAGCAGCCGGAAGTTGTCTACTCTCTTGGCTGAACCCAAGCGAGTCCTGGGGCGCGAGGTCAACTATGTAGTCTTCCCGGTAGAGGAGTTCCGGGAGCGCCTTAGACAGCAGGACCACTTTGTGGCCACGCTACTGAGAGAACCTAAGTTCTTCTTGGTGGGTGATGAACGGGACCTTGCTGCGCTTGCTAAATGAAGGCCGGCTTCGTCGCCACCGGGCATCCAAGGAGGAGGTCGCTAACCTCCTGGCCATCGTGGACCGTGACATCAAGGATGCGGAGGGGGGCCGGACCTCTCCGGACCGGGCTTTTGCTATCGCTTACAATGCGGTTTTGCAGTTGGCGAACCTCGTCCTGGGGTGCGCTGGCTACCGGACCCACGGCCTCGCAAGGCACGCGACCGCATTTGCAGCCTTGCCCGCGGTGCTGGGTGAGGCGGAGGAGGAGCGCGGCCAATACTTCGACGACTGTCGGGTGAAGCGGAACGCATTGGAGTACGACAGCGCGGGGCGTGTGTCTGAAGCCCAGGCTAAAGAACTCCTACGGCAGGCCAAAGAGTTCCGGTCTGTCGTCCTGGCTTGGCTGGCAGAGCATCATCCCGCTCTGATGGCTTAGCAGCGGCTCCGCGTTCTCAAATCCCTTCTCTCTTGGGGGAGGGCGCACGTTCCCCTTCTCTCTTGCGGGGGGCGGACATTCTTGTCCGCTAGGTGGGTTAGGTCCATCGGACCCGTAGGACAAGAATGCCTGACCTCCCGTCATGGAGGCGAAGAGCACTGCAAGAAGCCTCCTGCATCAAGTCGCCCGTTTCGCCAGGAACTTGCTGACTTCCTCGCGGGTGGGGAGGCTGGGGATGGCGCCCTGCCGCAGCGTGGTCAGGGCGCCGACGGCATTGGCGAAGGTGAAGAATCGTGCCAGGTCAGAGGCCGGGAGAGTCTTGATCTCCTCGACGGTGGGGGCGGCCCGTAAGAGCTCGCTCAGGAGCCCGGCCGTGAAGCCGTCACCGGCTCCGGTCGAGTCGATAGTCTCGACCTCAAACCCGTCCAGGGACCCGCTGCCACCCGCAGCCTGGTAGACGCAGCCTTGGCGGCCCAGGGTGGCCACCGCCAGGGCGATGTCGTACTCCCGCCGGAGTTGATTCAGCGCGTCGTCCAGGTCCGCTTTGCCCGTGAGGAAGCAGGCTTCCTCCCCGCTCACCTTGAGCACGTCCGCGTAGGGGAGGCCGGTCTTCATTCCTTCGCGGGCCGTGGCCTCGTCGGGCCAGAGGGAGAGCCTGAGGTTGGGGTCGTAGGAGATGAGAAGCCCGTGCTGGCGCGCGAGTTCGACGGCCCGCAGCGTGGCGGTTCGGCTGGGCTCGGAAATGAGGGTGATGGAGCCGAAGTGGAAGACCTTGGCCGAGGCGATGTAATCCTCGTCGATCTCCTCGGGGCTCAGGAGCATGTCGGCGCTGGGATGGCGGTAGAAGGTAAAGTCCCGGTCGCCGTCGGGCAGCAGCGACACGAAGGCCAGCGCGGTTCGGGCCTCGGTGGAAAAATGGAGGTGGGAAGTATCGACGCTATTCTCCTGCAGCACCCGCGCCAAGAACTCACCGAAGGCATCTTCGCCCACCTTGCCGACGAATCCGGCCGAAACCCCCAGCCTGACCAGTCCCACGGCAACGTTGGCCGGAGCGCCGCCGGGAGCCTTGCGGAAGGTGTTGGTGTCAATGAGCGGGAGCCCCACCTCTCCTCGGGACCCGTTGGGCTGGGGCATGAAGTCGATGAGCAGTTCTCCCAGACAAACCACGTCCGGCATCGCGTGACCTCCTGCATTCGCCTCGACCATGCTCAGCCCCCTTTGAAGCCCTCGCGCACGCCCACGCTCAGAATACCTTCGAAAACGGTCAGGTAGGTATCGACGATCTCTTCGTGGGTGTACTCGTTGCCCTTCTGGACGCCGTGCGCACCTTCGAACAGCATGCACATGGACCCGGCGATGTGGTAAGGCGCCGTGTACAGGTCGACGACCCGGGCCTCGCTGGGACGCGAGCGGGCCTTGGGTCGAAGCCCGCGCTCGCGGAGCAACTTCACGCAGTGTCCTTCGATGTAATAACTCCTCAGTCTGAAGAGTTCCGGAAGCATCGGCTGCCCGGGGATGAAAAACGGCCCCGCCCCACAGGAGTGGAGGTCCAGGTAGAGGTCGGGAGTCTCCTCCAGCACCAGGTCGAGGATGGCGTGGGTCTCGACGGCCACCTCGCGGGGAAGGAAGACGCCGTGGGCGGGGTTGACACCCGCATCGCTGAAGTAGCCGCCCATGAAACCCACCATCTCGGGCGGGAAGGGGTGCCAGTTCTTGCACGCCGGCCAGGTGATGAAGGAGCCGTCCTTCCAGAGCCCGTGACGGTACTTCTCGAGTTCCTCGTGGCTCCAGGTGGTGGGGTCGTCGGAGGGGATGCGGGCGCGTCCGTCGGGGTTGCCGATGGGGACGACGACCAGCCGTACCTGCCCCGCTGCTTCGGCCAGCGCCTCCCAGGGCTTACCCTTGCGGTCGGCGCCCGTTTCCAGCACGGAAAAGAGGTTGAGCACTCCCGCGATGCTCTCCATCTCGGCCCCGTGGACGGCCGAGACGATGAGCGCGACCTGCTTCTGCCGTCCCTCACCGAAAAAGGCTTCGGGCTTTCGACCCGCTAATGCCGAGGACAGGTTTGCCGTGCGCTCGATGGGTTCCTTCTCACCGTAGCCGACGGCGTAGATAGGCCGGCCACCGGCAGAGCGACCGATCTCGCTCACGTCGGCCTTCTTCAGGCCGTCGAGCACGCGTTCGACCTCTTCCACACTGTTGCGGTAGAACTCACGTGCTGCCACCGCCTTCCTCCTGTTGCTTCTGCCGCGAACCACCGACAACTCATCGGCTGGCTACGAACCCCTCCCGTACGCCGATGGTGAGGAGCCCTTCGAAGATGGTCAGGTAGGCGTCCACGATCTCGGTGTGGGTGTTGGGCGCGTGTCCGGGCCCGCCGTCCCCGCCCTCGAAGAGCATGGGGAGCGCTCCGGTCAGGTGGTGGATGCCCCCGTTGATGTCGATGACGGACGGCCGTTCCCCGGAACTTCCTGTGGAGACCCAGGTCTTTGGTCTGAGGTCCCGTTCCAGGAGCATCCGTCGGCACCACCCTTGAATGTAGAGTTGGCGGATGCGCAGCCAGTGCGGTATCCAGGGGTTGTCCACGATGAAGAAGGGGCCGGGCTCGCAACTGTGCAGGTCCAGGTGCAGGTCGGGTGTCTCATCCAAGACTACCTCTTTAAGCGCGCAGGTCTCAGGTGCGATGTCCGGCCCCATCCACAGGGCGTGCATGGCATTGACCCCGGCGTCGTTGAAGTACCCACCCAGAAAGCCCGCTTCCTCCACCGGGAAGGGGTGCCAGGCCTTGACCGCCGGCCAGGTGATGTG
>CBDVDV010000242.1:0-4264 GCA_965372835.1 uncultured bacterium | reverse complement strand
AAAAACAAGCCCCGGATCGCCGGTCAGCGACCCGGGGCTTCGTGGTTCAGGCCGAGGCAGCCTTACTCGCTGATACGAGTGACGTTGGCGGCTTTGGGCCCCTTGCCTCCCTGCTCGATTTCGAAGGAGACGCGGTCACCCTCGGCCAGGGTGCGGAACCCCTCCGAGACGATGGCGCTGTAATGCACAAAGACATCCCCGCCCTCATCGTTCTCGATGAAGCCATAGCCCTTCTTCTCGTTGAACCACTTCACCTTCCCAGTCGGCATCCAACAGACCTCCCCAAAAGCAACACCCTCATACTAAAAAAGACCGCAGTGCCACGGAGGTCCCTGCGGTCCTTCTACGCACTGACTCTCGGAGCAGCCCCTACACTCCCGCCACTCCAAAACAACGGCACTATACCGCCCTGCGGGAGTTCGTCAAGAAAAAAACCGCCATCACTTGGCGCTTTTTTGCCCTCTGCCCCCGACACCTGTCGTCGCTCCTCTCCTACTTCCTCACGAGGGCGACCCCGCCCGGCCAGGGGGTCACGGTGTTCTACGGGAGGTTCCGAATCTACCGCTGACGCTCCAGCCACTCCGGCCAACTTTTCAGCCGCTGCCCCATCTTTTTCCTAAAACATTCCTCATGCGCGTCCTCATACTCACGGAGCTGACGCATGTGGCCGAGCTCTTGGGCCTCCGCAGACATCTTCAACTCTGGAGGCATCGCATCTCTTGCTTCCTTTGAGAAGCGGTCCACTGAGAAGCTCAGGGCATGCTCAGGTGGCCAGAGCAAGATGGCCTTCTCGTACCATTGCAGAGCCCTATCGAGGTCGCCCAGCGCCTCGTGCGTCCGCCCAAGGTCATAGTACAGCGCCGTATCGGTCACAGAGTGCTGTCTGGCCAGCGCTTCCTGCAGCGCCCTCAGGCTGCTTTCAAGGTCGCCCTTTTCGCGGTACAGCTCAGCGAGCGACTGGAGAGTGTAGGGTATCGCGTACTCCTGGTTGTGGCGAAGCTCCCAGTCGAAGTCTTTGACCGTTTCCTTGATCGCTGCATCGAGATTGCCCAGCCTCCGATGTGCCATGGATGCGATAGCGGTGGTCTTGTACTCCTCCGCTAATCCGTGTTCCCGCATGGAATGCACGATCTCAAGAATCCGCTCGTAGCAGGCACGTTGTTTGTCGCTGTCACCGCGCCCTTCATGCGCACAAGAAAGATGGAACCAGGCTTCCAGGAGCAACGTACTGAGGTTCAAGTCCGACGGGTTCTCCTGCAATTTCCTGTCATTCTCGGTCGCCCACTCTTGCAGCTCATCCAAGGTCATCTCGCGGAAGCGGTCGCGCATTTTCGAACTCTCGTCGCCAGCCGTTGTCGTGTCCCCACCCACCGTGCAGTGAACCGCCACTGTCGCAATAACCAGAACCATGCAGCTCGCCAAGCTGTATGGCCACCACAACTTGCCGGACCAGCCTGTTGCATGATAGGCCTTCATCGCTCGCCCTCCGACATGTCCTCCAGGTCCTCTATCGTGTGACGTGAGACGTTGCCGGGGAGGCTCCCCTGCCTCCACCGACGATGTTGGAGCCACCGTTAGTATATACGCTGCTGACCGTTGTCTCCGCACTACTTTCCTGGCAGGGCGACCCCGCCCGGCAAGGGGGGCTCAGCAAGCGTCGCTCGACGCCAAGCAGCCAACCGAGCGGCCGGTCCGGCCCCGAGCAGCCTGCGCGGGAAGTGGCCTTTGCTGTTGGTGGGGGAAGTGCAAACGGGTATGCTACTTCGCGGGTGAGAGCGTTGGACGGAAGAAGCGTACGAAAGGGGACTGTCGGATGACGAAGGGCCGGTGGACTGTTTCGCCCTTGCTCGCGGTGCTGGTGTCGGGACTGTTTCTCGTCCTGCTGCTCGGCGCGGTCGGTGCCGACGAGGAGGAGATCGATTGGAACAGAGCGCGCTCGCTGATGCAGAAATCCCAACGGGGTGAAGCGCTCTCGCCCGAGGAGCAGACCTACCTGGACCGTGCCCGGGAGGAGCGGAGGAAAAGATTCGCGCAGGCGCCGCCCGCCAAGGAGCGGGTGGGTCTTACGCCGGTGACGGAGATGGGAAAGGGCACGTACAAAGGCGAGGACGGGGGGCTCTACGGCGACGGCCGCAACGCGCCTTCGCCATCGCACCGGGAGGCCGCGGCTGAGGAAGCGGCCAAGATTATGCCCCTGGACGCCCACGGGAAACCATCACCTGAGGGCAGGATCGTGCTCGTTTCCATCGGCATGTCGAACACCTCGCAGGAGTTCTCGGAGTTCAAGCAGGTAGCGGACAGCGACCCACAGAAATCGGCGGCGCTGGTCATCGTGAACGGCGCCCAGGGCGGTCAGGACGCTTCCAGGTGGGCCGCGCCTGAGCCCGGGTCCCGGGGAGGCAGACCTGACGTCTGGGCCGTCCTGGACCGCCGGTTGCAGTCCGAGGGAGTGACGGCTCAGCAGGTCCAGGTGGTCTGGATCAAGCAGGCCCTGGCCCGGCCGGATAGGTTCGGGGCTTTTCCGGACCACGCACGCAAGATGCAGGCCGATCTTGTAACTGCTCTCAACAGGCTCAAAAAGCGCTTCCCCAACCTGCGCATCGCTTACCTCTCCAGCCGAATCTATGCGGGGTACGCAAGATCGGCACTCAACCCCGAACCCTACGCCTACGAGGGTGCTTTCACGGTGCGTTGGCTCATCCAGGACCAGATCAAAGGCGACGCCGACCTCAACTACGACCCCCAGCGTGGTGAGGTAACGGCTCCCCTCCTCCTCTGGGGCCCCTACCTCTGGGGGGACGGCGTCACCCCGCGAAAGCACGACGGCCTGGTGTGGGAGCGCAAGGACTTGGCCGACGACGGCACCCATCCGAGCATGTCAGGCAGGCGGAAGGTCGCCTCGCTCCTTCTGAGTTTCTTCAAGGCCGACCCGAGCGCGCGCCCGTGGTTCCTCAATCGTTCCGCTGGTGACACGACACGAGACAGCAAATGAGGACTTCTAGGGTGTTCACGTCATAGCGCAACGGGTCCAGCGACGCAGGGGAGCGCGTGCCTTTATCCCCGCGAGTGGAAAGTGCCGTCCCGTTTGTCCTGCTCAGGCAGCAAGGATCACGACGGAAACACGGAAGCACGCGGCGAAGACCAGTCCCAGGATTGCCAGCGCCACGCCCCACTTCCTGGTGAACCAATCCGCGAAGGGGCGGAAGACGAACCTGGGAGCCGCCGGCCAGATCGCGGACAGCACGCCGAGTGAAAGAAACGTTGCTGCTGAGAAAAGGGGGGCCATTATGAGCGCCTGCTTCTCCACTTGGGGGAGGGGAGCCCCACCCTCGAGGAAGGGCACAGCCACGCAAAAGAAACCACTCCCTAAGCCCGCGAAGATGCCGATGAGCACCCCGGTGAGCACCCCGGCGTAAACGAGTATCAGAGACGGGTAGAAGAGCCATCTCTGTGGGCCCAGGGCGTCTCGCTTCGAAGCTTCGGCCACGGCCGCGCGGGAGACACAGAAACTTGCCAGGATCAGCACCGGAGCGGACAGTCTTCCGAAGAGGAATGCGCTCACGAGCAGTCCGAATGAGATGAAAGCCAGCCGGTAGTCGGCCGGGCCCGTGCGCAGTTGCCGGACCACCCGCCTCCACCAGGGCAGTTCCTCGGCCGGCAGCCACTGCTCAGGACTGCCCAGCCGCTCCAGCACGGCCTCCAGGCCAGCCAACGAGACGGGTTCCGTCACGCCCTCCAGTTCCCCGTTGATGTGCTCGGCGACGTCGGCTTCTACTTCCTTCGGGTCGACGGAACGGCAGCCGCGCAGTGACGACCGCACGTCGCCAAGGTACCGGTCCAGCCGCTGCTGGGCTTGCTGTGTGAACGTGCTCATGATCTGGACTCCCTCTGGATAGTGTCCACGCCGCTCTTGATGATCTCCCAATATGCGTTCATCTGCGCGAGGAACGCTTCTCCCCGCTCAGTCAACTGGTAGTACTTCCGGGCCGGCCCCTCCGGCGATTCCTCGATGGACGTCTCTACCAGCCCCTCCCGTCTGAATCGGCTGAGGATGGGGTAAATGGTCCCCTCGCTGATCATCAGCCCTTCGATGGCACGGAGGCGCTTGACGATGTCGTAGCCGTACAGTCGGCTCCCCCGAAGGGCGTTGAGAATGCACAACTCCAGCAGCCCTCGGCGGAGTTGGGTCATCCAGTTGTCGTACACTCGTTCGCTCATACCTTCACTATATCTCATCACCAGGTACCTGTCAAGAAGATTTACC
>CBDVDV010000241.1:0-4463 GCA_965372835.1 uncultured bacterium | reverse complement strand
CTGGACGCCGGGTTTTCCGGTGCAAAGCACACACCTTGAGAACGGATTCAAGGTGTGCCACCCTGGGGCCGATGCCCGTGCCACCCCCGCGCATACCGCTTTGTGGCACGGCCCGTACGGGCCGTGTTGGCCCCCACCCTCGCCCGCTGGGGCGCTCCGCAAGGGAGCGCCCCAGAGGCGAGTTGCTGAGTTAGGCCGGAGTCACGTCGGCACAGACGATGGCGCCGGGCAGTGTGATGACGGGCAGGAAGTTCTCGCCCACGTAGAGGTTCACCCCGGGCGGATTGCTCTGGGTGACCGAGTAGGAGTAACTTCCGTACACCCGCACCGTCTCGTTGAAGCCCGTGGGCACTTCCTGGGTCCCCACCTGCATCCGTCCGTAGACCTTCGGTCCCGGGACGATGATGACGGTGTCGTCGGGAACGAACTGGTGGAAGGTGCCCGAGGCGTCCAGGTAGCCGGCGTCATAGACGTGCCAGTCGAGGCCCATGAAGCGGGTGATGTAGCCTTCCTGGGCCAACTGCTCTTTGAGGCCGGTGTCGCTGATGACGTCCTTGACGTTGTCGTTCTTGATCATCTTCTCCATGACGCCCTCGTTGACGAAGGCCTCACCGGCCACGTAGCCACTGTCCTGGGCGATGAGTTTCTTCCAGGCCCGCACGTCGGCGGGTATGTCGGTGTCGGCGAGCCCCCAGGAAGCCGCGGCTGTGGGCTTGTGACTGGCGTCCAGCCCGTAGTCCACGGTGAGTTTGAGGTTGTCCTGGTCGATGACCAGTTCTCCGCAGAGCGCCTGCCAGATGGCCCACTCCCTGGCCAGTTGGATTCGACGGGCCAGACCCATCTGCTCGGCGGTGATGCGAGCGCGGGCGCTGGCCACGTCCTCCTCACCGGCGAGGCGGAGCCACGCCAAGGTGGCCTCGTCCAGGGCCTTCTCCAGGAGCATGAGGATGCAGGTGGCGGTTCGGCTGGCCACCCGCTCCAACTCCACCCGCGTCGCCGGCTCGCCCGGGATGCGGAAGGTGCCCTTCTGACGGGTGGGCGAGAGGATGTCCCACTGGGCGGTGATGCCCTCGACGCGCTCCTCGGGCAGAAGTTGGCTGCCCAGGAGTTCCGCGAAGGCGAAGTCAGACACCGTCCGGGTGAGCACCTTGTGATGCAGGATTTCCAGTTCACCAAAGTTCATCTGTGCGACCTCCTTTCGAGATGGTCGGTCGATCGAGATCACTGTAGGGACGGACCTTCAGGCCCGTCCGCCGGAGGGGGCTGGTGTGCCACGGCCGGACTTGCCCGGCCGTGCGTTCCTTTGCCCTTCAGTGCCGGGCCGGGCGAGACCGGCCCGGGCACAGTCTGGGTGCCACCCACTACGGTCTTACCTGAAGATGACGTACTTCAGGTCGGCTTTGCCGTTGGCGTCGATGCCGACGAGTTTGCTCTCGTCCACCACCCCGTGGATGATCCCGACGGAGTGGGAGTCCTGGGCGTTGCCGTCCTCGTCCAGCAGGTTCACCTGATCGGCGAGGATGCAGGCGGCGACCTCGGTGCCGTCAGCGGCCCCGTCGTCGTACTGGGCGTACTTGCCGGTGGCCGTGATCTTGCCCACTACCAGCCCCTTGCGAAGGGTGGTGTCCGGGGTGCTGCCCGAGTCGCGGGCGCTGGAGTCGATGGTGATACCGACGTCGGTATCGCGCCCGTGGTCCGAGAGCCGGTACTCAGTCGGCTCGTTCTCACGCAACGGTCCATAACCAAGAACCATTGTCCTTCCTCCTTTCCTACCTGTTCACACCTGGGCCCGCACCGCGCGGGCCGCTCGATTCACCGTCTTTTCCGCGCCGCAACTCCCACCCTTGACTGGGGGCGTCCTGCGGCCTATAGTCACGTCAACGAACCACACAGTGCAAAAGCCTCACAGCCCGGGAGCAGGTCATGGACCTCATCGTCGTCGGCGCCGGCTGGGCCGGTGAGCGTCACGTCCAGGCGATCAAAGCCCTCCAGCAGGAGGGGGCGGATGTCCGCCTCGCCGCCCTGGTGGACACCGATGCCGACCACCTTGCCGCCCAAGCGGCAGAGTGGGGCGTCACCACCACCTATCCCGTTCTCGCCGCGGCCCTGGACGCGTTGCCCCAGGCCGAGGCTGTGGTGCTGGCAACCCCCCATCACCTGCACCGTGAAGGAACCGAGCAGGCTGCTTCGGCGGGCCGGCACGTGCTGGTCGAGAAACCTATGGCGCTCACCCTCGAGGACGCCGACGCCATGGTCGACTCCTGCCGGGATGCCCGTACTACGCTCATGGTGGCCGAGTCCGCCCGCTACACGCGCCGGGCCCGGACGGTCCGCGACGTTCTGGAGGCGGGCACCATCGGCCAGGTGCTCACCGGCCGATCGAACCTCATCCCCCGCGGCCACAAGACCTTCGCCTACCCGGGCCGACGGGCCTGGCTGGCCGACCCGGCGGTCTGCGGGGGTGGCATCTGGATGCTCAACGGCATCCACGCCATGTCCGTGGCCCGGATGCTCCTGGGTGAGGTCACGGCCATCGTCGCCCGCGAGGTCCGCTCGGACGAGTTCCAGAGCGAACTTGAGTCCACGGTGGTCGCCCTGGTGAGTTTCGATTCGGGAGCGGTGCTCACCATGATCGTCTCCGCCGAACTCCACGGCTACCGTCGCTACGGCGACCTCGTCCTCTTCGGCAGCGAGGGCACGCTGGACGTCAACCGGCGTCACGGCGACGGCGTCACTGTTTACACCGAGGGTGAGCCGGAAGTCCTCCCCTGCGCGTCGGACGAACGAGGCGGCGCTCCGGGCAGCTTCGTCCGCGAACTCGAGGAGTTCCTCTCGGCCATCGCCGAGGGCCGCGAGCCGTACACCAGCGGCAGCTCCGAGCGGGAGACGCTGGCCGCCATCCTCGCCGGGTACGAGTCCATGCGCACGGGTCAGCCCGTCGCTCCGCAGCGGGCACCGTAGAGCGCCAATCCCGGGTCGCCCTGGAGTCCCTCTCGGTCCCGATGTGTATGTGGACTTTGTGTTCACGTCCTGGTCTCTTTCAGTATGGGGTTCGGCTCGGCCGGCTCACCTGCTATGGGTGGCCCACCTTGACAGGGTCAAGGTGGGTGCCGACGCCGGAGGCGTCGCGCATGGGAAACACTGCCAGAAGCATCTGTTTCCGACGCTTCGCGCACACCTTGGCCAAGCCAAGGTGTGCCACCCAGGCGTTCTCTGCGTCTCTGCGGTTCAGACTGCTTTCCCTCAGGCCTCCAGTTTGGCCAGTCGGCGGTTTTCCTCGGCGAGTTTCGCTGCGCGCTCGTCGGTCATCTCGCCTACGGGCCGGGAGGCTTCGAACAGCGTGCGCTCGCGCAGGTCGATGAGCGCATGCGCGGGCACCGCTTCCAAGAGCGCCCGCAGTTCCCGAGCGACGTCCACCTGGGCGGAGCCGACTGCCAACTGCGCCGAGACCGGCTCGGCCAGGGCCAGGAGCCTGCGTGCGGGTTCCCGCATCGCCGGGGTCAGCCGACCGGCGCGCACCAGGGCTTCCACCTCCCCCTCCAGGTGCTGCTGGCGCAGTTCGGCCAGTTCGCGCTGAGCCTCCAGCGGCAGGGCCTGACCGGACTCGTCTTCATCATCGCTTTCGGCCTCGCCCGCCGACTCGGCACCGGCCTGGACCTGGGCCTCGAGCGCCTGGTATCGAACCGCGGCGGCGGCCAGCATCCTCTCCGATTCAGTCCCCTCGGGAACGCCGAACAGACGACGGAACTCCTCCGGATCGACTTCCAGCCGACGGGGCTTCGCCGCTGGCTCTTCTCTCTCCTCTGAAGCGCGCTGCTCCTCGACTGCGGCATCGGCTGACTCCGTTGCCCCGCCATCCGACTCGCCCGCCAACCGACGGGGTCGAAGGCTCTCCACCTCGAAACGCCAGAGTTCAGCCTGGCTGCCGTCGGGCAGCGACAGGGGGACGAAGTCGCCCTGGCCGGAGACCACGGGGCGGGTGGTCAGGGCCACGTGCTCGATGACCTCGCCGTAGCGGCGGCCCTGACCGTCGCGGAAGTCGGGGTTGATGGAGAGGGAGACGTCCTTGACCGTCTGCCCCAGTTTCTGGGCGTCCTCGGGCCGGGGGATGTTGAGCACGGCGAAGAGGACGTTTCCGTCGAGCACCAGTTCCTCGACGAAGCCGGCGTTCTCCTTGGGGTCGTAGGAGTGACCGAAGGGCACGGGCACGCGGATACCCCGCTCCCGCATCAGGCGGAACTTCTCCACCCATCGGCGCATCCGGTCCCTGGTCACCGACAGGCGGAAGTTCCGTGTGGGGTGTACCCAGGTCCCCTCGCGGATGAGTTCCTTGCGGAACCGCCCGTCGGAAAGGACGGAGAAGCCCGACCGCTCTTGCTGCCCGTCCGTGCGCTCGGACGCCTGTCCCCTTTCGTCGATGCCCGCTGCAGTCGATAACTCAAACAGAATCCGTTTCACCGTCT